>JAKOVT010000048.1 GCA_029781935.1 Actinomycetes bacterium | reverse complement strand
GAGCCCTCGGGCCTGCTCCTGCACCTGTGGGGCCGTCCCGGCGAGCACGGCATCGCCAGCGGTGGCGACGCCGACGCGCTGCGACTGCTGACCGAGCGCCTGGCGATGGCGACGTCCTGACGTGCGCTGGGACGACGCGAGCGGCGAGG
Organism: Actinomycetes bacterium; assembly: GCA_029781935.1. Lineage (GTDB taxonomy): Bacteria > Actinomycetota > Actinomycetes > S36-B12 > CAIYMF01 > Longivirga. The sequence continues at coordinate 12,758 of JAKOVT010000048.1, read as the reverse complement.
TGCGCGCCCTCCTGCTCGACACCTCGTCGTTGGTCCGCGCGGTGGCGGCCGGGCGACGCAAGGGCGTCCCGCTCGCGTGGCGCCGGGCGGAGCTGCGACCGGTGTCGCTCAGGGGCGGCGTGCGCCTGCAGGTGACGACGTACGACGAACGACAGGCGCACACGGCCAACCACGACGCCGCCGGCGCCACGGAGGCGGTCGACGCCCTGCTCGCGCAGGGGTTCGGCAACTGGCACGTCGAGACCATCGACGAGGTCGTGCAGGTGCGCATCACCAAGAAGGGCGACGCGCTCGTCCACCGCGCGCCCCGGTCGGAGCCGGCGCCCGTCACTGCCGGGCACGACCGGGTGAAGCCGCGGCTGTTCGATGTCGGGCACCCCGACGTCCGGGCATTCCTGGTCGCCGTGGGCGTGGCCGACCGCGAGGGTCGGATCAAGCCGAGCAAGCAGGACAAGTACCGGCAGGTCGAGGAGTTCGTACGGCTGCTCGAGTCGTCGCTCGACGACGCCCGGACGGCGGGAGCCCTTGCCGAACCGACCGTCGAGAAGCCTTGGCGCGTGGTCGATCTCGGCTGCGGACACGCCTACCTGACTGTCGGTGCCTACGTCTGGCTGGCCCGGGTGAAAGGGCTCCCGGTCCGTGTGCACGGCGTCGACGTGCGCGAGCAGTTCCGCGACCGCAACGCCGCGCTCGCCGAGTCGCTCGGCTGGTCCGACGAGCTCACCTTCGAGGCCGCCACCATCGCCGACGCTGTCGAGGAGCCGGCGCCCGACGTCGTCGTCGCCCTGCACGCCTGCGACACCGCCACCGACGACGCCCTCGCCCGCGCCGTCCGGTGGGGCTCGGCGGTCGTGCTCGCCGCGCCGTGCTGCCACCACGACCTGCAGGCGCAGGTGTCGAGGGCGCAGGCGCCCTCGCCGTACACGCTCGTGGCGCGCTACGGCCTGCTGCGCGAGCGGTTCCTCGATGTCCTGACCGACACGTTCCGCGCCTCGCTGCTCAGGCTGGTCGGCTACCGCGTGGACGCCGTCGAGTTCGTGAGCGACGAGCACACGAACCGCAACCTGATGCTGCGCGCGGTGCGCACCGGTGCCCGCCCGTCGCGCGACGATCTCGCCGACTACGACCGGCTCGCGGCGGAGTGGGACGTCGTACCCGCGCTCGCCACGCGCATCGCCCCCGAGCTCGAGCGCGCCCGCGCGTGAGACCGCCTGTGCGCGTGAGACCGCCTGTGCGCGTGGGGATCGCGGCCCTGCTCGTGGGCATTGCCGCTCTCGGTGCGCCGGCGACGACGGCGGTCGCCGCCTCGGCCGACGAGCCGAGGGTCGTGTGCCGGTTCAGCGACGAGCGGCTCGTCGAGATCAGCGGCATCACCTGGTCGCGCGCGCACCCCGGGGTCTACTGGGTCCACAACGACTCCAGCCGCGGCCCCTACCTGTACGCCGTCGACGGCACGACCTGCCGCACCCTGGCCCGCATCCGGGTCGCCGGCATCGGAGCCCGCGACCTCGAGGCGGTGGCCACCGGCACCGACCCCCAGGGCCGCCCCGTGCTGTGGCTCGGCGACATCGGCGACAACCGCGACTCCTGGCCGTCGGTGCGGTTGCACGCGATCCGCGAGCCTCAGCGCCTCGTCGACCAGCAGGTGAGCGCCACGACGTACCGCTTCACCTACGCCGACATCCCGCACAACGCCGAGGGACTGCTCGCCGCGCCCGACCGGCCCGACGTCTGGGTCGTCACCAAGCAGCTCGCCGCCGGCTCGGTGTGGAAGGTGCCGCTGTCGACGTCGACGGTCACCAGGGCACGGGTCGTGGGCGACGTGGGCGGGATCGCGACCGACGCCGCGATGTCGCGCTCGGGCACCCGCTTCGTGATCCGCGACTACGTCAAGGCGTTCCTGTACGACGGTCCGGTCACCGCACGGACCCTCGCGTCGCCGACCCCGGTCGCCCTGCCCTTCGAGGTGCAGGGCGAGGCGATCACCTGGGCGCCCGACGACGCCGCGCTCCTCGTCGCCGGCGAGCGCGACACCGCGCTGTGGCGGGTCCCGCTGCCGTCGTCCGCGACGCCCTCGGCCTCGGCGTCGGCCTCGGCCCCTGATCCGTCCGTGTCGTCGGCGGCCGGCACACCGACGGCCCCCGCGTCGTCGAGTGGTCCGTCGGCGACAGCGACCGGATCCTCCTGGCCTCTTGCGGGCGTCGTCGCGGTCGCGGTGCTCGCCGGAGCCGTCGGCATCGTCGTCGCCCTGCGTCGCGACCGCTGATCGGCCCCGGCGAGCCGCGGCAACCATCGGCGGGGTCCAGCCGCTAGAACGGGGTGAGGGACCGCAGCGTCCTACCGAGGGGGACCGATGGCCGAGCGGCCGGAGTTCGCGGAGTTCGTGGCCGCACGCTCGCCCGTGCTGCTGCGCACCGCGCGGCTGCTCACCGGCGACTGGGCGTCGGCCGAGGACCTGCTGCAGGACGCGCTCGCCGCGTGCTGGCGACGGTGGTCGCGGATCGAGGGCAACCCCGAGCCGTACGTGCACCGCGTGCTCGTCACGACCTACCTCGCGAGGCGGCGCCGCTTCTGGAACCGCGAGAAGCCGACCGGCGAGCTGCCCGAGCTCGCGGTAGACGACGCGAGCGAGCAGGTCGTGCTGCAGGAGCAGGTCGAGACGGCGCTGCGGTTGCTCACGCCGCGGCAGCGCGCGGTGATCGTGCTGCGCTACTACGAGGACCTCACCGAGGCCGAGACCGCGAAGGTGCTCGGCATCTCGGTGGGCACGGTGAAGTCCCAGGCGAGCAAGGCGCTCGCCCGGCTGCGGGTCGATGCGTCGCTGACGGCGGAGGTGAGCTGAGATGCCGATGACCGAGGACGACCTGCGCACCGCGCTGCGTGCCATCCCGTCAGACCTGCCGGCCACTCCGGACCGCATGGGCGGCATCGAGCACCGCGTGCGCCGGCACCGCCGCCGCGTCGTCGCGTCGGTGGCCGCGGGTGTCGCGGTGGTGCTGCTCGCCGTACCCGTCGCCCTGCTGGTGTCCCAGCGCAGTCAGCGCGACGCGCTTCCGGTCGGCACGTCGGAGCGGCAGGTCCGCGACGCGATGATGCAGTACGCCGCCTTCTCCGCCTACTGGCAGGGCCGAGCCTTCGGTGGCGCGGCGTACGGCCGCGACCCCGGCGTGACGGGCGTCGTCGTGACGGCATCCCCGCCGCCGACCGCCTGCACCATCGCGTCGATGGCACCTGGCGAGCCCGGCGGCACCCAGAGCGCCTGGGTGCTGGGCACCGGCTCGGTCATCGCGAAGGACGGCCAGGTCGTGGCCGGGAACGGTCTGACCGTGACCCGGTTCCTCTGGCCGGTCGGCGTCACGAGCTGCGACCCGCGTCCGTCGTCCGGGCAGGCGATGGCAGCCGTCCCCGCCGCGGCCGCCGGCCCGGTCGCCTCCGACGTGGCCGGTGCGCAGACGTTCGCCGACCCGAGCCGTCCGGCGCTGGACGTCGAGGCGGTCTACCGCCGCATCCCGGACGACCGGCTGACCCAGATCGGGCGCGACGTCTTCGCGTCCTACGAGAAGTGGCGCGCCGGCATCGACTTCGGCACACCGGCGGAGCAGAACCAGCGCGTCCTGCAGGGGCTCTACGACTGGCTCACCGCAGCGACGACCTACGGCGAGCCGTCCGCGACGGGCCTGCCCGGGGGGCAGGTGCTGCTCACGTCGACCGAGTGGGCCGGGACCGCGGTCGTTCCGGACGGGTACCACGTGCAGCACCGATCGGATCCAGCGAAGGTCTGCGTCGACGGGAGCGTCGATGGTTCTCCGGTGCAGCACGCGAGCAGCGCGAGCTACTCCGACCCGGGCAGCGCCTTCACCGCGCTGGACGGGCCCTGCCCCTGATCAGGCGGGCGGCTGCTCGTCGAATCCCACGGGCGCCAGGCGCACGAGCACCGCGCCGGCGACACCGAGCAGCGGCACGATGAGGAACGCGGTGTGGACGCCGACGGCGTCGGCGAGGGCACCGAGCGCGAAGGGCGCGGCGCCGCTCGCGGCACCCGCCGCGACCGAGGTGAGGCCGGCGCCGCGGTCGACCTGGGCGCCGGCCGCCCGCACCGCGCGGCCGATGCCGAGCGGCGACTGCAGGCCCATGCCGAGCCCGGTGACGAGCAGGCCGATGAGCATCACGGCCGCGTTCGTGCTCAGCCACGCGATCGCGAAGCCCACCACCGACAGCGCGAACGAGTTGCTCAGCACCTTCTCGGAGTCGAACCGCGCGACGACCTGGGATCCCACCACGCGACCGATGGCGAGGCCTCCGACGATCGTCGCGATCGCCGCTGCGGCCGCGGCGTCGCCGAGCCCGGCGCGGTCGCGCACGAGGTCGCTCCCCCAGAACGTCAGCGAGAACTCGAGGCCGGCGGAGCAGGTGAACACGAGCAGCGCGAGCCAGAAGGTGCGCGTGAACCGCTCGTTCGGCGGGTGGGCGTCGCCGTCGGCGCCGTACCGGCCGTCGAAGTCGTGCACGCGTCTGCCGCGCACGAGCTCGAGGGTGAGGTAGGCGACGGCGCCCGCGACGAGCGCCGGCCGCCAGCCCCACGCGAGGGCGACCGCCGCCCCGACCGCCAGCGGTCCGAGCAGGCCCATCACCGCTCCGAAGGCGTGCATCTCGCTCATCGCCTGCGGGGTCGCGGGCCCGCGGTCCTGGTGGTCGGGCATGAAGGCGTTGGCGCCGACCAGCGAGAAGGTGCCGCCGGTGGCCGCTACCAGGATGCCGAGCAGCGTGAGGCCGAGCGCGCCGCCGGTCACGTAGATCGCGAGACCGACAGCCACGAGCACCGAGCCCAGGCGCATCATCCGCCCGCGACCGAGCAGCCGGACGACCCACGGCACGGAGAGACCCACCGCCACCGAGCCGATCGCCATCGCGGTCCCGTGCAGCGAGGCGACCGCGCGGGTGGTGCCGGTCTCGTCGCGCAGCAGCGCGATGGTGGGCCCGAACGAGTAGAGGAAGTAGCCGAAGAGGCCGACCTGGACGTAGGTGAGCCAGGTGGAGCGGTCGCGCAGGACGGCGTGCCGGGTCGGCGTCGTCGAGGCCCCGCCCGCGCCGTCCGCCGTCACGCGAGAGACGCTACGACGTGGTCGATGCTGGCGGTGAGGCGACGTACGTCGTCGGGGTCGACCGACGGGAACATCGCGACCCGCAGCTGGTTGCGGCCGAGCTTCCGGTAGGGCTCGGTGTCGACGATCCCGTTGGCGCGCAGGACCTTCGCGATCGCGGTGGCGTCGATCGCGTCGTCGAAGTCGATGGTGCCGATCACCTGCGAGCGCAGGCTCGCGTCGGCGACGTACGGGTTGGCGTACGGCGAGGCCTCGGCCCACTCGTAGAGGGCGCTGCTGGACTGGTGGGTGCGCTCGACGCACCACGCGAGGCCGCCGTTGGTGTTGAACCAGTCGACCTGCTCGGCCATGAGCAGGATCGTCGCGAGGGCCGGCGTGTTGTAGGTCTGCTCGAGGCGGCTGTTGTCGATCGCTGTCTGCAGGTCGAGGAACGCGGGGATGTAGCGGCCGCTCGCCTTGATCTCCGCGGCGCGCTCGAGCGCCTTCGGCGACATGAGCGCGATCCAGAGGCCGCCGTCGGAGGCGAAGCACTTCTGCGGCGCGAAGTAGTAGACGTCGCTCTGCGTCTGGTCGATGGGGAGGCCGCCCGCAGCGCTCGTCGCGTCGAAGAGCATGAGCGCATCGGCGTCGCCGCCCTGCACGCGGGTGGGCGTGATGGCGACGCCGGTGCTGGTCTCGTTGTGCGGCGTGGCGTACACGTCGACGCCGTCCTCCGCGGTGAAGCTCGGGGCGCTGCCCGGGTCGGACTTGTGCACGGTGGGCTCGCCGAGGAACGGGGCGTCCTTCACGGCCTTCGCGAACTTCGAGCCGAACTCGCCGAAGGTGAGGAACTGCGCGCGGTCGCGCACCAGGCCGAACGCGGCGACCTCCCAGAACGCGGTCGAGCCGCCGTTGCCGAGCACGACCTCGTAGCCCTCGGGCAGCTCGAAGAGGTCGGCGAGGCCCTGGCGCAGCCGGGCGACCTGCGTCTTGACCGTCTTCTGGCGGTGCGACGTACCGAGGTAGGTGGGCGCGATCGCGGCGAGGGCGGCCACCTGCTCGGCGCGCACCTTGCTCGGTCCGGCGCCGAAGCGGCCGTCGGCCGGGAGCAGGTCGGCGGGGATGGTGATCTGCGGGAGCTGCGTCTCGGTCACGGCGGTGCCTTCGTCTCGTCCGGCGCTCACGTCCAGCGGTACGTGGCGGTGGACCCAGCCTAGGAACCCCCGCGCCGCGGACGCCGACCGGTTCCAGGTCGTGAGACACCCGTCTCACCCCTGAACTCGCCCCGCACCTATGCGCGTGATCTTGCTCGTATGCCGGTTTCCAGTCCCAGGTAACCAGCACAGCGGCAAGATCACGCGGTTCGCGCCACGTCGCGCAGCACACCGGCCATCCGGCGGACCACCCGCTGGCGCGGGTCGCTCGTCGTCCAGCGAACCACGCGCCAGCCGTCCTCCTGGAGCGCGTCGCTTCTCCGCCGCTCCCGCTGCAACGCGCGACGCACGTCAGACTGGCTGGCGCCGTACTTTCCCCAGCCGTCGGCCTCACCGATGACGCGGAGCTCCGGGTCGCAGAAGTCCGCCCAGTACGTCGACGTCCCCACGCGTATCGGCGTGCCGGGGTTCAGCGCGGGGAGTCCGGCTTCGAGGAACCACCCGCGGCTGCGCGACTCCAGGGCCGTCTCGCTGCCCGGGTCGACGAAGGGCAGCGCGGTGCGGACGGCAACGGTCCCCGCCCACCCCCGGCAGCTCTCCAACGCCGCTTCCAGCGCCTGGACTGCTCCGAGACGCAGTTCTGGCGTCCGTACGAGGTGGCGCAATCGGTTCCCGCTCGCTCCCGTCCGGTGAGCGATCCACCTGCGGGCCGCAGAGTCGAGAGGGATCAGAGCGGCAGGCAGGCGGTGCCCGCGGGCAAGGTCCACGCCGGTCCGGGCAAGGCCGGTGACGAGGAGACCGTTGACGACGTCCAGGTCCTGGGGCGGCACAGGCGACGTGCGACGCAGCTCGTCGGCGACATGCCTACCCGACGCGCCACGCGCGACCAGCGATACCGAGGACGGGATGACGTCACCTGGCGTGGCGATGCCGTGGACGAGCGCAGCCGACTCGTGGCTGGCGGCGAGCTCGCGCCCTGACGCCCGGATGGTGGCGGCGAGCAGCTCGAGGTGCGTCTCCCGCGCGTCGAGTGCGGTGTCGGGCCGTACCGCGACCAGGATGCCCCGTCGCGGCTTGGTGAGCAGCCCGCGCCCGACCGCGGCATCGATCGCAGCGCGGCTGAACCCGGCAGCCCTGGCTGCGGCGTATGCGGTGGGGCGGTAGCCGAACGTCGCGACGAAGTCGTCGCGCGTCGTGATCGGGCGGTGGATCGCGGGCACCACCAGACTTAACGCCGCCGCCCGCACAGGACGCAGCGGCCGTCCACAACCATCTGTGATCTTGCTCGGGTGACGGTTACCCGAGGTGGGAAACCGTCACCCGAGCAAGATCACGGCGGATCCTGGGCTGGGGCCGGATCAGGCGGGGGAGTAGCCGGTGGGGGCGACCATGTCGGCGTTCCAGCCGGGGACCTGCTCGGGCTTGCGGGGCGCGGGGCCGACGTACCGAGCGCTCGGGCGGATCAGGCGACCGGTCTTCTTCTGCTCGAGGATGTGGGCGCTCCAGCCCGCCAGGCGCGCGCAGGTGAACATCGACGTGAACATGTGCGCCGGCACCTGCGCGAAGTCCAGGACGATCGCGGCCCAGAACTCGACGTTGGTCTCGAGCACGCGGTCGGGACGACGCTCGCGCAGCTCGGCCAGCGCGGCCTGCTCGAGCGCGACGGCGACCTCGTAGCGATCCGCACCCAGCTCGCGCGCGGTACGCCGCAGGACGCGGGCCCGCGGGTCCTCGGCGCGGTAGACGCGGTGGCCGAAGCCCATCAGCCGCTCGCCGCGGTCGAGGACGCCCTTGACGTAGTGGCGGGCGTCGCCGTCCTTCTCGACCCCCTCGATCATCGAGAGCACGCGGGCAGGTGCGCCGCCGTGCAGCGGGCCGGACATGGCACCGACCGCGCCCGACAGGGCGGCCGCGACGTCGGCACCGGTCGACGCGATCACGCGCGCGGTGAAGGTGGAGGCGTTCATGCCGTGCTCGGCCGCGGACACGAAGTAGGCGTCGACCGCCTGCACGTGACGGGGCTCGGGCTCGCCGCGCCAGCGGATCATCATGCGCTCGACGACGGTGTGCGCCTCGTCGATGCGGCTCTGCGGCACCATCGGCTTGCCGATGCCTCGGGCGCTCTGCGCCACGAACGACATGGCCATCACCGACGCGCGTGCGAGCTCCTCGCGCGCGGTGTCGTCGTCGATGTCGAGCAGCGGCTCGAGGCCCCAGGCCGGTGCGAGCATCGCGAGGGCCGACTGGACGTCGACGCGCACGTCGCCCGAGTGCACCGGGATCGGGAACGGCTCGGCCGGAGGCAGTCCGGGGTTGAACTCGTTGTCGACGAGCAGGCCCCACACATTGCCGAACGACACGCGCCCGACGAGATCCTCGATGTTGACGCCCCGGTAGCGCAGGGCGCTGCCTTCCTTGTCCGGCTCGGCGATCTCGGTCTCGAACGCGATGACGCCCTCGAGGCCGGGCACGAAGTCCGACATACCGCTCCCTGGATCCTGGGCGCGCCGGTGACGCGCCGTCCACTGCTCGGCCGCGCCGGTGGGCGCGGACCGCGTCGACGGGCGCCGCGGAGCCCGTCGCGTGCCGGGCGGCCCGGTGGGGCCCTCCGACGACCGGTCCATCCTGGCAAACGATGCTTCGACACGCCCAGGCAGCCTCTCCGCGGGATGGAAAGCCCTGGTCAGCCCGGTGCAGCGCCTCGACGAGCGGTGGGCCAGGTGTGGGCCGACCTCGCACGCCGCTGCGCGGCCGCGCCACGTCTCGCGATCGTGGGGAGATGCGGTGGCGCCGTACCCCTCCACGCCGTGCGGCCACGTCTCGGCGAGCCGGACCGGGGGGCGCCGGGGTGATGGCGTACGCCGCAACGCGGTCACGCCATGTCGCGGCGGAGTCCGACGGGAGGCGACGGGGCGGCGGAGCGGCCAGGATGAGGACGTGACCGATCCGCTGTCCGACGTGCGCACCAGCTACGAGGCGGGGAGCCTGCGCGAGGAGGATCTCGCGCCGACTCCCCTGGAGCAGTTCCAGCGCTGGCTCGGCGACGCCCAGGCGGCGGGGGTCGGGGGCGCCGCGGAGGCGAGCTCCATGGTGCTGTCGACGTCGGACGCCGACGGCTACCCCTCCGCCCGCACCGTGCTGCTCAAGACGCTCGATGCCCGCGGTTTCGTCTTCTACTCCGACCGCGGCTCGACCAAGGGTCGCGACCTCGCCACCAATCCGCACGCGTCGCTGCTCTTCCCCTGGCACCCGGTGCAGCGCCAGGTCGTGGTGGTGGGCGAGGTCGAGGAGGTCGACGCAGCCGAGGCGGCGGCGTACTTCGTTTCCCGGCCCTACGGCTCACGGATCGGCGCGTGGGCGAGCCTGCAGTCCCAGGTGATCGCCGACCGCGGCCTCCTCGAGCGCCGGTACGCCGAGATCGCGCAGCGCTTCCCCGACACCGGCAGCGCCGACGACGTCCCCGTGCCCGGCACCTGGGTGGGGTGGCGGGTGCGGCCGCGGACGCTCGAGTTCTGGCAGGGCCGTCCGTCGCGGCTGCACGACCGGCTGCGGTACGTCCGGACGGGCGAGGGCGCCCTCCTCGACGACGCAGCCGCCTGGCGCGTCGAGCGCCTCTCGCCCTGACCGGGTCGCCGCCCCGCGTCCACGGCTCGGACGGATCTGTGCCGTCCGCGCACCGGACGTAGGGTCCGGACGTGCCCCGATTGCTCGCGGATCTGACGCCGCTCAAGGTGTCGGCCGACTACCGGCGCATCTGGGCGGCGCACGGCATCAGCAACGTCGGCCAGCAGATGACCGCGGTCGCGGTCGGCATCCAGGTCTACGCGATCACCCAGTCGTCGTTCGCGGTCGGTCTCGTCGGACTGTTCCAGCTGGTGCCGCTCATCGGGTTCGGGCTGTACGGCGGGATGCTCTCCGACGTCCACGACCGGCGCAGGCTCGGCCTGCTGGCGGCGATCGGGCTCATGTCGTGCTCGATCGTCCTCGTGGTCCAGGCCTTCGCGGGCCTGGGCAGCGTCGCGCTGCTCTACCTCGTGGTCGCCGTGCAGTCGGCGTTCTTCGCGATCGGCAACCCTGCACGGTCCTCGATCATCCCGCGCCTGGTGAGCACCGAGCTGCTCCCCGCGGCCAACGCGCTCGGCATGCTCGCCTGGTCGGTGGGCTTCACCCTCGGCCCGCTGCTCGGTGGCCTGGTCATCGCGGCGACAGGCGGTGTCACGGCGGCGTACGCCGTCGACGTGATCGCCTTCAGCAGCACGGTCTACGCGATGTGGCGGCTGCGCCCGATCAAGCCCGAGGGCACCACCGTCACGACCGCCGGCTGGGCGGCGGTCAAGGACGGCATCACGTTCCTCAAGGGCAAGAGGAACCTGCAGATGTCGTTCTACGTCGACATCGCCGCGATGGTCTTCGGCATGCCGCGCGCGCTCTTCCCGGCCATCGCCGTCGGCCTGTTCCCGGACGACCCGCGCATGGCCGCGACCGCCGTCGGCCTGCTCTCGGCGGCGCCGGCCCTCGGGGCGGCCGTCAGCAGCATCTTCTCGGGCTGGCTCGGCCACGTGCGCAAGCAGGGCGTGGCGATCATCCTGTCGATCGTCGCCTGGGGCTTGACGATCGCGGTGTTCGGGCTCGTCGGCTCGCTCGCCCTCGGGTGCCTCATGCTCGCGCTGGCCGGTGCGGCCGACAACGTCAGCGCCGTCTTCCGCTCGACGATCCTGCAGGCCGCCACGCCCGACGAGTACCGCGGTCGGCTGCAAGGAATCTTCACCGTGGTGGTCGCGGGCGGACCGCGTCTCGGCGACGTGGAGTCGGGCACCGTCGCGGCGCTCTTCGGCGAGACCGTGTCGGTGGTCTCCGGCGGCGTCCTGTGCATCGTGACGACGCTCGCCCTCGTCGCCGCGGTGCCCGGCTTCCTCAGGTACGACGCCAAGCACCCCGTTCCCTAGCCGGAACCCGGCACGGCATCGCCGACGTGTGCCGGATCGTGCTGACCGGGGCCGTCCTCGCGTCGATCACCGGTCGGCACACCGGCCCCGGCCGAGGTAGTTCCCCGAACATGATGATGTTTGGGGAACTTCGGCCGGCCGGAGCCCGTCCCGCGGCCGGAGCCCGTCCCGCCGTCGGGGCGGGAGCGCAGGATGCGTGGTCGACCGCAGGGGCGCGGGCGCCCGTCCCGGGTGGCGGGACGTCAGCGCGGGGGGCGCGTGACGTAGGCGTGCAGGGCGTCGATGACGACGGTCTGCAGGTCGAGGCCCTCGGACTTCGCGCGCTTCGCGGCCGCCTTGCGCAGCGCCTTCGGCACCTCGACGTCGAGGTCGACGGGCTTGCCCTGCATGAGGTCGTCGCGGGTCGCGTCCTGCGCCTTCTTCTTCGAGGGCTTCGAGGGCTTCGCCGGCCTCGCCGGCCGCGGCTCGGCGGGGTCGGCCGCCCGCAGGTGGTCGGAGGTGGCGCCGCCGAACTTGCGCTGCTTCTTCCCCGCCTTGGGCCGGGGCGCCTCGACCGGGGCGGGATCCGGAGCGGCGGGCACCGGCTCGACGACAGGGGCAGCGACGGGTGCGCCGGCCTTCGTCGCCGCGGGGCGCGGCGAGCGGGCCGGGCGCGGGGCGGCAGGGTGGACGGTGGCGTCCTCGGCCTTGCGCAGCGCAGGCCGCGGGGTGGGGTTGGTCATGAGGCGTCGGCTCCCGTCGAGAAGGTGACGTGCCCGGCCGCCAGACCGGTGACCGCGTCCTCGGCGCGCGCGAGGACGAGATCGAGGATCGCGTCGTAGGCGTCGGAGGCCTCGTGCGCGCCCGTCGAGCGCCACGCCTGCACCGGCACGCACGCGCCCTGCGCCTGCTGGATCGCCGTGCGGTCGGGGACCGACGCGGGGAGCAGGAGGTCGGGGTAGGCGTCGTGCAGCTCGGCGAGGCGGAACGCGTGCTCGGTGGTCTGCGGGCGCGCGCGGTTCACCACGACACCGACCGGTCGCAGCACGAGGTTGCTCGACCCGCGCACCACCTCGACCGCCTCGAGCGCGGCCGCCGCGCCCGGCAGCGCGAAGAACGAGGGCTCGGTGACGACGAGAGCGAGGCGCACCGCGGCGAGCGCGTTGCGGGTCAGCTCGCCGAGCGAGGGCGGGCAGTCGACCAGCACGAGGTCGTAGCGGTCGACGACCCCCTCGAGCGCGATCCGCAGCCGCAGCGCGGAGTCTCGTCCGTCCGGCACGGCCCGGTGCTCGAGGGCCCGCTCGGCGGGCAGCACGTCGACCCCGAGACCCCACCCCGAGCGCACGATCGCGTCGGCCGCGACCCCCGGACGGGCATCGGCGAGGACGTCGTTGGTGGTGTACGCCGTGCTCCCGGGGTCGAGAGCGGACGTGGCGTTGGCCTGCGGGTCGAGGTCGACGACGAGGACCTTGAGCCCGCGTTCCCAGGCCGCGCCGGCGATGCCGAGAAGGGTCGTGGTCTTGCCGACGCCGCCCTTCTGGGCGATCACCGCGCACGTCACAGCCGCGTGCGGCGTGCTGCGCTCACCCATGACGGGG
>JAKOVT010000037.1 GCA_029781935.1 Actinomycetes bacterium | reverse complement strand
CACCCCCGCGTGATCTTGGTCGAACGCGGGGTTCCCGCCGTGCGGTGAGCCGGGACACCCCCGTTCGACCAAGATCACGCGGCTCGGGGGAATCGGGTGGTGAGGGGCGGGGTTGATGCGGGGGTATCCGCCTGCGCGACGACGAGACGAGGACCGCTGTGACCGAGACCGTGCGCCTGGACATGTGGGCCGACATCGCCTGCCCGTGGTGCTTCATCGGGCAGACCCGCCTCAACAACGCGCTCGAGGTCGAGCGCGCCGCCGGCCGCGAGGTCGAGGTGCGGCACCGCCCCTACCAGCTCAACCCGACGCTCCCTCCCGAGGGCCTGCCGATGCGCGCGCACTACGAGGAGCTCTTCGGCGGCAAGGACGCGGTCGACGAGGCGTTCGCCCGCACCGAGTCCGTCGCCGCCGAGGTCGGCCTGGCGATCGACCACTCCCGGATGCCGAAGGCGGCGAACACGCGGCTCGCGCACACGGTCGTGCTGTCCTACGACGACGACCCGCGCCAGCGCACGGTGCTGCTCGCGATGTACTCGGCGTACTTCGAGAAGGGGCTCGACATCACCGAGCCCGAGGTCTGCTACGCCGTGGCCGCGGAGGCGAGCGGCGACTCCCGTGACGAGGTCGAGGCGCGCGTCGTCGCGTTCGACATCGCGCGCCTCGATGCCTCGTTCCAGCTCGGTCGCGAGCTCGGCGTGAACGCCGTGCCGACGTTCGTCGCCGACGCAGGGAGCGACGTCGACCCGGCGTACGGGCTGTCCGCCGCGGCGGTCGCGGTGCAGGGCGCGCAGCCCGAGGAGGTTCTCGCCCAGGTCCTCGCCGAGGCGAGGAAGCGCGCCACGGCCTGAGGTCACGGCGGGACCTCGGCACCACGCCCGCCAGGCGAGCAGGATCGGAGAAGCGCCTGAGCTCGGGCTTCGGTCACGCTGGGCCGACACCGACACCAGGGAGACTCCATGGCCGCCACTCGTAAGGCCTCTGCCGCGAAGGGCTCCGACGCCGCGTTCAGCGACGACGAGAAGTCCGCGATGAAGGAGGCGGCGAGGGAGCGCCGCGCGCGTGCGTCCGGGAAGGTCGACGGGCTCGCGGACGTGCTGGCGAAGATCGCCGCGATGGCCGAAGCCGACCGCGTCATCGCCGAGAAGGTGCATGCGCTCGTCCTGGCAGCAGCACCGGATCTCGAGGTGCGCACGTGGTACGGCATGCCGGCCTACGCGAAGGACGGCAAGGTCGTCTGCTTCTTCCAGGACGCCGCCAAGTTCAAGGCCCGCTACTGCACGCTCGGCTTCCAGGACCCGGCGCGTCTGGACGAGGGCAGCATGTGGCCCACGTCGTACGCGATCACCGGCATCTCCCAGGCCGACGAGAAGCGCATCACCGAGCTCGTGCGTCGCGCGGTCTCCTGAGCCGGCCACACGGCGTCACTCTGCCACGCACGCCGCGGTTGCTGATCGTGCTCGGCCGCGACGCCCGCGACGGTCGGGCTGTGCCCGCCTCCCGGGCGTTCCGGCCCTCGGGACGCCGAGCGCCGTGGACGCGTGAGCGCCGGTTACGGTGGGCCGGGCTGTGGAGGAGGCGCGGGTGAGCACGGCGGCGGAGTCCGACGACGGGCTGCCCGCACTCGGACCTCCGCGCGACGGCGCGCTGCGCGCCTTCCGGCACCGCGACTACGCCATCTTCTGGAGCGGTGCGCTCGTCTCGAACACGGGCTCGTGGCTGCAGAACCTCACCGTCCCGTACGTGATCTTCGAGATCACGCACAGCGCACTGTGGGTCGGAGCTGCCACTGCTGCGCAGTTCCTCCCGGGCTTCTTCGGCAGCCCGGTGGGCGGTCATCTCGCCGACACCCGCGAGCGGCACCGCCTCCTGATGTCGTTCCTCAGCGTGCTGTCGGTGCTCGCACTGCTGCTGTGGTGGGTCTACGCGGCGGGCGTGCACAGCGTCGCTGCCATCCTCGGCCTGGTCGCGGCCATCGGACTCGTCTGGGGCATGACGATGCCCTCGTGGCAGGCGTTCGTGAACGACCTCGTCCCGCGCGAGGACCTCGTCAGCGCAGTCTCGCTGAACTCCCTGCAGTTCAACGCCGCCCGGTCCATCGGGCCCGCGATCGCGGGCATCGTGATCGCCACGCTCGGCCCGGGGCCCGCCTTCGGGCTGAACGCCGCCTCGTTCGTCGTGGTGGTGGTCGCGCTGCTCCTCGTCCGGGCGCGGTCGGTCGCGAACACCGCGACGACGAGGCTCGTGGCCGGCTTCGTCGAGGCGGTCCGCTACGTCCCGACCCAGCCGGGCATCGCCGTGGTGGTCGTCACCGTCGGCCTCATCGGGCTGCTGGCGACTCCCGCCTTCGCGTTCACGGTGGTCTTCGCCGGCTCGGTCTACGGCGTCGGTCCGGTGGCACTCGGCGTCATGAATGCGGCGCTCGGCATCGGCGCGATCCTCGCCGTACCCCTCGTCGTGCGGGCCAAGGGCCACCGCGGCCTGCGCTCCACGCTGCTCGCCGGCCTGCTCCTGCAGGCGGTTGCGGTGGTGGCGTTCGGTCTCTCGCCGAACGTCGTGACGGGATCGCTCGCTCTCGCGGGGCTGGGGCTCGGGTTCCTCATGTCGGTGTCGTCGGGCAACACGGCGGTGCAGCTCATCGTCGCGCAGCGCCTGCGCGGGCGCGTGATGGCCGTGCGGCTCATGGTCTACATGGTCTCGACTCCGATCGGTGCGCTCGTCCAGGGCTCGATGTCCGACCGCATCGGCCCTCGCGCGACGATGGTGGTGGCTGGTCTCGCGTTGCTCCTCGTCGCCCTCTTCTTCGCCGTCGGTCGCGGCGCCCGCCTGCTCAAGCGGGTCGACGACCCCGAGGACGACCGTTGAGATGTGCTGAGGCCCCAGCGGGACGGTGCCTCAGCACATCTCAACGGTGGGTGGCCAGGTGGTTGCCGATGATCCAGCCGAGTCCGAGCGCGTGCAGGAGCCCGTTGCCCGAGGAGTAGCCGCGCGACGACGGACCGCTGATCCCGACGGCCGTGCCGCCGCCGGCGTACAGCCCGTCGATCCATGACCCGTCCGCGCGCAGCACCCGGCCCGTCGTGTCGATGTCGAGCCCGCCCTGCGTCGCCAGGATCCCGCTGGTGAGGGGTGCCGCCCAGTACGGCGCGGACAGGGGTCGGCGGGTGCCGGTCACCTCGTCCCACCCCACGAACGAGGCGAGCGTCGCGGCGAACGGATCCTGTTCGACGCCGAGCGCGGCGCACAGCGACGCGGCATCGGCGAACTGGCGGAACGCGCCGGCCCTTTCCGACTCGCGCATGAGCTCGCTCTGCAACGCCGGGCCGTGCAGCACGTCGTCCCACACCAGCACGGCACGGCGCCCGTGCAGGGTCCGCAGCACCGTCGCGAGGGACGAGTAGCCGTGCTCGTGCTCGTCGACGAAGCGACGTCCGTCGAGGCCGACGAGCAGCGCGCCGCGGAACGGGAGCGAGGGGTTCACGCGCGTGGCGTAGCCGGGCACGACCATGCCGCTGCCCAGGAACGACGTCATGCACCGGGTCGCGGCTCCCAGCTCGGTCGCCCACCCCAGCGCGTCGCCCGTCGACGTCGAGACGCCCTGGAACACGTCGTCGACCGCTTCGGGGATGTGCTGCGCCACGAGGTCGGCGTTCGCCGCGAACCCGTCGCAGGCGAGCACCACCGCGTGCGAGCGCACATCGACGCGCTCACCGTTCTGCAGCACAGCGGCGCCGTCGACGCGACCGTCGACCGACAGCAGCCCGATGCCGGGAGTGCCGTCGACGAAGGCGATGCGGTCGTCGGCGGCGACGGCGGCGCGGAGGGTGCGCACGAGGGCCAGGCCGCCCGATCGCGCGGGGTCGGTGTGCAGCCGCGGCACCGACATGCCGTGGCGGCGCATGTCGCCGCCGAGCTCGAGGGTGTGCCCGAGCTCGTCGTTCAACCAGTCGAGGTATGCCGGGGCCACGGCGCACAGCGCCTCGACCAGCGGTCGGGTGGACTCGTCGCCGCTCTCGCGGACGATGTCGTCGGCCTGCTGCTGCGGCGAGTCCTCGACACCGGCGGCCCGCTGCCATCGCGTTCCCGCCGCGGCCAGCGAGCCGCTGGACACCTGCGTGTTGCAGCCGTGCTGCGTCGACTTCTCGAACAGCGCGACCGTCTGCCCGCCGCGCGCAGCGCGCAGCGCGGCCACCATGCCCGCCGCGCCGCCGCCGATCACGACGACGTCGACGTCGACCGTCATGCGCCATAGGTCCGGTAGAACGCCCGCGTGGCCTCGATCGCCTCGGCGGGCGGCTGCGCATGGAAGAAGCCCGTGCGCGACGGCGTGAGTCCGGTACGCCGGTACGACGCGGCTCGGACCTCCGCGATCTGCAGCAGCACGCCCATCGAGTCGATGACGGGGACGCCGTCGACCTCGACGAGCCCCTGGTCGGCGAGGAACACGTTGAGCGGGCCCTCACCCGGCACGATCACGTCGGCGCCGTCGGCGATGGCCGTGCGCGCGGCAGCACGGAAGGCGTCGAGGAGCCCGTCGGGCTCGGCATAGGCCGCCATGATGTCGTGGAAGCGCGCGTCGACCTGCACGATCGGGCCGACGAGGTCGGCGAAGCCGTACGACCGCATGTTGCGGCGGATCTGGTCGTGGAGCTCGCCGATGAAGTGCACGATGCCGACCCGGCTCCCCAAGGTGGCGGCGAACGCGATCGACGTGTTGCCGAAGGCCACGACCGGCATGTCGACGACGCTGCGGCACTCCTCGAAGGCGGTGTCGGGGATCGTCGCGATCATCATCGCGTCGTAGCCCTCGTCCTGCGCCTGCTGCGCTGCGCGCACGAACTGCTCCTTGTGCAGCCCGGCGAGATAGGCGTACCCGATGTGCACTCCCGGGTAGTCGCTCGGGTAGGTGCCCGGTGCCATCCCGTGCAGGTCGACGGCCGTGCCCGGCGACGCCACGCGCGCGAAGTGCCGCTGCATGGCCGAGGTGTAGTGCGGTACGTCGTCGAGCACGGTGAAGCTCTGGTGCCAGATCCGCATGTCAGCGCCCCGCTGCCGCGTTCGCGCCGGCGATGCGGCCGAAGACGGCGCCGCGCAGCACCGAGGTCGAGCCGGTGTAGTTGGAGTAGTACATGCCGGTGATCTCGCCCGCGGCGTAGAGGCCCTCGATGGCCGATCCGCTGCGGTCGATGACCCGGGAGTCGGCGTCGATGCGCAGGCCGCCGAAGGTGAACACGTTGGCCGCGATGATCGGGTAGGCGACGAAGGGGCCCTCGTCGACGGGCTGCGCCCAGTTCGACTTCGGCGGGGTCGCGCCCGACGTCGCGAGGCCGTCGGGCGCGCTGTGCTCGAACGCACCGCCGGTGCACGCCGCGTTGTAGTCGGCGACGGTGGCGATCAGCGCGGAAGCAGGCAGGTCGAGCCTCTCGGCGAGCTCCTCCATCGTCGACGCCGAGATAGCGGGCTGGTCGGTGCGGATGCCCGCGGTGAGGTTCGGGACCGAGATCCCCTTCTGGTCCAGGATCATCCAGGCGATGCCGTCGGTCTGGGCGTGGATGTCGCGGGTGACCCGCTCGTACCACGCGTCGACCGGGCCCCGCGCCTCGTCGACGAACCGAC
>JAKOVT010000029.1 GCA_029781935.1 Actinomycetes bacterium | reverse complement strand
CGGGCCTCGGCGTCGGTGGCCTCGTTCCTCGCGTCGCGCAACGTCGCCCGCCGACCCGGTGGTCTGCGCATCGTCGTGCTGCTGACCCTGGCGGTGGCGCTGGCGGTGTTCGCGGTCGACGGGTGGACGGTCGCGGCCGCGAACCGCGGTGACATCGCCCGCGCGGAGGTCGGCGCGGCCGAGGTGCTCCACGTGAGGGTCGCGTCACCGGGCGAGCTCCTGACCGCCGTCGACGCGGCCGATCCCTCGGGCACGCAGGCGCTCGCCGCGGTCGTGAGCAGCAACGGGACGGGTGGCCTGCTCGCGGCCGACGCCTCGCGGCTCGGTGCGATCGCCGCGTGGGACCCGGCGTGGGCGGGCACGAGCCGCGAGGCGATCGGTGCGCTCCTGCACCCGGTGCAGCCGGCGAAGCCCCTGGCGATCCACGGCAGCCTGCGTCTCACCGCCGCGTTCACGCGCACCGCCGGCTCGACACCGCTCACCTTCTCGGTGGGGGTGCGCGCCGCGAGCGGTCTGCCGTACCAGGCGAGGTTCGGCATCATCGAGCCCGGCACCTCGACCTACTCCGTCGACCTGCCGCCGTGCCGGCAGACCGCGTGCACGCTCATGACCTTCGCGTGGACCCAGCCGGTCGGCATCCCCGCCAGCGTGATCTCCGGCACCGTGGTGCTGCGCGACGTCACCGACGCCAAGGGTCCCGTCGACCTCACGTCCGTGGGTCTCACCGGCTGGCGCTCGGTCGACAGCGCGTCGCCGATCCGCGGCGCCGACGCCGCCCGGGTCGTCTCGTCGTCCGACGGCGCTCTGACGGTGAGCATCGCGAAGGCACCACCCGACGACGCCACGATCGAGGTCGCCGACCATCCGCTGGCGCTCCCTGTCCTGCAGGGCAGCAACCAGCCGGTGCAGGACGGCGGCGGCGGACCGTTCATCGTCACGACCGGTCTCGACAGCGCCTTCGCGCCCGCGACCCTCGAGGGGGTCGGCGTGCTCCCGCGCCTGCTCCAGCAGGGGACGATGGCCGACCTCTCCTACGCGATCGCTGAGTCGAGCACCGGCTTCGATCCGCTCGACTACCAGGTGTGGCTCGCGCCGACGGCGTCGCCGGAGGTGCGCGCGGCCCTCGGTCGGCTCGACGTCGTCTCGACCGAGTCCGTGGCCGCGACCGAGGACGGCCTGGCGCGCAGCGGGCCAGCGCTCGCGCTGCGCCTGTTCCTGCTCGCCGCCGTGGTGGCGCTGCTGCTCGGTGCGGGCACGCTGCTGGCCAACGCGTACGTCGTCATCCGGCGGCGCGCCTACGAGCTCGCCGCGCTGCGCGCACTCGGCGCGGACCGCCGTGTGCTCGTGCGATCCGCTCGACGCGAGCAGGTCGTGCTCGCGCTCACCGGGACCCTGCTCGGCGCGGTCGCCGGACTGGCGGCCGCGGGCCTCGCGCTCGAGGCCCTGCTCGGCACGGGCGGTGGGCTCCCGCTCTGGCTGGGTCCGGCCTGGGCTCCCGTCGTGGGGCTGATCGTCGTGGTGCTCGGCGCGCTGGTCCTGGTCGCCGACATCGGTGCCCGCCGGACCGTGCGCGGCGCGGTGCCCGAGCTGCTCAGGCAGGTGCAGGAATGACGGCGTCGACCGCGGGCCTCGGCATCCGCTGCGAGGAGCTCGTGCACATCTACCGCACGGGCGAGAGCGACGTCGTCGCCGTGCGCGGCGTGGACCTCGTCGTGGCACCGGGGGAGCGCGTCGCCCTCCTCGGCCCATCGGGCTCGGGCAAGTCGACGCTGCTCGCGATGCTGGGAGGGCTGGTGCCGCCGTCCGCGGGCCGGGTGTGGGTGGGCGACGAGGAGATCGGCGGGATGTCCGAGCGCGACCGCCTGCGGCTGCGTGCCAACCGGGTGGGGCTCGTCCTGCAGGGTGCGGCGCGCAACCTGCTGCAGTATGCGACGCCTGCGCAGAACGTGGTGTTCGCGCAGCGGTCCGCACCGCGCGCCGACCGAGCACGGCTGATGCCGGCACGCGAGCTGCTCGGAGCGCTGGGCCTGTCGCCGATCGCCGACACCCCCGTGCCGTCGTTGTCGGGAGGCGAGCAGCAGCGGGTGGCCCTCGCCGTCGCGGTCGCGAACGCGCCCGGCCTGCTGCTCGCCGACGAGCCAACGTCGCAGCTCGACCATCCCGCGCGCGACTCCGTGCTCGACCTGCTCGACGTCGTGAACGACCGGTTCGGCACGACCGTGGTCGTCGTCACGCACGACCCCGAGGTGGGTGACCGGCTCGGTCGCACGATCACGATGCGCTACGGCCGCGTCGGCCAGGAGGGCCAGCAGGGCGAGCAGTTCGCCGTCGTGGGCAAGGACGGCAGCGTGCACCTGCCCGACGAGGTCGTGGCCGACTGGCCGCCGGGCACCCAGGTCCTCGTCGAGCGCGACGGCGACGAGGTCCGCCTGCGCAGGAGGCAGGGATGAGCGGCGCGCAGCAGCGGGAGGGCCTCGTGGTGCGGGCGCGCGGGGTGGTGGTCGTGCGCGGCGGCCGTCGTGTGGTCGACGGCGTCGACGTCGACGTCGAGCCGGGTCGCATCCTCGGTGTCACCGGCCCGTCGGGCTCGGGCAAGTCCACCCTGCTCGCCGTGCTCGCGGGTCTCATCGCGGCCGACGAGGGCAGCGTCGACCCGGCCGACCGGGCCAGCGGCGTGGGGATCGTTCTGCAGGGCTACGGTCTGCTGCCCGTGCTGTCGGCGTACGAGAACGTCGAGCTCCCGCTGCAGCTGCGCGGCGAGGACCCTGCCGTGGTGCGCGAGCGTGCGCTGACCGCGCTCGCGCGCGCGGGGCTCGAGGACGCGGGCGACCGGCTCGCGGAGGAGCTCTCCGGCGGCCAGCGCCAGCGCGTCGCGGTCGCGCGAGCGCTCGTCATCGCGCCGCGCCTGCTGGTCGCCGACGAGCCGACCGCCGAGCTCGACGCCGACACGGCAGCGCTGGTGCTCGGCGCGCTTCGGGAGGAGGCTGCTGCAGGGGCCGCGGTGGTCCTGGCCACCCACGACCCCGACGTCGCCGCCCTCTGCGACGACACCCTGCACCTCGTCGACGGCCGGCGGGAGGACGGATGAGCGACGACGCGCGCGCTGCGCTGCTCGACAAGCGCTCCGACCTGCTCGCCCGCATGGCCGGCATCAGCGCGGCACCCGCGGACTCGGGCGGCATCTCGTTCGGCAAGCGCGTCGGCGACGGCACGAGCATCGCGGTGGAGCGCCTCACCCAGGTGGCGGCCCACGAGCAGATGCAGGCGCAGCTCGACGAGGTGGAGCGTGCTCTCGAGAAGATCGACGAGGGCAGCTACGGCAGGTGCGACGTGTGCGGCGGCGAGATCCCGACCGGTCGCCTCGAGGTGCACCCGTGGGCCGTGCGCTGCGTCGCCTGCGCGGCGGCTTGACGCCGTCCTTACGGACGACGTCCCCTCGCGCATCCACCGCTACCGTGGACGGGCGCGGCCCGCCCCGGAGCCGCTCGGAGGAGGCTCGCGTGTACCGAGGACTGACGGTCGCCGCCGTGGTCCCGGCATACCGCGAGGAGAAGCACGTCGGCCGGGTGATCGACACGATGCCCGACTTCGTCGACCACATCGTCGTCGTCGACGACTGCAGCCCCGACGACACCGCGGGCACCGCGCTCGCCGCCGGCGACCCGCGGGTCGTGCTCGTGCGGCACCCGGTGAACAAGGGTGTCGGCGGCTCGATCATCACCGGCCACCGCGAGGCGATGGCGCGCGGCGCCGACGTGATGGTGGTGATGGCGGGCGACGCGCAGATGGACCCGGAGTACCTGCCGGCGCTGCTCGACCCGATCGTCGACGACGGCTACGGCTTCACCAAGGCCAACCGGTTCTACTCGGCGACGAGCTTCGAGGGGATGCCGAAGGTCCGCGTCTTCGGAAACATCGTGCTGACCTTCATGACCAAGGCGGCGTCGGGCTACTGGAACCTGGTCGATCCGCAGAACGGATACACCGCGGCGACGCGCGAGTCGCTCTCCCGCATCCCGCTCGAACGGGTCGCCGAGCGCTACGACTTCGAGAACGACCTGCTGGTGTGGCTCAACATCGCCGACGTGCGGGCGAAGGATGTGCCCATCCCGGCCGTGTACGGCGACGAGACCTCGACGATGAACCTCGGCACCGTGATCCCGCGGCTGTCGGTGACGCTCTTCAAGGGCTTCTGGCGCCGGATGTGGCGCAAGTACGTCCTGTGGTCGTTCTCGCCCGTGGCGCTGCTGCTCTTCTCGGGCCTGTTCCTGCTGGGGCTCTCGGCGATCCCCGGCGCCTACGCCGTCTGGTCCGCCCTGCACGGCACGAGCCCCACGAGCGGCACCGTGCTGCTGGCCGTCACGCCCTTCCTGTGCGGCTTCTGGATGATGGTGCAAGCGCTCGTCCTCGACATCCAGGCGACCCCGAAGTAATTCAGCGCGGCTCGCTCGGCTGGTGCCCGACGTCGGGGTGCCCGGCGGCGATCAGGTCCCGGCCGTGACTCCGAGCGTTGTCCCGTTGTAGCCGGGGAAGACGGTCTTCACCTGGTCGGTGCTCGCCCCCGTGCGGTTCACCAGGATGTCGGCGAGGACTGCACGGAAGTCGGTGGTCGCGGTGAGATCGCCGTCGGTGAGATTGGCGTCGTCGAGCAGGTTGCCCGAGGCGGGCATCGCGACGTGCACACCCTTCACGACGTGACCGCCGAGGACGAACATCACGTTGCCCCAGCCGTGGTCGACACCGCCGGACTGGTTCTCCTCCACCCGTCGGCCGAACTCGCTGATGGTCACAAGGGTCGTCGTGTCGAGGAACGCGCCGAGGTCGGTGGCGAACGCCGCCAGGGAGTTGCCGAGGTCGGTGAGCTTGTCGCGCATCCAGCCGTTGTCGACCCGGCCGAGGTCGGCGTGCATGTCCCAGTCGCCGAGGTCGATGGTGAGCACGCGCAGGCCGACGTTGGCCTTGATGAGCTGGGCGGTGTTCTTGAGCGAGCGGCCGAGACCGGTGTTCGGGTAGCTCGCGCCTCCGGACGGCGTGTACGGCGTCGCGGCGAGCGTCGCCGCGGTGGTCAGCGCGCCCAGCGTGGTCGACGTCGAGTCCTGCAGCCCGGGCGGCGCAGCGGAGTGGAGCGCGTTGAGCGCGTTGGTCCAGGCGGTGCGCTGCGTCTGGTTGCTCGTGCCCGACAGCTTGAAGCCCGAGATCGACTCCATCCCGAGCACCGGGACGGGTCCGGCGAACGCCTCCGGGATCGACGTCGATCCCATCTGGACCGCGCTGAACGGGCCGCCGAGAGCGTGCAGGCCCAGCGTGCGGTCGAGCCAACCGGTGCGTGCGCTGGTGCCCGGCGCCGCGCGCTCCATCTCGTCCATCGCGGAGAAGTGCGAGCGGTTGGGCTGCCACATCCCGGTGGCGTGCGCGAAGGCGAGCTTGCCGTTGTTCCACCACGGCTGGAGCGCGGAGAGCGCCGGGTGCATGCCGAACAGGCTGTCGAGCTGGAACGCCGACGCCTGGGGGACCGCGATCGACGGTCGCCAGGTCGTGAGATTCGGGTCGCCGACGGGCGCGATCGCCGACAGCCCGTCGAATCCGCCGCGCAGCGAGAGGACGACGAGCGTGTCGCCCGACCAGCCGGGGTCGGCGGCGAACGCCGCCTGCATCGCGATGCCGGGGCCTGCGGCGAGCGCCACGCCTCCGACACCGAGCGCCTTGAGCAGCGTGCGACGGCTCAGGGCGGACGCGCGGCGGGCGTCCTCGCAGCAGTTCTCGCGGACAGGAGTCTCGGTCATCACGTCACCTCAGGCTCATGTACGGCGAGTCGAGCAGGACCGACACGAAGGAGTTCAGCCCGTACGACACGGCGGCGGAGTTCGACGACACGGCCTTGTCGGCGGCGACGTTGAGGAACGCGAGCACGGTCGTCTTGTGCTCGGGCGCGAGCGTGCGTCCGAACAGGTTGGTGGCCACCCGGTCCACCAGCTCGCCGTGCGTCGCGGGGAGTGTGGTGCCGACCGCCACGTTGAGCAGCGGCGGGCGGACCCAGTCGTTCGGGTACCAGTTGGACACCACGTTGATGGTGTTGTTCCAGCGCACCAGCGTCGTGGCGGTCGACTCCCACGCGTCGGCCGTGTCCGCCTGACCGGTCGGGAAGGGCTGTCCGTAGGGGTTGTGGCCGGCGTCGTCGGCCAGGCCGACGAGCTGGATCGTGGCGTCGAGGTTGTCGACGGCCGGCTGCACCTGCATCAGGCGGGCCGTGGCGACGATGCTCTCGTAGGGTCGGACGACCTTCTTGCCGATCGAGGCCGCGAACTCCGCGGACGAGAACAGCGCGCGCAGCACCATCGTGATGTTCGTGTCGTTCTTCAGGTAGACGTTGGCGAGCATCGTCACGAGCGCGTCGGAAGGCGTGTCCGAGACGAACCGCGTCGCCAGCTTGCGGCAGATCCGCTTCGCGGTGGCCGGATGGTGCGCGAGGTACTTGACGAGCGCCTCCGCTACGGCGAGACCGCCCTCCTCGGTGGCGTTGGAATGGGTGAAGCCCAGGACCTTGACCGCACCCGTCCAGTGGTTCCAGGGCTGGTAGTCGAACTCGCCGGAGTCGCTGTCGACGCCGAGCCCGGTGAGGATCCGGGCCGCGTTGAGCACGCCGTCCTCGCCGTACCCCGCGTCGACGCCGACGCTGTGCAGCTCGAGCAGCTCGCGCCCCTGGTTCTCGTTGGGGTGCACGGCGGTCGACTCGCGGTTGTTGAGGTAGGTCAGCATCGCCGGGTGCTTGGTGATCGCGAGCAGCAGGTCGCTGAACTTGCCGAGCGCACGGGTACGGATCGTGTACGCGTAGTGGGCGCGCGACTCGGCCGTGCCGTCGTGGTAGATCGTCACGTTGAAGTGGTTGCCCCAGAAGTCCTCGAGCACCGTGAGCAGCTGCCGCTTGCTCCACAGCGCGCGGGCGGTGAGGTCCATGAGCACGTTCTGGTACTGCTGCCACCCGCTGATCGCGCCGGTGTCGAGCAGGTGGTTCACCCGCCAGATCGCGGTCGACTGGTCCGGGTAGGCCGTGTCGGGGTTCTTGGCGTAGAGCCGGGCGATGATGGCGTCGCACGCGGCGTCGTTGATCGTGCTGGGGTTGAGCTGCTGCTCGAGCCAGCCGGCGTACCCCAGCGCCTTGACGGTCGCGAGGTCCGCAGGTGTCGGACCGTACGCCGCACGGCTGAGCAGGTGCCGCGCCCAGTCGGTGGACCGGTACGTCGAGGCGGAGGCGAACGACTTCGGCAGGATCACCTTCACGCCCGACGTCGGGTCGGCAGCCAGCTTGGCTGCGGCCGCGGCGGCAGCGATCTGCAGGGCGAGGTAGCGCGAGTACCAGAGCCCCTTCTTCGAGGAGCTCCACACGTAGGGGATCTGCTGCCACACCCCGGCGGAGTTCTTGAGATAGACCTTCGAGCCGTAGAACCGCGCGATCACGGTGACCTTGGAGTAGGCGAGCACCGTGGTGACGCGAGTGGTCGCGTTGTAGCGGTACCGCGTGACCTTGTACATCACCACCTTCCGCAGCACGGCCGTGGGGGCCGCCTCGGCCGGTGCTGCGACTCCGACGCTCACGCCGACAGCGGCCGCCCCCGCGACCGCAGCCGTGCCGGCGAGCACCGTGCGTCGGTCGACGACGGTCTGCTGCACCCCCATGACACCCCCAGGACCCCGGTGCGGCGACGCCGTGGGCCGGCGTCGATGGGGGTGCTTCGTCCCTGGCCAGGACGGCCTTGCTCGGCCGAAAGCGTGGGCACGCAGCGTCACGCGCCCATGTGGGGGAGACCGGCCGTGCTCCCGTGGGGGAGCTCGCACTGCGGTCGGCCGGTGCTCGATCGACCCGGCTCTCGGCGGCCTCGGGACTCGATCCGGACCGAGCGCGACCGTTCACGCTTCCCACTGCCGCCGTTCACCTGACCGCAAACCCTCGTGCGGACCTCTGGGAGAGAGTCGGACCGGCAATGCTCGGCCGTCGGGCACCGGGATGCGGAGGGACTGCATGGCTCAGCCGAGGTTCCAGCTCGTCCCGGGCGCACGGATCGTCTCGTCGCAGGGAGCGTCCGGGATCGGCTGGCGCCTGCTCGGCGCGAACAACCGCGAGCTCGGCCGGTCGCCCGGAGTGTTCGCCGATGCCGAGGAGGCGCTCGAGGACGTCACCCGGGCACGGCGGTTCGCCGCCGAGGGCGCGGGCCACATCGTCCACGATCCCGGCACCGGGCACTGGGCCTGGCATCTCGACGGGGCCGGCGTCGTCGTCGCCGTCTCAGGTCGTGGCTTCCGCTACGAACGGGAGTGCCGCTACAACCTCGAGCAGTTCCGCGACGCCGCGCCGACTGCTCCGGCCGCCCCCCGCCCGGTCAGCAGCGAGCTCTCCCGGCAGCGCACGCAGGAGATGCCCCCTCCGAGGCAGGCCACGCAGTGAGCCAGCCCTGCCTCGGCGAAATGCACACGGCGGTGGGCCAACGGGCACCCGCGCGGCCAGGCGGTCCACCCGCCCCATCCACGTCCCGGATCAGGAGACGACGGCGCGGTCGCTGTGGATCATGTGGCGGCCGTCGGAGAGCATGACGTCAACCGTCAGCGTGCCGGATCCGTCGTACGCGCAGTCGAGCCAGCCCACGGTGCCCGGCGTCAGCGTGATCTCGCAGCCCGGGATCTGGCGCACCCAGGCCCGGCCCGCGGGCTCGCCGACGTTGACGAGCACGGCGGTGCGCAGCCGGCCGTCGGTGACGCGCAGCTGCTCCTGGAAGGCGACGGCGGGGACGGTCACCTGGGCGTTGCCGGCCGGGTCGGTCGTCACCACGCGCGCGGGGGCGGACACGCCGCCTGTCGACGCGAGCGTCTGGGGCGGGTCGAGCGGGACGGCGTCGACGGGGTGGGTCACCAGGGCGACGAGGCCCAGCGCGAGCACCGGCGGAACGGCCGTCCTCAGCGTGTTCCTGTCGATCCTCATGGCCCCTCCTCCGTCGTTGACACAGAGGTCTTCGGCCGGTGCCGACCGGTGTCCTGAAGGCCGACGGGGGGACGTGAGTGAGCCGTGAGTCGGGGTAGAGGTTGGCGGCTGTGATCGGTTGCGGCAGAGGCGCTTCCGAGGCTTATGGGAGGCCTTCCAGGGCTGCCGCCGGCGGATGCACCACTGGCGCGGGACCGGTCGCCCGACGAGGGGCGAGGTCGACCGCGCGGGCCTGACAGTGGTGTGATCGGGCTCTCGTCCCGACGGTCTTCAGCGGGGTCACCCGCACGGCCCACCGCGGGTCCGCCCCTGGTCCGTACGTGTCCGAACGGACCCCTGCGCCCGCCGCCGAACGGCACGTCCATGACGCCGGACTAGCCTCGGGGCATGTTCACCGACGTCCCGCGCGTGGTCCGCGCCGCAGCCCTCTCCGACGCCGAGCTCGCGGCTGTTCCGCTCGACCCGCAGCAGGTCGTCGCGGGCGCACCCGAGGTCCGCGTCCTCCCGCTGCACGAGGCGGAGCAGCTCGAGGTCGGCGTGTGGCAGCACAGCGAGGGCGTGAGCACGGACGTCGAGGCCGACGAGCTGTTCGTCGTGCTGTCCGGTCGCGCCACGGTCGAGGTCGACGGCGGTCCGACGCTGGAGGTCGCCCCCGGCGACGTCGGGCTCCTGCCGGCCGGGGCTCGCACCACCTGGACCGTCCACGAGACCCTCCGCAAGGTCTACGTCGTCCGGCCGTGACCCGCGGGGGCCGGTCGGCGGGCGCGCGCCGCGGCGCGTGTCCTGCTCCGGCGCGGGGTCCCGGACCCGGCGTACCCCGTCTGACCTGCGGCGGAGCCCGCGCTCCCCGCGACGGGAGACGACCGCGGATGTTCACCGCCGGGGTGAATGACAGCCGTGGGATTCGCCCCGTAGAGTGGCCCCACGCACCCGCCGAGGGTGCCGTCGAGCGTCGCGCCCCCCGGGCCGCGCTGGGGCCGAGAGAGGACCGCCTTGATGGACGCCGTGCGCGCAGTCGATCCGATGCCGTCCGGTGACCGCCTGTCCCAGCGCGACCGCGAGATCCTCGAGTTCGAGCGGCAGTGGTGGAAGTACGCAGGCGCCAAGGAGCAGGCGATCCGCGAGCTCTTCGACATGAGCGCCACCCGCTACTACCAGGTGCTCAACGCCCTCATCGACAACCCGGCCGCGCTCGAGGCCGACCCCATGCTCGTGAAGCGGCTGCGCCGCATGCGCGCCGCACGGCAGCGGGCCCGCTCGGCCCGACGCCTCGGCATCGACCTCTAGGTGCTCGCGGGCCGGTCCCGCGGGCGGGGGGAAGCATGACGACGTACTCCGGCGAGGACGGCATGACGGGCACGGACCAGCCCGGCAAGCCGGTCCCTCCCGGCGACCCCAGGATCCCCGACGACCTCGCGTCGCCGGTCTCCGAGCCCGCGCCGGCCTTCCAGTACCCGTACCCGGAGGACGAGCACTCCTACAACGCCACCGACGTCCTGCCCGCGCCGCTCCCCGGGGGGCGCCGCGCTCGGCGTCAGGCCGAGGAGGAGGTGCGCGCCGCCGCTGGACCCACCGGTGCCAAGGCCGTGATCTCCGGTACGCCGTCGGGCCCCGGACGCGTGATCGTCCCGGCCGCGCTCGCGATCGTCAGCGCCGTCGCCCTCGCTGCCGCCTGGATGCACCTCGAGTCCGACCGCGCGGCCGGGGTCGCCGAGCCGCTGCCCGCGGCCTCGGCGTCGCAGCAGGCCTCGCCGGTCTCGACGCCGAGCACCGCGCCGTCCGCGTCGGTCTCGTCGAAGCCCAGCTCGTCGCCGTCGACCAAGCCGAGCCCCGCGACGTCGGCCAGCGCCTCGGCACCGGTCTCTCCCACGGCCACCGCGAAGCCGGTCGGCACGGTCGACCGCTCGGTCCCGGTCGTCGTCCTCAACGGCACGCAGCGCTCCGGGCTGGCCGCGAAGGTGGCGGCGAAGCTGCGCGCGGAGGGCTGGAAGGTCACCTCGGTCGGCAACTGGACCAAGGGCGGCGTCACCGCCACGACGATCTTCCTCAACGGCCACGTCGCGGCCCGCGACACGATGATCAAGGACCTGCCCGCCGCCGGCGGCCGCGTCGAGCTGCCGCTGGCGGGCATGCCCAAGCTGCGCCTGGTCGTGGTGGTCGGCAAGGACTACCCCGCCTGACCCCTTCTGCGCGTGGGGTTCTCGACGTAACCGCCGAGGGCGAGGCCCGCGCGCTGCTCGAAGACGTTGCGGCTCCAGTGGTCGCCGGTGCGGACCCACGACCAGGCCATCGCGCCGGCGTACAGCGGCAGGAAGAGCACGACGCAGCACGCCCACTGCGTGGCGTGCGCAGCCTCGTGCGCCAGCAGGTCGTCGGTGAGCTGCACTCCCTCGCGGACCACGACGACGTTGCCCACGGTGTAGGCCGCAGCCACCGGGAACCGCCCGCGGGCGTCGCGCGCGACGACGAGCCCGTCGGGTCCGCGCTCGAGCCGACCGTGCTGGGCCTTGGCCAGCGCGAGCCCCAGAAGGGTCGCGAGGTTGACGGCGTTGACCAACTGCCGGACGCGGTGGGCGGCGCGCACGACGCGTCAGCGGGCGCGGTCGACGAGGAGGCTGGCCATCGGCGGGCGCTCGAGCGCCGCGACGTCGTGGGTGCGGGTCGTGAAGCCGTGGGAGTCGCGGTCGAACTGGGTGAGCGTCGTCCCGACCCCGGCGATGCCGGCGAGGTCGCCGCGGCGCGCGAGCCGGTCGAGCGCGGTGCGCAGGATCTCCGCCGACATCCGGCCGAGGCGGCGCTCGTCGTGGTGGCGGTGCACCCGCACGCCGAGGTCGACCTGCGCGATCGCGTCGAGGCCGTGCGCCTCGTAGGTGTCGACGAGGAGCGCGAGCTCGACGCCGTACCCGCACGGGAACGGCAGCGACTCCAGGAGGCTGCGGCGCGCGGCGTACTCGCCGGCGAGCGGCTGCACCAGACCGGCGAGCTCGGGCCAGAGCAGGTTGAGCAGCGGCCGGGCGACGAGCTCGGTGACGCGCCCGCCGCCCGCGCTGACGACCGTGGAGCCCTCGACCAGCGGCCGCTCGTAGACCGCCTTGACGAGCTGCACCTCGGGCTCGGTGAGCAGCGGGCCGAGCAGCCCGGTGACGTAGGAGGGCGTGAAGGACTGGAGGTCGGCGTCGACGAAGACGACGACGTCGCCCGCGGTCGCGGCCAGCGCGCGCCACATCGCCTCACCCTTGCCGGGAACGACCGGGAGGTCGGGCAGCACGTCCTCGCGCGCCACCACCCGAGCGCCCGCCGCGCGGGCGACCTCGGCGGTGCGGTCGGTGCTGCCGGAGTCGACGACGACGAGCTCGTCGACCAGGCGCCGGCTCTCGGGCACGCCCTCGCCGAGCGACGCGCGGATCGACGCGACGATGCGCCCGACCGTCGGCTCCTCGTCGAGCGCCGGCAGCACGACGGTGACCGAGGTGGCGCCCTTGCGCTCGAGCAGCCGGTCGCGCGACCAGTCGGTGACCGAGCTCGTGCGCGCGGCGAACCAGGACTCGGCCTGCGGCTGCACCGGCTCTCCCGTCGTCGGCCGGATGTCTCAGCATCCGGACCCCAGGCGTCCCAGGCTTCGGGACTCCCGTACAGTCTCACCCACTCGGAGCGGCCGCGCGCGGCCATCCCGGGGGTCGAGGCCGAGAGGTCCGGCACAACAGCACATCTCATCCAGAGGGGCAGAGGGACACGGCCCGGTGAAGCCCCGGCAACCATCGCCGCACGCTCGGACGACGTGATCGTCGTCGCGAGGCCGGCGGCGAGAAGGTGCCAACTCCGTCCGCCGGTCGACCGACCGCCGGGAAGATGAGGAGAAAGGCCTCGCCCGTATGTCCACCTCGTTCGACGCCCCCGCGTCCTCGCTCGAGTCGAAGCCGGGAACCCCTGATTTCGGCCCCGCCACCGACCTCGTGTGTCGCGAGTGCGGCGCCTCCTACGCCCTCGGCGCGGCCTACGCCTGCATCGAGTGCTTCGGTCCGCTCGAGGTCGGCTACGACCTCTCGGGCGTGACCCGCGAGCTCATCGAGTCCGGCCCGCAGAACATGTGGCGCTACTCGTGCCTGCTGCCGGTGGCGTCGTACGCCGGCGACGAGCGCAACCTCAACCCGGGCCTGACCCGCCTCGTGCGCGCCGACAACCTCGCGGCCGCGCTCGGCATGACCGGCACGCTGTGGGTCAAGGACGACAGCGGCAACCCGACCCACTCGTTCAAGGACCGCGTGGTCGCGGTCGCGCAGAGCGCGGCCCGGCGCCTCGGTCTCGGCACCATCGCGTGCGCCTCCACCGGCAACCTCGCCAACGCCGTCGCGGCCGCCGCCGCTCGCGCCGGGCAGGACTCCGTCGTCGTGATCCCGAGCAACCTCGAGGACGGCAAGGTCCTCACGACGGCGACGTACGGCGGCATCCTGCTCGCCGTCGACGGCAACTACGACGACGTGAACCGGCTCTGCTCGGAGCTCATCGGCGACCCGCTCACCGCCGACTGGGGCTTCGTCAACGTCAACCTGCGCCCCTACTACGCCGAGGGCTCGAAGACGGTCGGGTACGAGATCGCCGAGCAGCTCGGCTGGCGGCTCCCGGACCAGGTGGTCGCGCCGATCGCGTCGGGCTCGCTGCTCACCAAGGTCGACAAGGCGTGGCGGGAGCTGGCGAAGCTCGGGCTCGTCGACGACACACCGTGGAAGGTCTACGGCGCGCAGGCCACCGGCTGCTCCCCGGTGGCGCAGGCGTTCCGCGACGGCCGCGACGTCGTGAAGCCGGTGCGGCCCGACACCATCGCGAAGTCGCTCGCGATCGGGAACCCGGCCGACGGCCCGTACGCGCTCGACGTCGTACGCCGCACCGGCGGCGCGATCGAGGACGTGAGCGACGCCGAGGTGGTCGAGGGCATCCGGCTGCTCGCCGAGACCGAGGGCATCTTCGCCGAGACGGCGGGCGGCGTGGTCGTCGCGAACCTGCGCAAGCTCCTCGCGACGGGGCAGCTCGACGGCTCGAAGGAGACCGTCATCCTCAACACCGGCGACGGACTCAAGACCCTCGACGCGATCGCCGACGCCGTCGGCCCCACCGCGACCATCGCGCACGACGTCGACGAGGTCACCCGTGTGATCTCCGAGCACCACGCCCGCACCCCCTCCTGAACCCTCGGTCTCACTCGGCCAACTGCCCAGCAGAGCGTCTCTGCCTGGCACTTCGCCGAGTGAGACCGGTGAGATCCGAAGAGAGCACGCCATGGCAGTCAAGGTCCGGATCCCGACGATCCTGCGCACGTACACCGATGGCGCGTCCGAGGTCGCCGTCGAGCCGGGGGAGCCGACGCTGTCGTCGCTGCTCGACGCGCTCGAGGCGGCCGCACCCGGCATCCGCGCGCGGGTGCTCGACGACGCCGGCGCGCTGCGCCGCTTCGTCAACGTCTACGTCGACGACGAGGACGTCCGCTTCACCGACGGCCTCGACACCCCGGTGAAGGACGGCGCGCAGGTCTCGATCATCCCCGCGGTCGCCGGCGGCTGATAGTCCGCCACCCTGTGCTGGGCCCGGGTGCACCCCAGGGCTGAGGTGCGGGGATCAGCGGCCGTGCTCGAGCAGCTCCTTGACCGTCTGCACGGTGGGGACGCGCCCGGACATGACCACCTCGTCGTCGACGACCAGCGCCGGGGTCCTCATGACGCCCCAGGAGGCGATCTCGCCGGGGTCGGTGACGTGGTCGAAGGTGGCGTCGATGCCGAGGGACTCGACCGCCTCGCGGGCCGCCTTCTCGAGGTTGTCGCAGTTGGCGCAGCCGGATCCGAGGATCTTGATGTCCATGGCGGTGTCCTTCAGGTGATCAGGGCGTTGAACAGGTAGCCGACGACGACGATGCCGGTGGCGACGACGCCGATGTAGGCGGCGAGCAGCTGGGGCTTCAGCACGCGCCGGAGCAGGATCATCTCGGGCAGGGAGAGGGCGACGACGCTCATCATGAAGGCGAGCAGCGTCCCCATCGGCAGGCCCTTCTCGTAGAGGGCCTGGACCATCGGCATGATGCCGGCGGCGTTGGAGTACAGCGGGATCCCGATGCCGACGGCGACCAGGACGCCGAGACTGTTGCCGGGCCCGGCGTAGGTGGTGAAGAAGTCGGTCGGCACCCAGCCGTGGATCACCGCGCCGAGGCCGATGCCGACGAGCAGGTAGGGCCAGATCTTGCGCAGGATGCTGGCGACCTCCTCGACCGACATCTGGATCCGGTCGTCGAACGTCAGCCCGGCGGCCGGGTCGATGGCCTTGCCGCGCAGCGTGGTCTCGAACACGAACGGCTCCACCCAGCGCTGCACGCCGAGGCGGCCGAGGACCCAGCCGGCGACGATCGCGATGAGGAGACCGGTGACGACGTAGACGGCGGTGACCTTCCACCCGAACAGGGTGAGCAGCATGCCGATCGCGATCTCGTTCACCATCGGCGAGGCGATGAGGAACGACAGCGTGACGCCGATGGGGACGCCGGCGGCGACGAAGCCGATGAACGCCGGGACTGCGGAGCAGGAGCAGAACGGGGTCACGACGCCGAGCCCGGCGGCGACGACGTTGCCGACCCCCTCGCGCTTGCCGCCGAGGATCGCGCGCGTGCGCTCGACGCTCATGTAGGAGCGCAGGAAGGTGACGCCGAAGATGATCACGGTGAGCAGCAGGGTGATCTTGACGGTGTCGTAGAGGAAGAAGTGGATCGTCTCGGTCGTCCGCGAGGCGGGGTCCATGCCGAGCAGTCCGTAGAGGATCCAGTCCCACAGGTGCTCGTTGAGCTCGTACAGCCCGAGCCACACGAGTCCGGCACCCGTCAGGGCCAGCCAACGTCCTCGTCGGGTCTCCGGCAGGTGCGGAAGGCGCTCGAGCACGGCCACCGGGCTCACCTGCCTGCGGTGGGAAGGGCTGCGGCCAGCCGGTCGGCCGCGTCGGCGGCCAGCGTGTAGTCGATCCACCTGCCGCGCCGGGTCGCCTCGACGAGGCCGGCCTCGCGCAGCTGCTTGAGGTGGTACGACAGCAGGCTCGGGGAGATCTCGACGTCGTCCTGGATCGCGCACACGCAGCGCGGCTGGTCGGACAGGCCCGCGAGGATGCGCCAGCGGACCGGGTCGGCGA
>JAKOVT010000028.1 GCA_029781935.1 Actinomycetes bacterium | reverse complement strand
GCAGTACTGGAACGCCGCGCAGTGCCTCTCGGCCGTGCAGGTCGCGCTCGGTGCCAACTCGCCGTACTTCCTCGGCCGCCACCTCTGGAACGAGACGCGCATCGCGCTGTTCCAGCAGGCCACCGACACCCGCCCCGCCGAGCTGCAGGCGCAGGGCGTGCGGCCGCGGGTCTGGTTCGGCGAGCGGTGGATCACCAGCGTGTTCGACCTGTTCGAGGAGAACCTGCGCTACTTCCCCGCGCTGCTCCCGATCCTCGACGACGAGGATCCGGTCGCCGTTCTCGAAGCGGGCGGCACTCCGTCGCTGCACGAGCTGCGGCTGCACAACGGCACCATCTGGCGGTGGAACCGACCCGTCTACGACATCATGAAGGGCCGCCCCCACCTGCGCGTGGAGAACCGCGTTCTGCCGGCTGGCCCGACCGTGATCGACATCCTCGCCAACGGAGCCCTCTACTTCGGCGCGCTGCGCGTGCTCGCCCTCGCCGACCGCCCCGTCTGGTCGCAGATGTCGTTCCAGGCCGCCGAGGAGAACTTCACCGACGCCGCGATGATGGGCATCGACGCGCAGGTGTTCTGGCCCGGCCTCGGACCGGTCGCCGTCACCGAGCTCACCCTGCGCCGGCTGCTGCCGCTCGCGCACCAGGGCCTGCAGGAGTGGGGGGTCGACGACGCGATCCGCGAGCGGCTGCTCGGCATCATCGAGGGCCGCTGCCTCACCGGGCGCAACGGCGCCACCTGGCAGGTCGACGCCGTACGCGCCTTCGAGGCGCAGGGGCACGACCGGGCGGAGGCCCTGCGCCGGATGACGGTGCAGTACGTCGACCGCATGCACTCCAACGTCCCGGTCCACCAGTGGGATCCCGTCTGACCGTCCCGGTATCCCGTTGGCGGGTCGCCTCCGCGGGCCTACGCTGGCACCCGATCGTCCGTCCGAGCGAGGAGGTGAGCCCGATGCACGCGACGTCCGTCCCGGGCGCTCCCCGCTCGTCGCGACCGCGCAGCTGACGCGCGGTCACGGACCGAGGAGCGCCACGAGCTCTTCGGAAGGCCACGACCATGACGCATCCCACCCCCTCCCCTCGTACCGCCCTCGTCCTCGGTGGCGGCGGCTCGGCCGGAAACGCCTGGCTGCTCGGCGTCGTCGCCGGTCTCGCCGACGCCGGCGTCCCCGTCCACCGGGCGGATCTGCTCGTCGGCACGTCCGCCGGCGCCACCGCCGCCGCGCAGCTGTGCGGGGCGGAACCGACGGACCTGTACGCGCAGGTTCTCGAGACGCCGATCCCGCCGCGAGCTCGTGCAGCCACCCAGGGCCGCCCCGTCGCCGACCACCTCGCACGCACCGCGGCCCTGATCGCGGCGTCGTCCGACCCCGCCGACATGCGCCGCCGCATCGGCGCCGACGCGCTCGAGCTCGCCGACGCCGACCCCGGGTTGCGCGATCGTTGGCGAGGGATCGTGGCCGCGCGGCTGCCCGTGCACGACTGGCCCAGGCGTCGGCTGCTCGTCACCGCGGTCGACGCCAGGACCGGGGCTCCGGTCGTCCTCGACCGCGAGTCCGGAGTCGACCTCGTGGACGCCGTCGCCGCCAGCACGTCGGGCGGCGCGGCGTACCGGGTCGGCGAGCGCTCGTACGTCGACGGCGGCTACCGCACCAACGCCGACAACGCCGACCTGGCCGAGGGCTGCCCGCACGTGCTCGTGCTGTCGCCGCTCGGCGGCCGGAGCCGCACTCCGGCGCAGTGGGGCCTGCACCTGGCGAGCCAGGTCGAGCGGCTGCGCGACACCGGCAGCGAGGTGACGGTGGGGCTGCCCGACGACATCGCGCTGGCTGCCTTCGGCGACAACCTCATGGACCCGACGACCCGTCCCCCCGCCGCCCGAGCCGGCTACGCCCAAGGCCGCGCCCTCGCCGACGAGCTGAACGCGCCCGCCTGGCATCGGTGAGCACACCGCGCATCTGCTGGCGGTGTGTGGCGGGCGTCTAAGGCACGACAGGCGGTCCCGACGGTGCCTCGCCAGTTCCGCCGATGGAGGCCAGCATGATCTGTTGACCATCGGGTGTCGCTCCATAGGCGACGTACTCCCCGGAGCCTCCGGTCCAGCACCACGCCGCGGGAGACGAGTTGGGAAGCCTCCCGAAGGCGTGCTCCGCTGGCCGCGCGCCCGGGCCGATGGTCAGCGCTCGGATCTCGCCCACAGTGGTCCCCATCGCTGTCGCGACAGGAGCTCGCAGCGCGTTCTCGCATACC
>JAKOVT010000447.1 GCA_029781935.1 Actinomycetes bacterium | reverse complement strand
CCGACGACGAGCAGGACGATGACCGCCACGGACAGCGTCCAGGCCACCCAGGTCGGCAGGATGCGATCGAGGCCGCGACCGATCCAGCCGTTGAACCGGCGCAGCAGACGCGCGACGAACCACGCGACGAGGAACGTCGGTACGGCGACGGCGGCGACGATCACGCCGGTCGAGAGCCCCTCGTCGGGCTGGCCGACGAGGGTGCGGACCTCGTTCTGCCAACCGGTGCCGAGCAGCAGGAAGTAGATCGAGAACAGCGGTCCGAGCACGGCGAGGCCGACCCACGCGCGGTGCTTGAAGGCCGGACCCGGCTCGATGACCTTGAGCGGTCGGCGCAGCAGCCAGGAGAAGAACGTGCCGACGCCGTACCCGATCGCCGCCCCGAGGCCGGCGATGATGCCCTCGTAGAGCCACGGGCGCGGCAGCAGCGACGGCGTGAGGGCGATACCGAGCCCGAGGACGGCGCCGACCAGGCCGGCCCAGCACGGGCGGGCGAACAGCCTGGGCCGGCGGACGGGCGCCGTCGGCGCAGCGGCGAGGTCGGCTGGAGCGCTCATGACGGCCAGCCTAGGTGAGCGCCCCGGGTGTCCGGGTCAGCCGCGGGTCTCGCCGGCCGTCTGCTCGACCACCTCGGCGACGGCCTCGGGGGCCAGCGGCTCGACCTCGGGCTCGTCGTCGGGTGCCGTGCGGGTGGCGACGTAGACACCGACGGCGGCCACGGTGAACAGCACGGTGCCGAGCCCGCCGCCGATGAGGCCGGAGCGGGGGCCGAACCGGTCGGCGGCCCAGCCGATCACCGGCGCCCCGAGCGGGGTTCCGCCGAAGAACAGCAGCGTGTAGATGCCCATCACCCGGCCGCGCACCCAGCCCGCGGAGTGCAGCTGCAGGAAGCTCTGCGCCGACGTCGTGAACGTCATCGCGAGGATCCCCGCGAACGGCAGCAGCACGAGCATCGCGACGTACGACGGTGAGAAGCCGACCGCGATCTCGACCGCCCCGAACACGAGCGCGGCCAGGCTGACCAGCCGCAGCGGCACCGTCCTGCGGCGGGCGGCGAGCAGCGAGCCGCCCAGCGCGCCGAGCGCGAGGAACGTCGACATGATGCCGAACGCCTCCGCGCCGAGCCCGAACTGGTTGCGTGCCATGAGCGCCATGGTCATCTGGTAGTTCAGCCCGAACGTCGCGACTCCGAAGGCGAGGGCGAGCACCAGCAGCAGGTCTCGACGACGGCGGACGTAGGAAAGGCCCGCGCGCAGCCGGACCCGGCCGGCCTCGCGCACCTGCGGGTGCAGCTCGCCGACGCGCATGACGAGCAGCGCGGTGATCGTCACGACGAACGTCAGCGCGTTGATGATGAAGACCCAGCCGCTGCCCACCACCGCGACCAGCACGCCGGCCAGCGCCGGGCCGACGAGCCGCGCGAGGTTGAACGACGCGGAGTTCAGGGCGATGGCGTTGGCCATCGCGTCGCGGCCGACGATCTCGTGGACGAATGCCTGCCGAGCGGGGTTGTCGACGGCGGCCGCGCACCCGAGCAGGAAGGCGAAGACGTACACCGACTCGACCGTCGCACCGCCGCGGATCGTCATGACGCCGAGGCCGAGCGCGAGCAGCCCGCTGATCGCCTGGGTCCAGATGAGCAGCCGGCGCCGGTCGAACCGGTCGGCCAGCGTGCCGCCCCACAGCGAGAAGAGCAGGAACGGCAGGAACTGCAGCCCCGTCGTGATGCCGAGCGCGACGGCGCTCGAGCCGGACAGGTCGAGCACGAGCCAGTCCTGGGCGACGCGCTGCATCCAGGTGCCCGCGTTGGAGAGCACCTGGCCGGTGAAGTAGAGGCGGTAGTTGCGCACCCCGAGTGCGCGGAACATCGGCGTCACGACTCCGCGAGCACCTCCAGCACGGGCAGGGCGGTGCGCAGCGCCGCGCGCTGGTCGGCGTCGAGACCGACGAGCAGCGAGGCCAGCCATTCCTCGCGACGACGACGGTCCTCGCGCAGCAGCCGGCGTGCGCTGTCGGTGATGCTGATGAGCTGCTGGCGGCCGTCGTGCGGGTCCGCGACGCGGTCGACGTAACCGCCGTCGGCGAGGTGGGCGAGCACCTTGGTCATCGTGGGCGGGCGGACCTGCTCCTGGTGCGCCAGCGCACCCGGAGTCATCGGTCCGTTGCGGTCCAGCGTCGCGAGCACGGCGAGCTGGCCGAGCGGCAGACCGTGGTCGGCGCGCTCCTGGCGCAGCCGGCGCGAGAGCCGCATGACGGCGAGACGGAGATCGTGGGCCAGATCGGTGCTGGCGGCGGTGCTCGGCGACATGTTCGTAAGCCTAACTAACTATTTCACGGACCGCCAGACCGATACGGGCGATCGGGTGGTCGGACCGTGAGGGAAGGCTCCCAGGGCAGTCGGCGAGAGAGGGTCAGCCGCCGGAACCGGTGGCCGCGCGGCGGAGCCGGTCGACGACGGCGGCGGCGAGCGGTCCGTCCGCCGGTGCGACCGCGAGGATCGTCGTGAGGCCCTCGTCGTCGGCGGCGCGCAGGGCGCGGTAGAGGGCGCGCGCGTACGCCGCGGCGTCCGCGGGCGCCGCGAGCCGGATCGCGCCGTCGGGAGTCGGCACCGACGACGGCGCGAGCAGGCCCACCCTGCTGCCCGCT
Source organism: Actinomycetes bacterium (assembly GCA_029781935.1). Taxonomy (GTDB): domain Bacteria; phylum Actinomycetota; class Actinomycetes; order S36-B12; family CAIYMF01; genus Longivirga. The sequence continues at coordinate 1,947 of JAKOVT010000447.1, read as the reverse complement.
CGCGCCAGGGCGGGGCGGAGCTCGTCGACCTCGACGAGCTGCAGACGCGCGGACGGGGCGTAGTGCGCGGCCAGGGTGCCGGGGGCGCGAACCGCCGGGTCGGGCTCCTGCACCTCGAGCCCTGTCACCGCTTCGATCTCCTCGGCACCCACGGCTCCGGGGCGCAGCAGGCGCGGCGCTGCGCCGGTGCAGTCGACGATGGTCGACTCGACGCCCACCTCGCTCGGGCCGCCCTCGAGCACGCAGTCGCGTGCCGGGTCGAGCTCGCCCCCGAGCTCGTCGACGACATGCGGGGCGTCGGTGGGAGACACACGTCCGAAGCGGTTGGCGCTCGGCGCTGCGACCCCGCCTCCGAAAGCGGTGAGCAGCGCGTGCGCCACCGGGTGCGCCGGAACCCGCAGGCCGACCGTGTCCTGCCCACCGGTGACGTGGTCGCCGGCGCGCGGGCCGCGGCGTACGACCAGGGTGAGCGGCCCGGGCCAGCAGGCGGCCATGAGAAGCCTCGCCCACGAGGGGATCTCGCGGCCCCACCCGTCGTCGACGAGCGCGGCGTGGGAGAGGTGGACGATGAGCGGGTGGTCGGCGGGTCGACCCTTGGCGGCGTACACGCGGGCGACCGCAGCGGGGTTCTCGGCGTCGGCACCGAGCCCGTAGACCGTCTCCGTCGGCAGCGCGACGAGGCCGCCCGAGCGAAGCAGCGCGACGGCGTGCGCGATGTCGTGCGTGCGCAACGATGAGGTCACCCGCTCATCCTGGCAGGGCACCGGTCGGGCCGCGCTCCGCGTGGGGGCGAGCGGTCACCGGCCCGAGACACGCCGGGGCTGCGGTGCTCGCGAGTCGCATCGGGTGCGTACGGCTCTACCGTTGTGGGCGATGAGCGAGACGACCCGCCCCTGTCGCGGCCGCGCCACCACGGTCGACGATCGGGATGTCGATCATCGCCCCGAACGGCAGATGCGTCGGGGCGACCACGTGCGACGCCTCGCGACGCGGCCGTGGAGCGGGCTCGCATGACGATGCCGAGAGGTCCGTTGGGCGGGCTGCTGTCGCGGGTCGGCGACAGCACGGTCCTGGTGGTCGACGACAACCAGGCCAACACCGCGCTCGTCGGCAAGGTCCTCGCGCGGGCCGGCCTGCCCGGAGTCGTCCAGGTGCAGGACCCGACCATCGTCGCGGGGATGCTCACCGACCTCGACCCGGACCTGGTGCTGCTCGACCTGCGGATGCCGGTGATGGACGGGTTCGAGGTGCTCGAGCAGGTGCAGCGCTACGCCGCGGGCAGCTACCTCCCGGTCGTCGTGATCACCGCGGACGACGCCCAGGACAGCGTCGCCCGTGCGCTCGCGATGGGCGCGCACGACTTCGTGCGGAAGCCGTTCGATGCGACCGAGCTGGTGCTGCGCGTGCGGAACCTGCTGGTGAACAGGTCGGCCTACCTGGAGCTGCGGCGCAACCGCAGCTGGCTGAAGTCGCGGCTCGGGCTGTTCGAGCCCGACCTCGCGCGCATCGACGAGGGGGGCGGCACACGCGACGCGATCCGGCAGGCGATCGACGAGGACCTCGTGCGCATCGCGGTGCAGCCGATCGTCGACATGCGCGACGGGTCGGTCGTCGGCGCCGAGGCGCTGGCCCGGTTCCCGGCCGAGCCGTTCCCGCACCCGGGAGCCTGGTTCGCGGCCGCGCTCGAGGTCGGTCTCACGCCCGAGCTCGAGATCGCCTGCGCGCGCAAGGCCTTGGCGCTGCTGAGGTCGCGGCCCGAGGGCACCACGCTGTCGGTGAACTTCTCGCCCGGCACGGTGATGGACGGCCTGCCCGAGCAGCTCGGCGAGGTGCCGTGGGACCGGATCGTCATCGAGCTCACCGAGCACGTCCCCGTGGAGGACTACTCCGTGCTCAACGCGGCGCTGGCACCGCTGCGCGAGCGGGGGGCGCAGGTGGCCGTCGACG
>JAKOVT010000485.1 GCA_029781935.1 Actinomycetes bacterium | reverse complement strand
CACGAGGTACATCAGCTGGCGGTAGACCAGCTGCTGCAGCGGGAGCGCCCAGAGCGGCCGCATCGACTCGTGGTCGAGGTGCAGCGCGTAGGCGCCCAGCGCGAGCTGCACCGCGACGAACACCGCCGCGACACCGAGCACCCACCGCCAGTCGAGGAAGACCAGCCCGTAGACGGCCATGACGTCGACGACCGGTCCGAGCAGAGGCATGAGCACCTGGAACACGAGCAGGTAGGGCAGCCCGCGCCGCCCGAGGTGACCCGCCCTGCCGCTCTCCCCGACGGCATGCCGGTGCTTCCACATCGACTGCAGGGTCCCGTAGCACCAGCGGTAGCGCTGCTTCCACAGCTGGCGCATCGTCGAGGGCACCTCGGTCCACGCCACCGCGGCCTGCTCGTACTCCACCCGCCATCCCGCGCGTGCGACCGCCATCGTGAGATCGGTGTCCTCGGCCAGGGTGTCTGCCGGCACACCGCCCACGTCGTCGAGAGCCGCGCGACGGAAGGCACCGATCGCACCCGGAACCGTGGTGATGCAGTCCATCATCGCGAACGCGCGGCGGTCGAGGTTGAAGCCGACGACGTACTCGAGGTGCTGCCAGCGACCGAGCAGGCCGTCGCGGTTGGCGACCTTGGTGTTGCCGCTCACCGCCCCGACCTCGGGGTGGTCGAAGACGCGCGCGAGGGCGTGGAGAGCGTCCGGCGCGAACACGGTGTCGGCATCGACGAGCACCAGGATCTCGCCGGTCGCGAGACCGATGCCGGTGTTGAGCGCGGCGGGCTTGCCGGCGTTGGCCTGACGCACGACCCGCACTCCGGGCAGCCCGAGTGCCGACGCCACCGCCGCGGTGTCGTCGTCGGAGCCGTCGTCGACGACGAGCACCTCGAGGCCCGGGTAGCCCGTGGCGACCAGGCTGCGGATGGTGGCGGCGATGCCGGCCGACTCGTTGTACGCCGGCACGACCACCGACACCGACGGCAGCGGTCCGACCGGCTCGTGCGCACCGCGGCCGTCGCGCGCGTGGCGCCACGCGAGCACCACGAGCAGCAGCGCGCGGACCAGGCCGAGCAGCAGGAACACCAGCAGCAGCACGGCGAGAGCCGACACGACGTGGTCGGACATCCAGGTGACGCCGATGAGCGCGCGGCCGCTCCAGACCTGCGACCCGGTGGCCGGCGCCTGCGCCGACGTCGTCCCGGTCGCCTGCGAGACGGTGCCCAGCGAGAAGCCCTGCGCCTGCAGCCGCTCGATGAGCGCGGGGAGCGCGGCCACCGTCTGAGCGCGATCGCCGCCGCCGTCGTGCAGGAGGACGATGCCGCCCGTGCCGCGGGCCGGTACGCCGCCGGCGACGATCCGCGCGACCCCCGGGTCCGACCAGTCCTCGGTGTCCTGAGTGCTGAGCACGACGGCGTACCCCTGGGCCCCCGTCTCGGCGTACGCGGGCCACTCGGTGAGAGCGACGGCAGCGGTGGTCGAGGAGTACGGCGGGCGCATCAGCCGCGTCTGGACGCCGGAGGCCGCGGCGACCACGCTCTGCGTGTAGGAGAGCTCGGCGTCGATGCGGCGCTGGTCGACCGTCGCGAGGTCGACGTGGGTGAACGTGTGCACACCGATCTCGTGGCCCTCGTCGACGATCCGCTGGACGAGCCGCGGGTACTGCGCCGCGTGCGACCCCACGACGAAGAAGGTCGCGTGGACGCCGTGCTCGCGCAGGATGCGCAGCACCTCGGACGTCCAGGTCGGGTCGGGCCCGTCGTCGAAGGTCAGCGCGACCCGGCCCGGGCGGACGGTCGCGCTCGTCGATGCCGCCGGGTCGGCGGCCGGGAGCAGGAGCGGGCCGGTGCCCGGCGGCAGCGCCGGCGTGCCGGAGCCTGGGCCCACCGTTCCAGCGCCACCGGTGCCGTGCTGCACGACACCCGCGACCACCAAGCAGGCGACGAGGGCGAGCAGCACCGCACCGAGCAGCAGCCAGTGCGGGCGGGGGACGACGCCGCGACCCGCCCCGTCGCTCATGCCTTGGGTCCGCGCGTCGGCGACGGCCGGTTGCTCTGGCCGGGCGGAGTGGGCACGGCCGCCTGAGTCGGCCGGGTCCGCGTCGGGCTGGGCGACGGCGCCACGGGAATCGCGGTGGTGGGTGCCGGGCTCGGCGCACGGGTGGCCGACGGTGTGGTGGTGGGTCGGGGCGCGGTCGAGGTCGGCTTCGGCGACGGGGCCGCGCTGGCCGACGCCGCGCCCGGTGCGGCGCTGGCGGCGGCGCGCGGGACGGAGGCGGGTGACGCCGCGGCCGAGGTGGACGCGGTGGTCGGCGCCGCGGTCGCGGACGCGGCCTGCGTCGCCGGTTCACCTGCGGCCGCGCGCCCGATCTCGTCGAGGCCGGAGCGGATCGGCCCCAGTACGAGCGAGCCCGCCAGCGGGCCCGAGCCGCGCAGCCCCAGCACGGCCACCGCGACGAACGCGAGGGCGCCTATCGCCGCCGCCACCATCACCTGCCGGACCCGCCGCGTGCGGCGGGGGTCGACGAAGACCGGCGCGTCGGCGCGCGGCGCAGCGCCGGTGTGGCGGCCGCGGGCACGGCTCACGGTCGACCTCCTTCCGGCACGGCGCGGCGGGACCCGGTCACGTCGGGCCTGATAGGAGGACGCCGCCGGACGCGGGAGCGTTACGCCTGTGAACCTCGTCACGGCCCGCGCCGGACGCGGCGTCTCACCCTCCGGTCGACCGCACCTGCCGTCCGGTCAGCGGGCGCAGAATGCGCGCATGGACCGCACCGCGCCGCGCGCCTGGCTGGTGTGGGGCGTGGCGCTGTCGGCGTACGTCGTCGCGGTGCTGCAGCGCACCTCGCTCGGTGTCTCCGGTCTCGAGGCCGCGCAGCGGTTCCAGATCAGCGCGGCGGTGCTCGGCACGTTCGCGGTCGTGCAGCTGCTGGTCTACGCCGGCATGCAGGTGCCCGTCGGCGTCCTCGTCGACCGCGCCGGCCCCCGGGCGCTGCTGGTGGCCGGTGCGCTGACCATGGCGGCCGGGCAGCTCGCGATGGCGCTCGCGACGTCGTTCCCGACCGCGATCGCGGCGCGCGTGCTCGTGGGGATGGGCGACGCGATGACCTTCATCAGCGTCCTGCGCCTGCTGCCCGCCTGGTTCGCCGGACGTCGCGTGCCGCTGCTCACCCAGCTCACCGGCATCGTCGGCCAGGGCGGCCAGGTCCTGAGCCTCGTGCCGCTGGTGATCGTGCTGCACTCGGCGGGCTGGGCACCGGCGTTCCTGTCGGCGGCCGCGTGCGGGGTGATCGTCGCGGTCGCGGTGGCCGTCGCGGTGCAGGACTCCCCCGACGGCTCGCGCGCCGACGAGAAGCAGTCGTGGTCGGCGGTGCGCGCCGACGTCGGCGACGCCTGGCGGCACCCCGGCACGAAGCTCGGCTTCTGGACCCACTTCACGACCCAGTTCTCGGGCACGGTCATGGTGATGCTCTGGGGCTACCCGTTCCTCACGAGCGGCGAGGGCCTGACGCGCGCGACCGCCAGCTCGATGTTCACCGTCATGGTCCTCGCCGGCATGGCGGCCGGGCCGGTGATCGGCATCCTCGTCGGCCGCCACCCCTACCGCCGCTCGTGGCTCGCGCTGTCGATCGTCGGGTCGGCGATCGTCGTCTGGTCGGTCGTGCTCGCGCTGCCCGGCGCGGCGCCAGCGTGGCTGCTGCTCGTGCTGCTGCTGGTGCTGAGCCTCTCCGGACCCGGCTCGATGATCGGCTTCGACTACGCGCGCACCTTCAACCCGCCCCACCGCTTCGGCACCGCGAGCGGCATCGTCAACGTCGGCGGCTTCGCGGCGTCGCTCGTCACCATCCTGCTCATCGGCTTCGTGCTCGACCTCGTGGGAGCCGGAGAGACCTACAGCCTCAACGGATTCCGGGTTGCGCTGCTCGTGCAGTACGGCATGTGGGCGATCGGCCTCACCGGCCTGCTCGTCACGAGGCGCGCCGTGCGCGCACAGCTCGCCGCCGAGGGCGTGCACGTGACGTCGTTCGCCGAGACCGTCCGCGGACGGCTCGCGGCCCGCTCCGCGCGCTCCTGACGACGCGCCCTCCGGTCGGGCCGGCTGCGAGCCGTCGGGGAGCCTGGGCTCGCCTCGTGGGCAGCCTGCGGCACCGTCACCCGGTCCTCGGCGGTCGGACCCCGCGGCCGAGGTGGTCGGGGCGCTCGACGTCGGCGTACGCCGCGACCTCGGCGGCGATCGCCGCGGCGCGGTCCGGTGGGAACGGCGTGACGCCGCCCTGGTCCTGGTCGACGTGCAGGAAGAGGTACTCGCCCGTGAGCACCGCCTCGTCGCCGTTCCAGACCGTGGTGTGCAGGCGCAGCCGCTTGGCGTCGAGGTCGACCGGGAGGACGTCGGCGCAGAGCATCGCCCCGCGACCGACCTCGGCGAGGTAGCGCAGGTGCGACTCCACCGTGTAGGTCGTGCAGCCGGTGCGCGCCCGGTACTCGGCGCTGACGCCGACGTGATCCAGGAAGGCCTCGTTGGCGACCGCGCAGATCACGGCGTACGCCGAGTCGGTGACGTGACCGTTGTAGTCGAGCCACTCGTCGCGCACGTCGATGCCGTCGACGCGGAAGCCGGCCATCACCGCGCACCGACCAGCACGCCCGCGATCTCCGCCGCGGCCTCGGCAACGAGGCGTCCCAGCTCGGGGAAGCGCGCCTCGCCGATGCGGTCGCTGGGGCCCCACACGCTGATCACGGCCACGGGCCGCCCGTCGTCGAGCACCGGCGCCGAGACCCCGAACAGCTGCGACTCGAACTCGCCGCGGCAGGTTCCGAACCCGCGCGACCGGATCAGCGCGAGCTCCTCGTCGAGCGACGGCACGGCCGTGATCGTGGTGTCGGTGTAGCGCGCGAGGGGCGCGGCGAGCAGCGCGTGCGCCTCGCCGGGAGGCAGCCATGCCAGCCAGGTCTTGCCCGACGACGTGGCGTGCAGCGGGACCGTGCGGCCGAGCCAGTTCGCGGCCATCACCGTCGCCGGGGCGACCTCGTCGACATAGGTGAGACCGGTGGGGCGCACGACCGCGAGGTCGGCGGTCTCGCCGCTCGTGGCGCTCAGCCGCTCGAGCACGGGGCGGGCCCGGCGTACCAGTCCGTCGACGCCGACGGCCGAGGCCAGACGCGCGACACCGAGGCCGAGCACGTAGCGCCCGGACCCGGGCTCGCGCTCGACGAGGCCGTTGTCCTCGAGCGTCGCGAGCAGCCGCCACGCCGTGGCGCGGTTGAGCCCGCACTGCTGCGCGAGGTCGGCGACCGGTGCGCCCGCGGGGGCGGCGTGCGCCACGGCGCGCAGCAGCGCCGAGGCGCGGTCGACCGACTGCACCCGCCCGCTGCGCGGCTCTGCCGCCGCCATGCCGCCTCCCTTGACCCTGTGACGCGCGCCACCCTAGGGTCTGCGTCGCACGATGCACAACAGTCATCGCACGATACGAACAGCCTGCGGGCAGAGCCGGGGAGGACCGCCGTGCTGGAGAGCACCCGCCCGGGCGGCTGGGACACCCCGGCCGAGGCGCTGCCGGCACCGCTCGCGCTGCACCGCACGACCGTCCCCGAGGCCTGGGTCGACTACAACGGCCACATGAGCGAGTGGTGCTACCTGCTCGCCATGGGCGACAACAGCGACACGTTCTTCCGCTTCGTCGGGATCGACGAGGAGTACCGCGCGTCGGGCTTCTCGCTCTACACCGTCGAGACCCACATCCGTAACCTCGACGAGGCCGGCCTCGGCGACGACCTGCACGCGACGCTGCGCGTGCTGGGCGTCGACGCCAAGCGCGTGCACATCGCGCACGAGCTGTTCAGCGACGACCGGCTGCTCGCGACCGGCGAGCAGATGCTGCTGCACGTCGACATGCGCGCGGGCCGCACCGCCGCACTGCCGGACGTGCTGCGCTCCCGCATCGAGGCCCTGGCTGCGGCGCACGCCGCGCTCGCCCTCCCCGACTGGGTGGGCCGCCGCATCGCCCTGCCCGACTCCCGCTGACCCGCCCACCGAGGAGACACCGTGGACTTCGAGCTCACCGAGGAGCAGCGGCTCATCGTCGAGACCGTGCAGTCCTTCGTGGCGGCCGAGCTCTACCCGCACGAGGACCTCGTCGAGTCCCTGGACGACGTCCCGGAGGAGATCGCGGCGTCCATCCAGCGCACCGCCATCGACGCCGGGCTCTACGCGCCCAACATGCCGGAGGAGCTCGGCGGCGGCGGGCTCGACGCGGTCGCGCTGACGCTGGTCGAGCGCGAGCTCGGCAAGCCGGGGTACGCGCTGCAGATGCTCGTGCACCGTCCGAGCAACATCCTGCGGGCGTGCGAGGGCGACCAGGTCGACCAGTACCTCGTGCCGACGATCCGCGGCGAGCGGCACGACTGCCTCGCGATGACCGAGCCCGGTGCCGGATCCGACGTACGCGGGATGACGACCGCTGCGGTGCGCGATGGCGACGACTGGATCATCAACGGCCGCAAGCACTTCATCAGCCACGCGGACCGTTCCGATTACGTCGTGCTGTTCGCCCGGACCGGTACCGAGGAGACCAGGAAGGGGCCCAAGGCGCGCATCAGCGCGTTCCTCGTCGACATGGGCACCCCCGGATTCCAGAGCAACCGCGGCTCGCAGTGCGTGTCGCACCGCGGCTACCACCAGAACGAGCTCGTGTTCGACGACGTGCGCGTGCCCGCGGGCGCGCTGCTCGGCGAGGAGGGCCGCGGCTTCGAGCTGATGGACGAGTGGCTCGGCGCGAGCCGGCTCACCGTGGCCGCGACCAGCGTCGGCCGCGCCCAGCGCGTGCTCGACGAGGCCACCCGCTGGGCCGCCGACCGCAAGCAGTTCGGCCAGCCGATCGGCCAGTTCCAGGGGGTCGGGTTCCAGCTCGCCGACTGCGCAGTCCAGATCGAGGCGTCGAACCTGCTCACGCTGCAGGCGGCGCACCGCATCGACCGCGGCACCTTCACCGCGCAGGACGTCGCGATGGCCAAGCTCTTCGCGACCGAGACGCTGGCGAAGGTCACCGACACCGCGGTGCAGGTGTTCGGCGGCATGGGCCTGATGAGCGAGGGCAAGGCGGAGCGCTGGTGGCGCGACGCCCGGGTCGAGCGCATCTGGGACGGCACCAGCGAGATCCAGCGCCACATCATCAGCCGCTCGATG
>JAKOVT010000476.1 GCA_029781935.1 Actinomycetes bacterium | reverse complement strand
GCGCCGTCCCCTGCGCACCGCGGTCACCGCGGGCTTCGTCACCGCGGCGGTCGGCAGCGTCGTGTTCGCGGGCGCCTATCGCGCGACGCTGCAGGCCGGCAGCGCCGACACGGCGGCCTTCGACATCCCGACGACCGCCACCCTCGGGATCGGCCCGCAGGGTGCGGATCCCGTGGCGCTCAGCGTCTCCGCCCCGCTGGCAGCCCCGGCGTACCCGGTGCTGCGGACGGTCGCCGGGGTGCGCACGTCGGCGACGAGCGGCGACGCCGTCACCGTGCTCGGCCTCGATCCGGGGGTGCTGGGCTCCATGGGACGCTGGGACCGCACCGTCGGCGCGTCGGACCCGGCATCGGTCGCACGGGAGCTGACGGCGACCGCTCCGGCCGCGGGCATCGCCGTGCAGGGACGCGCACTCGCTCTCCCGGTGCGGACGTGGACGCGCTCGGCCCCCGGCGCGGTCGACGTGACCGCCTGGGTCGGCACCGACGACGGCCGCGAGCGGGGGGTGCCGCTGACCCTTCGCGGCGGCACGCTGACGGGTAACCTGCCCGACCTCGGCGCACCGCTGCACCTCACGTCGCTCACGATGCGCGAGAACGTCGCCGACCTCACCCGCCGCCTGCACCGGTCCGGCGAGGGCGGAACCCCGGCCGCCGACCTCGCCGGACGGGTCGTGCTCGCGATGCCCGAGGGCGCCCAGGGGTCGTGGTCGGGCTGGAGCTCCACGACGGCGAAGGCGAGCGGCACGGACGAGCTCGCCGTCGAGTACACGCTGTCGGGGCCGCTGGTGATCGTGCGGCCCGGCCTCGCGGACCGCGCGGTGCTGCCGGTGCTCGCCGATCCCGTGACCGCGTCGCGCGGCACGTCGTTGCGCCTCGACCTCGGTGCGGGAGAGGCCATCGCTGCCACGGTCGTCGGCTCCCTCCCCCGGTTCCCGACGCTCGGCGACCGGTTCGTGGTGGCGGATCGTGCCGCGCTCGCCGCCGCGATCGAGGACCACCTCCCGGGATCCGGTGCGCCGCACGAGGTCTGGGCGACGGGCTCCAGCAGCACCGTCGCGCCGGCGCTCGCGGCCGCGCCCTACGACCAGCTCGTCGTGCGCACCCAGGACGCCCGACGAGCCGCGCTCGAGTCCGACGTCGTGAGCCAGGGGGCTGCGTGGCTGCTCCTCGTCGCGGCGGCCGTCTCCCTGCTCGTCGCGATCCTGTCGCTCGTGCTCCTCGTGGTGGGCGAGCGCCGCGACGACGCCGGGCAGCTCGTGGCCCAGGAGGCCGACGGCGTCGCGACGTCGACGCTGCGCCGCAGCCTGTGGTGGCGCGCCGTCGCGGTCGCCGTGCCCGGTCTGGTCCTCGGGACGTTCGCCGGTCTCGTCCTGACCCGCTCGGTATCCACCCTGGTCGCCCTCTCGGCGTCGGGAGCCGCACCGGTGCCTCCGCTCGTGCCGGCTGTCGGCGCGGAGTGGACCACCACCGTGCTGCTCGTCGGCCTCGGCGCCGCTCTGCTGGTGTGCGCCGCGGTCGCCGCTCGAACCCTGCGCAGCGCGTGGCCGGAGCGCGTCGACGAGGACCTGCGATGAGCGACGCCGTCGAGTGCCACGACCTGTTCTGCCTCTACGACGCGCCCACGGGCTCGGTCGCCGCACTGCGGGGCCTGTCCCTGCGCGTTCCCACGGGTGAGCGCCTCGTCGTCCACGGCCCCAACGGATCCGGGAAGTCGA
>JAKOVT010000474.1 GCA_029781935.1 Actinomycetes bacterium | reverse complement strand
ACGACGTCCTCGACGAGGTTGAGGATGATGCCCTTCACCGCCGATCGCCCCCGACCAGCAGCTCGTCGACGACGCGGCGCAGCTCGGCCAGGTCGACCGGCTTGCTCAGGTGGCCGTCCATGCGCGCGGCGCGGCACCGAGCCAGCCAGTCGGGGTCGTCGCCGACCACGAGCCCGATGACGGGGACCGATGCCACCGTGCGCCGCTGGGACGCGCGGATCCGCTCGGTCGTCGCCGGTCCGTCCAGCCCCGGCATGTCGGCGTCGAGCAGCACGAGGCCGAAGGCGCGCGACGCCTCGAGCAGCTCGAGGGCCTCGTCCCCGGACGCGGCGCCACGGGCGGTGACGCCGAGCCGCGAGAGCTGGCGCAGCACGAGGTTGCGGCTCGCGTCGCTGTCGTCGACCACGAGCACCGAGTCGGCCGGCAGCGCGGGCTCATCAGCTGCCGTCCCCTCCGCGGGCGCGCTGGGCGCCTCCGACACCTCGGGCAGCTCGAGCGTGAACCGGAAGGTCGATCCCGAGCCGACCGTGCTCGCGACGTGGAACTGCCCGCCCATGAGGGTGACGAGGCGGTCGGAGATCGCGAGACCGAGACCGGTGCCCTCGTCGCTGCGCTTGGCCTGCACGAACGGGTCGAAGATCGTCGAGAGGCGGTCAGCAGCGATCCCCTGACCGGTGTCGTGGACCTCGAACGAGAGCGCGACCGTGCCGGCGCCGCGACCCACCACGGTGCACGTGAGCGTGACGCCGCCGGTCGCCGTGAACTTCACCGCGTTCCCGGCCAGGTTCAGCACCACCTGCCGCAGCCGGAGCGCGTCGCCGAGCACCAGCTCGGGCAGGTCCTGGTCGAGGACGAGCCCGATCTCGAGGCCCTTGGCCCGCGCCTGCGGGCGCAGCAGCCCGACGATGCCCGTGAGCACGTCCGCCGGGGAGAACGGCTCCTCCATGAGCTCGATCCGGCCGGCCTCGACGCGCTCGAAGTCGAGGATGTCGTTGATGATCTCGATGAGGGACGAGGCCGAGGCGTTGACGACGTCGACGAGCTCGCGCTGCTCGTCGTCGAGCGGAGTGAGCCGGAGCAGGTCGAGGGTGGCGAGCACGCCGTGCATCGGCGTACGGATCTCGTGCGACATCGAGGCCAGGAACTGCGTCTTGGCGTCCGACGCCGCGAGCGCTTCGGCCGCCGCGCGCTCGAGAGCCTCCTGGTACTGCACCCGGCTGGTGGCGTCGCGGAACATCCAGAGCGCACCGAGGTCGCGCCGCTCGGAGGTGATCGGCTGGAAGTCGAACTCGAGCACGCGGCCGCCGGGCAGCGCGAGGGTCTGGTCGGGCTGCGGCCAGCGCTTGTGGATCAGGTCGTCCGTGCGCACCAGGAAGTCGGCCGCGGCGGTCCCCGGGATGAGCTGGGCGAGGGCGGCCGACGCGGGCAGTGCCGCGAGCTCGGCCGGGTCGACCTCGACGCCGAACACCTCGCACAGCGTGTCGTTCGCCATGATCACCTTGCGGTCGGCGTCCTCGACGAGCACACCGGTCTGCATGTGCGCGAGGAGCGTCGTCAGTCGCGACATCGTGCTCTGCAGCTCGAGCTCGGCAGTCTTGGCGCTGGTGATGTCGAGCATGAACCCGATGCGCTGACCGCTGCCGTCGTCGTCGTCGCGGACGACCGAGTCGACGGCGCGCAGCCACATCACGTGCCCGTCTGCGGCGCGCACGCGGAACTCCTCGTCGAACGAGGAGTCGTCGCGCTCGGCCCGCAGGTGGGCGTCGAGCACCCGGTCGCGATCGTCGGGATGGACGATGTCGAAGAAGAAGCCCGGCTCGTTCATCCAGCGCTCGACGGGGTGGCCGAGCCAGGCCTCGGCCTGCGCCGACATGAACTCCGCCGTCGGCACCGCGCCCAGCGTGTCGATGTACATGATGAGCGGCTGCAGCTCGACCAGGCGCCGGTAGCGGGCCTCGGCCCGCGTCAGCATCTTGTTGGTGCGCCGCAGCTCGCTCGACGAGCGCTGCAGCTCGGTGTTCAGCGTGCGCAGGTCGGCGAGGCTGCGCTCCTGACCACGGCGCAGCAGGAGCAGGTCGGGGGTCTGGTCGATGGGCGAGAAGTCGGCGGCGGACAGGCCGAGGCGCTCGAGCTCCTCCGACGAGGACACGACCGGTGTGCCGACGAGCATCACACCCGGCGGCTCCGACACGTCGACCACCTGGAACCGCAGCCGCGGCCCGCGCGGCTTGAGCCGCAGCAGCAGCATCGAGTCGCGGTGCCGGCGCAGCCCCTCCACGGAGTCGATGCCCGCGGGCCGGACGAGGTCGAACACGTCGAGCAGCGGCAGGCCCACGAAGTCGGCCGTGAGACGCGCCCACGACGGGCCGGTGCGCGTGACCACCAGGTCGGTGTCGCAGAGCACCCCGAACGGTGCCACCCGGTCGAGGTCCTCGCCCTCGAGGAGCACGCCCATGCGCTCTACCTCTCGAGGGTCACGCGGAAGACGTCGTACGGCTGCGCGGACGTCGGGGACGACAGGTGCTCGACCGACGCCGGGGTGCTGTAGAGGTCGCCGAGGCCCTCGAGCAGGCCGACGACGAACGACGCCAGCCCGGTGCGCTCGGAGCCGTAGCGGACCTCGACGGAGCCGCCGCCGTCGCCCGTGACCGAGAAGGACGGCGGTCGCAGGCCCGGGTAGAGGGACTGCAGCCGCGCGTGCATCTCGTCGAGGTTGCTCAGCACGCTGACCACGTCGGTGCCCGTCGCGCCCAGGATGTCGGAGTAGTTCTCCGGCCCGACGCGGGTGCTCCAGTAGTGGCCGAAGTCGCGCAGCAGCTCGTCGGCCGGCGTACCGAGCACCTCGCTCGCCGCGCCGACGAGGGCGTAGGTCACCGCGTCGTCGTAGTAGGACATGACCGCGTAGGTCTCGGGAGCGTCTGCGCGCTCGGCGATCTCCGCCCAGGCGCCGTCGCCCGACGACTCGGACACGAGGCGACGCATCGCCTCGTTGATCATGCCGTACACGGCGGCCCTGCGATCAGCTCGGCTCGAAGCGGTAGCCCACCCCGCGCAGCGTACGGATGTGGCGGGGCTGCGAGGCGGACTCCCCCAGCTTCTTGCGCAGCTTGCCCATGTGGACCTCGATGACGTGGTCGTCGCCGAACCACTCGCCCCACACCTGCACGAGGAGCTGCTCACGGGTGAAGGTGCGCCGGGGGCTGCTCGAGAGGAGGTCGAGGATGTCGAACTCGATCTTCGTCAGGTCGACGTCCTCGCCGTCGACCTTCACCTCGCGGGCCACCGGGTCGACCACGAGCCGACCGAAGTCGCGCACCTCCTGCTGCGTGGTCACGCGGGGGCGCCGGCGCATCGCGCGGATGCGGGCGGCCAGCTCGCGCGGCGAGAACGGCTTGGTGACGTAGTCGTCGGCGCCGACCGTGAGGCCGACGATCTTGTCGACCTCGTCGTCGCGCGCGGTCACCATGACGACGTAGGCGTCGCTGAAGCTGCGCAGCTCGCGGCAGATCTCGACACCGTCGCGGTCGGGCAGCGACAGGTCGAGGATGACGAGCTCGGGCTTCTTGCTCCTGGCCCACTCCAGGCCCTGCGTCCCCCGAGGGGTGGCGACGACCGAGTAGCCCTCCTTCTCGAGCAGTCCGCGCACGAGAAGGGTGATCTCGGGGGAATCCTCGATG
>JAKOVT010000454.1 GCA_029781935.1 Actinomycetes bacterium | reverse complement strand
GATCACGCCGTCGGGCACGTCGATCCCGAGGTCCTTCTGCGCGCGCAGCACGGCGATCCAGAGCTGGCGCTCGAGGACGATCTTGTGCTCGGGCGACCAGATCGTGGCGATGGCGGTGGACGCGTAGCGGGACGCGAGGACGTCGGGGATCGCGGGCGAGCTCGGCATGCGTGGGCCTTCGCGCAGGGGACGGTCGTCGGTGCCGTCATTCTCGCAGGTCGCGCGACCGCGGCGCACCGCCGCTCGCCCCCTCGGACCACGCACCGCTCGTCCCCGTCGCGACGTCACTGCTCGAACGCACGGGTTCTCGCCCGGAAACCGTGCGTTCGGGCAGTGACGTCGCGGTCCGCCTACAGGGGGCCGGGCCAGTCCTGGGAGTCGGCGATCGCGAACGGGCCGGTCGTGATGGTGTCCGCGGCGGCGCCGCCCGACGCGCACGGCGCCAGCGCCCGGCGGGTCGTCGGGTCGTGGGAGATGTCCGCAGTCCCCGCCGGGCCGCCGTCGGGGGCGAGCAGCGTGGCGGTCACCGGGCCGGTGCCGCCGATGGCCGCACAAGAGCCACGCGTCACGGGGGCCGAGGCGTACGACGACGGGCTCAGCAGCACCCGCGGCCCGGCGCCCCCCTGCACCACCGTCAGCCGTGAGGACGCGCCACCCGCGAACGACAGGCCGGGCGATCCCGACAGGACGCAGGTGCGCTGGTGGCGCACGCTGGCCCTGATCTCCATCGGCCGGGAGATGCCCGAGCTGTCGGTCGCCATGTAGTCGACGCTGCCGAACGAGAGCACGACGTCGTCGGCCGTGCAGGCCGGCACGCCGTCGTACGACGTGGGGCCGGACCGGTGCTCGACTCCCGCGCCGTGGCGCACCAGCTCGCCGTCGTAGTCGCCGAGCGGCAGGGTCCTGGCCATCGCGAGCAGCTCGTCGGTCGTGAGCACCGGCGTCGCGCCGGTGAGCGTCTGCAGCACGTCGTCGGCCCGCAGCACCTGCGTCTGCGCCGAGACGCCGAACGCCGACGAGCCGCGGACGACGTACGCCGTGCGATCGATGAGACCCGTTGCGGCGTGGACGTTCTCGAAGACGGCGGTCCACGCGTCCCCTTCCTGCGTCCACGGCGCGAGCTGCGTGCACCCGGCGTACCCGAGGCAGGTGCGCAGCGCGGCGGTCTGGTTGCCCGACGTCGTGTCCTCGCCGAGCACGAGCAGACCCGAACTGCTGCCGCGCGTCACGTTGAACGCCGCGAAAACGGGCTTGGGCGCGTTCGGGTCCGGCTGGTACGCGCCGCCGTAGCCCCCGCTCCCGCAGAAGCGGGTGAACCCGCAGGGAACGTCGCGCACCCGGCTGGGCGCGACGAGCTCCGACGTGACGCCCTGCGGCATCGCCTCGCGAGCTCGCGCCACGAACTGGTCCTGTCCGACGTAGCCGTCCGCGGGCGACCACAGCGTCCTCACCGGGACAGTGCTCGACGGCTGCGGCGTCGCGGTCAGGCTCGGGTCGTAGATCGTGACATCGATGAACTGCGACATGGGCTGCACGAGCGGCGCCGCCAGCGCGAGCGCGGTGAGCTGATCGCTCGTCAGTGGTGCCGCGGCACCCAGGACGCCGCGGCTGATGCACGAGAAGCTGCTCGTCAACGTCTCGGCAACGGTGACCGCCGTCCGCCCACGGCGGACGACGACGACTTCGCGGCAGGAGTCGACCGGGGTGAGGCTGCGGATCGAGGCCGTCCAGGCAGCTCCGGCCTTCGTCCAGGGCCGCGTCACGGCGCACGAGGCGGTGCCCAGCGACGGCTGCAGCGAGGAGCACGGCGACGTGCTGATGTCGGGAATGGCTTGGGCCGACTCCGTCACGACCACGTCGCCGGTCACTGCCCCGTTCCGCACGGTGAGTGCCGCGCCGTAGGAGGGCAGGCCGCAGCCGAGCGAGCCGGTGGTCCCTGCCGGGCAACCCGGCAAGGCGCCCACCACCTGCTCGGACTTCACGACGTCGATCGGGGATGGCACCAGAGCGGCTACTCGATCCGTGAAGTCGCCATCCGCGACGTAGCCCTCCTCCGGGGTCCAGACGTGGCCGAGGGGGGAGTCGCCGCGGTCGCTCGGGGCGGTCGTCCCCTCGGAGGCGCGCAAGGTGAGGCCGAGCGGTACGCCGACGGCCACGACAAGCGCCGCGACCGTGAGCGCCACCGTCGCGCGGCGCCGGCGTACGGCACGGCCGCGCTCGCCGCGCCGGACGTCGTCCTGCACGGTCGCGCGCATCTCGGGCTCGTCGGCGAAGAGCCTGTCGAGCTCGCCCCGCAGCCAGGGCTCGTCGTGGGTCGGCAGGCTCATCGGGCCACCTCCGGGTCGGGGGACTCCGCGCGGCCGAGGGACTCGCGCAGGTGGGCCAGCCCGCGCGCGGCCTGGCTCTTGACGTTGCCGGTCGAGCAGCCGAGGGCGGCTGCGGTCTCCTCGACGGAGAGGTCGTCCCAGTACCGCAGCACCACGACCGCGCGCTGGCTCGGGCCGAGCTCCGCGAGCGCGCGCCGCAGCCGGTCGCGTTCGTCGGAGGCGTCGGCAGGCGCGGCGTGCTCCGCCTCCGGCAGCGACTCGGTGCTGCGCTCGCGCCGCCACGGCCGGCGCTTCTCCGACAGGTAGGAGTTCACGAGCGTCCGCCTGACGTAGGCGTCGACGCTGCGCGCGCGCGACGCACGCCGCCAGTGCACGAACAGGTTCGTCAGCGCGTCCTGCACCACGTCCTCCGCGCGGTCCCAGTCGCCCGTGAGCAGGTACGCCGTGCGCCGCAGCGCCGGCCGTCTCGCCGCGACGTAGGACTCGAAGTCGGGCGGGGCCGTGACGTCGTCCACGCCTCGCCCCTCCCCTTCGTCCCGGTCGAGGGCGCACGCCCCTTCCCCTGTCTGACGCACCGAGCATCCTCCGCGGTTGCACGCCAGGGGCGATCGGCCGCGGACTCGTTACGACGCCTGGGGGGTCGGTTTCGGCCCGTAGATCGTCAGCGCGGTCACCAGCGGGGTGGCGGCGGCGAGGGTCTGCAGCTGCGCGTCGGTGAGGGGTACGGCGTCGAGCCCACCGCTCTCGCGGCTGCACCAGGGCTCCGGCAGCGGCTCCTGCACCAGCACCGAGACGGCCCCCCGGCGCAGCACCGACTCCTCACGGCAGTCGTGGATCGAGTTGCCCACCCGCACGGTCGTGACCCAGGTGTCGCCGACCTTCGTCCACGGCAGGCGCTCGCCGCAGTGGTAGCCGGCGGTGGGGTGGACGCCGCCCGTGCGCACGTCGGGGACGCAGCGCGACCGCCCGTCGAGCCGCTCGCGCTCGACCGACTCCGTCACCGTGACCGTCGCCTGCTGAGCACCACCGACGATCACCAGGTCGACGCTGATCGCCGGTACGCCGCACGGGATCTCGGGCGCGTACGGCGTGAGGCAACCACCTGCGGGAAGCGGACGCACCTCGGCCGACTCCACCCACACGGGAGCTGCGACCAGTCGCTGGAGCAGCTCGGGCAGCTGCTGGTTCGCGACGTAGCCCTGCTCGGGCGTCCACGGCGCGCCGTCGGACGGTGCCGCCGTCGGGCTCGCCCCCGAGGCGGTGCGCGACGACGAGGCGCTCCCCTGCGTGCAGCCGACGATGAGCAGCACAGCGAGAGGGATCGCGACAGCGCCGGGACGGATCCTCATGCCGCTCCTCCCCCGGCACCGGTGCGGTGCCCCGATCCTCTGACGCGCGGCGACGCTCCCAGGTTGCACGCGCGCGCAGCGGAACGCGGGAGAACCCGCACATCCGGGAGCGGGGATCGAGCCGGAGCCGCAGCCACGGCGCCGCCGCCGTCAGCGGAATCCCGTGCGTGGGAACGGGTTTCCGGGCTGAGACGTCGCGGGTGGGCGACGTCAGGGGACGAGGATCTCGCCCAGCTCGGCGGCCAGCGCGATGTCGGAGCGGTGGTGGCTCCCGGCGATCGAGATCCGGTCGACGGCGGCGTACGCCGTCTCGCGGGCCGCGGCGAGATCCTCGCCGGTGCCGACCACCGAGAGGACCCGGCCGCCGGCGGTCACCACCGTCCGGTACGCCGCAGCCTTCGTGCCGGCGTGGAGGACGTAGGCGCCCTCGACCGCGTTCGCGTCGTCGAGGCCCTTGATCACCGTGTTGACGACCGGGGTGTCGGGATAGTTCTGCGCCGCCACCACCACGGTGACGGCCGCGCCGTCGCTCCAGCGCAGCGGTTCGAGATCGCCGAGCGTGCCGGTCGCGGCGGCGTGCAGCACGTGACCGAGGGGCGTCTGCAACCTGGCGAGGACCACCTGCGTCTCGGGGTCGCCGAACCGGGCGTTGAACTCGATC
>JAKOVT010000451.1 GCA_029781935.1 Actinomycetes bacterium | reverse complement strand
CCCCGTGCTGCGCAAGGACTTCATCGTGAGCAGCTACCAGCTCTGGGAGGCCAAGGCCTACGGCGCCGACGTCGCGCTGCTCATCGTCGCGGCGCTCGAGCAGGAGGCGCTCGTCTCGCTCGTCGAGCGCGCCCGGTCGCTCGGGCTCACGCCGCTGGTGGAGGTGCACGACACGGAGGAGGTCGGGCGAGCCCTCGACGCGGGGGCGTCCGTCATCGGCGTCAACGTCCGCAACCTCAAGACCCTCGAGGTCGACCGCGCCACGTTCGCGCGTGTCGCGCCGGCCATCCCCGACACCTGCGTGCGCATCGCCGAGTCGGGCGTGCGCGGCCCGCACGACCTCATCGCCTACGCCGAGGCCGGTGCCGACGCCGTCCTCGTGGGGGAGAGCCTGGTCACCGACGGCGACGCACGCACCGCCGTCCACGACCTCGTCACCGCCGGTGCGCACCCCTCGATGTCCAGCGGCGAGGAGCGCTGATGACGACGACCGAGCAGCCGACCACGACCGAGCAGCCGACCACGACCGAGCAGCCGAGCCTGTCCGGCCGCATCCCCGGCGGCCCCGACAGCACCGGCCACTTCGGCCAGTTCGGCGGGCGCTTCGTCCCCGAGGCGCTCACCGCCGCGCTCGACGAGCTCGACGCCGCCTTCCGCGCCGCCGTCGTCGACCCCGGGTTCATGGCCGAGCTCGACCGGCTGCAGCGCACCTACGTCGGCCGCCCGAGCCCGGTCACCGATGCGCGCCGGTTCTCCGAGCACTGCGGTGGAGCCCGCGTCCTCCTCAAGCGCGAGGACCTCAACCACACCGGATCCCACAAGATCAACAACGTGCTCGGCCAGGCGCTGCTCACCGTGCGGATGGGCAAGGAACGGGTCATCGCCGAGACCGGCGCGGGCCAGCACGGCGTCGCCACGGCGACCGCCGCAGCGCTGCTCGGTCTCGAGTGCGTGGTCTACATGGGCGAGGAGGACACCCGCCGCCAGGCGCTGAACGTGGCGCGGATGCGCCTGCTCGGTGCCGAGGTGGTTCCCGTGCTCGCGGGCAGCCGCACGCTCAAGGACGCCATCAACGAGGCGATGCGCGACTGGGTCACCAACGTCGACCGCACCCACTACCTCCTCGGCACGGTCACCGGTCCCGCACCGTTCCCCGAGATGGTGCGCACCTTCCACCAGGTGATCGGCCTCGAGGCGCGCGAGCAGGTGCTCGAGCTCACCGGCGGCCTGCCCACCGCGGTTGCGGCCTGCGTCGGTGGCGGGTCCAACGCCATGGGGATCTTCGGCGCCTTCCTCGACGAGCCGTCGGTCGCGCTGCACGGCTACGAGGCCGGCGGCGACGGCGTCGAGACCGGTCGGCACGCCTCGCGGTTCTCCGGCGGCTCCCCGGGCGTCCTGCACGGCGCACGCACCTACGTGCTGCAGGACGAGTGGGGGCAGACGCGCCCGTCGCACAGCATCAGCGCGGGGCTGGACTACCCCGGCGTCGGCCCCGAGCACGCGTGGCTGCACGAGACCGGTCGCGCGTCCTACGAGCCCGTCGACGACACCGAGGCGATGGAGGCCTTCGGGCTGCTCTGCCGCACCGAGGGGATCATCCCGGCGATCGAGAGCGCGCATGCGCTGGCGGGCGCGATGCGCCTGGGCCGCGAGCTCGGGCCCGACGCCGTCATCCTCGTGAACCTCTCCGGCCGCGGAGACAAGGACGTCGAGACGGCGAGCCGCTGGTTCGGCCTCATCGAGGGCGAGCTGCCCCAGGAGGGTCGGGCATGAGCCGGCTGCACGAGGCCTTCGCCGCCGCGAAGGCGGAGGGGCGCGCGCTCCTCATCGGCTACCTGCCCGCCGGCTTCCCGGCCAAGGGCGACGACGTCGAGGTGGTCGCCGCCATGGTCCGCGGCGGCGTCGACGCCGTGGAGATCGGCCTGCCCTACTCCGACCCGCTCATGGACGGCGCCACCATCCAGGACGCCGTGCAGCGCTCGCTCGAGGGCGGCACGCACACCGACGACGTCCTCGACACCGTGCGCGGCGTGGCCGCCCTCGGCGTGCCGACCCTGGTGATGTCCTACTGGAACCCCATCGAGCGCTACGGCGTCGACCGGTTCGCGGCCGACCTCGCGGCGGCAGGCGGCGTCGGCGTCATCACCCCCGATCTCACGCCGGAGGAGTCCGGGCCGTGGATCGCGGCCACCGACGCAGCGGGCGTCGACCGCGTCTACCTCGTCGCCCCGAGCAGCACCGACGAGCGCGTCGCCACCGTCGCCGCGGCGTCCAGCGGCTTCGTCTACGCCGCGTCGACGATGGGCGTCACGGGCGCCCGGGCCACCGTGGGGGGATCGGCCCACGACCTCGTCGACCGCACCAGGGCGCGCACCTCGCTGCCCGTCGCGGTGGGCGTGGGGGTGTCCACCGGCGCCCAGGCCGCGGAGATCGCGGCGTACGCCGACGGCGTCATCGTCGGCGCGGCGCTGGTCCGCACCGTGCTCGACGCGGCCAGCACCGCCGAGGCGTGCGCGGCGATCGAGGCGCTCGCCGCGGAGCTGGCCGCCGGGGTCCGCCGCGCCGCCGAAGCCGGTCGGTTGAATCGACAACCCATCACGTAGCGTGGGACCGGGAACACGGGAGAGCACCGGCGCGTCAGCGTTCCGGGGGCCGGTACCGCGACGACGCGGGGGAGTGGGAGAGGATCGCGGCATGAGCAGCGACGTCCGCGCGTGGATCGGGACGGTGTTCCGTCTCGTCCTCGCCGTGATCCTGTTCTGGTCGGGGTTCGCGAAGCTGTTCGAGGGCGGCGACGCCATGCGGCGCGCCATCATCGCCTACCGCCTCGGGCTGCCCAACGGACTCGTCGACGTCATCGCGTGGGGGCTGCCGACGCTCGAGGTGATCCTCGGTCTGCTGCTCCTCGTCGGCCTGTTCACCCGCTGGGCCGCGCTCGGCACGGCCCTGATCATGACCGCGTTCATCATCGGCATCGCGAGCGTGTGGATCCGCGGCTACAGCATCGACTGCGGCTGCTTCGGCGGCGGCGGCGACACCACCGCCGAGGGCCGCGACCTGCGCTACACGGCCGAGATCCTGCGCGACCTCCTCTTCGCCGGAATGGCCGTGTGGCTGGTGGCCTGGCCGGCCACGAAGCTCTCCCTGGACCGCGGACCGCGGCCGACGTACGACGACCAGCTCGACACCGACGACATCGACACCGACGACATCGACACCGACGAGATCGACGCCGAGGAGCCGACCGCATGAGCACGCCGAGCAACGGCAAGGGCAAGGACAGCAAGAGGACCACCCGCGAGAAGGCTGCCGCGGCGCGCGCGGCCGCCGAGGCCGAGCAGCGGCGTCGCGACAACCTCATCCGCATCGTCGGCGGACTGGTGATCCTCGTCCTCGTCGCCGGCATCATCTTCTTCGCGGTCAAGGGCTCGCAGAAGAACAACAACGCCGGCGGCAACGGCGGCGCGGGGACGACGATCGTCACCGACGCCGCGATCCCCACGGGCACTCTCGACGCGCAGTCCGCCAACCCCTGGGGCGTCCCGGTCAACAGCGCGGCCGGCAAGCCGACGCTCGCGATCTGGGAAGACTTCCAGTGCCCAATCTGCGCCAACTTCGACAAGGCGGCGGCGTCGTCGCTGGAGAAGTGGGCCAGCGACGGCACGATCAACCTGGTCTGGCGCGTCGCCACCTTCCTCGACGACCGGTTCGCCTCGACGAGCCCGAACCCGTACTCGTCGTACCGCGCCGGGATGGCGTACGGCTGCGCCATCGACGCCAAGCAGGGCGAGCCCTACCGCACCGTGGTGTTCAACAACCAGCCCGCGACGGAGGGCGACGGCTGGAGCAACCAGCAGCTCCTCGACTTCGGCAAGCAGGCCGGCATCACCGGCGACGCGTACAGCACCTTCGAGTCCTGCTTCAACGACTCGAAGTATGGCCAGTGGGTAACCAACAGCTCGGTCACTTTCACCAACGAGCAGGTGCCCGGCACGCCGACCCTCTACCTGAACGGCAAGGAGGTCCCGTCCTCCGCGTTCACCAACAAGGACACCGGCGACTACGACCTCAACGCCCTGTCCGACTACATCGCGAAGAATGGCTGATCCGGGCCACCACCCGGTGACACCAGTGCAGCCGATGGACCTCCTCGCCTCGATCCCGTCCCCCTCCCAGGGGGTCTGGAACCTGGGGCCGATCCCGGTCCGGGCGTATGCGCTGTGCATCCTCGCGGGTATCTTCGTCGCGATCTGGTTCGGCGGCCGCCGCTGGGTGGCCCGCGGTGGTCGACCGGGTCTCGTCGGCGACGTCGCGATCTGGGCGGTGCCGTTCGGCATCGTCGGCGGCCGGCTCTACCACGTCATCACCGACCACCAGATCTACTTCGGGCCCGACGGCAAGGGACTGCTCGCGGCGTTCCGCATCTGGGACGGCGGCCTGGGGATCTGGGGCGCGGTCGTGCTCGGCGGGGTCGGGGCGTGGATCGGCGTACGCCGTGCCGGC
>JAKOVT010000431.1 GCA_029781935.1 Actinomycetes bacterium | reverse complement strand
CGCGTCGAGCGGGTCTCGCCCTACGACGAGCCGCCGCCGGAGATCCTCGAGGAGCGACCGCGCCGCGGCCCCGAGGTGCCCGGTCTGCCCGACGGCTCGGCGTACGGCATCCGGCTCTCGCTGGCCGACGTGAAGGGGATCAGCGAGGCCGAGGTCGAGCGGGTCGTGGCGGGCCGCCCGTACGGCTCGCTGTCGGACTTCTGGCACCGCGCCGCGGTGTCGCGCCCGGTGGTCGAGCGGCTCGTGGTGGCGGGCGCGTTCGACTCGCTCTACGGCATCGGCCTGTCGGCCCCGGTGCGCCGCCGCGGCCGCGTCACCCGCCGCGACCTGCTGCTGCAGGTGGCCGACCTCGACCGCCACACCCGCGCCACCGCGCGGGCCGCGCGCGCCGCCGCGCCCCGGAGCAGGAGGGCCGCGCCGCTCACCGCCGCCGAGCGGGCGAGCACCCGCACCGACGTCGTGGCCGCCGCGCGCCGCCAGGCGCAGTCGGCCGCGCCCGCCGTCGCCGCGGCCGACCTCGACGTCCAGCTCACCCTCGACCTCGGCGACGCCCCCGGCGAGGTCGCGTCCAGCGGCCTGCCGGAGATGACCGACGCCGAGCGCGTGCGCGCCGAGCTCGAGGTGCTCGGCCTCGATGCGAGCCGCCACGTCGTCGACTTCTACCTGCCGATGCTCGACGCGCTCGGCGTCACGCCCTCGCGCGACCTGCTCGCGCGGCGCAACCAGTCCGAGGTGCTCGTCGCGGGCGTGAAGGTCGCCACCCAGACCCCGCCGGTGCGCTCGGGGCGCCGCGTCGTGTTCCTCACCCTCGACGACTCCACCGGCCCGGTCGACGCCACCTTCTTCGAAGACGTCCAGGGCCCCTACGCCGCCACCGTGTTCGGCTCGTGGCTGCTGCTCGTGCGCGGCGTCATCCGACGCACCGGTCCGCGCGGCATCTCGATCCGTGCCACCGGCGCGTGGGAGCTCGGGGTGGTCCACGACGTCTGGCGCCGCGGCGGCGTCGAGGCCGTCCGCGGCCTGCTCTCCGCCGACACGGGCACGCGGCTCGACGGCGACGACGGCGCGATCGCCGGCCGCTCGGCGAGCCGCTCGAGCCGTCCGGTGATGGCCGACGTCCCGGCCGCGGCCCAGGGCTTCTCCTACGGCGGGCACAGCCTGCCCGTCGACGGCGAGGCGGAGCCCGCCGCCACCTGGTCGCGCGCCGGGGGCATGGGGCACCGGGGCTCCGATCTCGCCGCCGCCGCGCGCGCTGCGGGCCTCGGCGTCCACGGCCGTCCCGGCGAGGGCTGGTCGGAGCAGGACCAGCAGGAGGGCGAGACCCACGAGCAGCGGGTGCGCCGCATCCTGGTCCACGCGAGCGGCTTCCAGCAGTCGCCGTACGCCGACATCAAGCCCCAGGGCGTCGACGCCGCCGACACCCGGGCCCAGGCGGCGGAGAACCAGCGCGACAAGAAGCCGCCCAGCAAGCTCTGGCACTCCAGCCCCGGCAGCTCCGGATGGTGACCCCGCCTCCTCGACAGCGCGTGATCTTGCTCAGGTGCCGGTTTCCCGCGCCCGGAAACCAGCACACCAGCAAGATCACGCCGTCCAGGGCGGAGGATGGGGGAGTGGCGGGAGTGCAGGGAGGAGGTGGACGGCGGTGAGCCGCAGCCAGATCACGCGCGGGGCGCGGGTGACGCAGTCCGACGTCTCCGCCGCCCGCCGCAGCCCGGACGGCCGGCGCGACGACGACGGCTGCCCGATCCTGCACGTCGACATGGACGCGTTCTTCGCCTCCTGCGAGCTGCGCAGCCGCCCCGACCTCGTCGGCCTGCCGGTCATCGTCGGCGGCGACGGCAGCCGCGGAGTCGTCACCGCCGCGACGTACGAGGCGCGCACGTACGGCATCCACTCCGCCATGCCGATGTCGCGCGCGAAGCGCCTGTGCCCCGACGTCGTGATCCTGCCGCCCGACTTCGCCCTCTACTCCGAGGTCTCGGCCGGCGTGATGGCGGTGTTCCGCGACATCACCCCGCTCGTCGAGCCGCTCAGCCTCGACGAGGCCTTCCTCGACGTGTCCGGTGCCGTCCGCCGCCTCGGGCCGCCCGCGGTCATCGCCGAGCAGATCCGCGCGCGGGTCCACGACGAGCAGGGCATCACCTGCACCGTCGGCGTCGCCCCGACCAAGTTCGTCGCCAAGCTCGCGTCCACCCGGGCCAAGCCCGACGGCCTGCTCGTCGTCCCCTCCGACCGCGTCATCGCCTTCCTGCACCCGCTGCCCGTGGGTGCGCTGTGGGGGGTCGGTGAGAAGACCGAGGAGGTGCTGCTGCGCCTGGGGCTCACCACTGTCGGCGACATCGCCCACACCCCGCTCGACACCCTGGTGCGCGCCCTCGGCCCGGCCTCCGGGCAGCACCTGCACGACCTCTCCTGGGGCCGCGACCCCCGCCATGTCACACCGCCCGCGGCGGAGAAGAGCGTCGGCAACGAGGAGACCTTCCCGCGCGACGTCGACGACCCCGAGGTGATCCGCCGCGAGCTGCTGCGGCTGTCGGAGAAGGTCGCCTCGCGGCTGCGGGCCCAGGGGTACGCCGGCCGCACGGTCGTGCTCAAGGTGCGGTTCGCCGACTTCAGCACCATCACCCGGTCGCGCACGCTGCGCTCGGCCACCGACGTCGGCCGCGAGATCTACGCCACCGCCGTCGCCCTCTACGACGCCCTCGGGCTGCAGCGCGCCCGGATCCGCCTGGTCGGTGTGCGGGCCGAGGGGATCGTCGACGCCGACGAGGCGCCGCGCCAGATGCTGCTCGACGAGCCCGAGGTCGGCTGGCGCGAGGCCGAGCAGGCCGTCGACCGCGCCAGCGCCCGGTTCGGCCGCGGCTCGGTGCTCCCGGCCCGGCTGCTCGGCACCGGCGGCGACGACGGGTACGGCGGCGCGCCCGCCCCGCCCCGCCCCCGCTGACCCCGCCGGCCGCGCTGATCCCTCCTCGGGCCCGAGGGTGCCGCGGGAACCGAACCCGCCTCGCAACCGTTGGACAGGAGTCGGGCACGGGGGTGCGGCGTCACCGGGACAGTCCCTCCAGACGGGGACGGCCCGGGCCGACAACAGAAGAACGAGTCCGGGATCGGCCGGGAAACGACGACTCGCACCCACGTTCCTCGGGTGTCCGGGTTTCCTTCCCCCCGTTGTCTGCTTATCCTCGGACTGACGACGTAGGACCCTCGCCCGTCCGGGCGGGTGTCGAGGAGCGAGGAGGCCACCGTGCCACTCTCCGAGCACGAGCAGCGACTGCTCGAGCAGATGGAGCGGGCCCTCTATGCGGAGGACCCCAAGTTCGCCTCCAGTCTGCGTTCGTCCGGCCCCAAGCCCGGTGCGCGGCGCTCCGCCGTCGTCGGCGTGCTGGCCGCCCTCGCCGGTGTCGCGGCCCTCGTCGCGGGTGCCGCCACCAGCGTCGTGATCATCGGCGTCCTGGGCTTCGTGCTCATGCTCGTCGGAACCGTGCTCGTCATCCGCGCCCTGCGCGCCCCGGCTGCCGACACCAGCGGTGCCCCGGCCCCGAGCAAGCCCGCCGCGGCGAAGAAGGCCGGCTTCATGGACAAGGCGGAGGAGCGCTTCCGCAAGCGTCGGGAGGGCGGCGAGCTCTAGGGCTCCCACCACCCGAACCACGGCCGCAGACCTCCGGGTCCGCGGCCGTTCCCGTGCCCGTCCCGCCGTCGGCGCAGGGGGCGCGGGAAGGTCCCGTCATCACGCATCGACGGCGGAGCCCCGTCTGCGGCGAGGGCCAGCGGCGCCCGGTCAGGGACGGTCGCGGTCGCGGAGCGAGGCCGGCAGCAGCAGGGCCCGCCAGCGGGCCGGGCGCTCGGCCCGGCGCAGCAGCGCGCTGCGCACGGTGACGACGTCCTCGGCCAGTCCTTCCGTGGAGGGCGGGGTGGCGGCGTAGCGGGCGCGCTCGGTGGCCCGTCCCACCCGCAGCGCGGCGTCGGCCGCCTCGCCGCGCAGCCGCTGGCCGGCCACCACGCTCGAGACCGCCTGCCGCGGCGTCTGCGCCATCGACCACGGGATCCCGAGGTCGCGCGCGGTGTCGCGCAGCTCCTCCCACAGGTCCTCGATCTCGGCCTGCGCGGACAGCCGGCGGCGACGGCGTACGGCGCGCCACACGGCCGGCACGAGGGCCAGCACCGCCGCGACCACGAGCAGCGCGATCAGGCCGCGGGCCCGCCACTGGTCGGCGGTGGTGCCCGCACTGCCGCCGGCGATGTCGAAGGGCGCCGAGCCGGGCGTGCGCTCCTCGCCGATGGGCTTCACGCTCGGCCCCGTGCTCGAGCTCGACGTGGAGGTCGGGGACGCCGACGGGCCCGAGTCGCCGTTCCCGAGGGGCGCGCCCGCGATGTTCTGGCCGCCGGTCGGAGGAGTCGGCTCGAACCGCTGCCAGCCGACCCCCTGGAAGAACAGCTCGGGCCAGGCGTGGGCGTCCTTGCTCTTCACCTCGCGGGTGCCGTCCGGCAGCGGCGTCCCGGCGGTGAAGCCGACCACCACGCGTGCACGGATGCCCAACGACTCGGCCATGAGCGCCATCGTCGCCGCGAACTGCTGGCAGTAGCCGGTGCGCGACGCGAGGAACTGGTCGAGGTAGGACGGCGCCTGCGGGTTGTCGTCGGACGCGCCGGTGACGCTGTAGGTGAAGTCCTTGAAGTAGTCGACGATGGCGACGGCCTTGTCGTAGTCGGTCGTCGCCCCGGCGGTGATCTGGCGGGCCAGCGTCTGCAGGTTCTCCGGGATCGCGGCGCGGCGCGCCTTCTCCGTGGGGTCGATGCTGTTCTCCGGCGGTGCCGCGCGGAGCTGGTCGGGCGACGGTCGCAGTGCCAGCGACGTCGCCGTCCACGACAGGCCCTTGGTCGACGTGGCGGCGTTCTCCGCGAAGATCGTGCGGGTCGACGGGTCGACGAACCACGAACCGCCGCTGATCGTGAGCCCGGTGAGGTAGAGCGGGACCGGCAGCCAGCGTGTGTCGAGGCGCTGGTCGGTGATCTGGGTGGTGACCTTCGGGCTGCCGAGGAACGCGGTGCCGATGGCGGGATCGACCACGAGCCGCTCGAGCGGGTCGGCGTTCTCGGGGTCGAACTGCGCCGGGCGCCAGGTCTCCTTGTCGTACGACGTGAGCACGACGGTGGGGAGGTAGTCGGGGAACTGCGCATCGGTGCGGTAGGTGAAGACCGTGGGGTTGTCGGAGGTCGTCAGCTGCTTGCGCAACGACACGAACGGATCGAGCCCGATCGAGCCCTGACCGCCGGACCCGCCGTCGCCCTCGGTGCCGTTGCCGATCCCGGTGTCGTGGCGGCCGAGCACGGCGTCGGTCAGCGCCGGCACGAGCACGGGGATGGCGACGGCGGCGACGACGGCGATGGCCCCCAGACGCAGGGCGGCCGAGGAGAAGCCCGCGAGCGGCGAGCCGGCGTTGCCCTCGGCCCGCCGCAGCATCCGCCCCCACGACGCCAGCCCGACGCGCTCGTCGCTGACGAGCAGCACCATGAAGCCGACGGCCACGAAGGCGAACGACCACCAGGGCGCGCCCTCGTCGAGGACGAGGGCCGGCACGGTGTACACCGCCAGCAACGACACCCCGGCCAGGACGGGCATCCGCAGCGACACCTGCAGGACGAAGACGACGATCGCGAGGCAGCCGAGGCCCAGCGCCGTCACCGCCGTATCGCCCTCGGTGACCGGGATCGGCGGAGCGAAGGTGTCGACGTCGTGCACGCCCTCGGCCAGCACCGCGCGCAGCTGGTCGAGCGCGTCGGACGACGGCACGAAGCCCAGCGGGGCGTCGACCGTGAACCGCGACACGAGCGCCGCGAACATCACGACGGCCTGGATCAGCGGGATCAGGAAGACCGGGGACCGCAGCCAGCTCGCGACCGCACCGGCCGACACGATCGCGACCACGACGAGCAGCGTCGCCCCGAACCAGGCGCCCGAGTCGAACACCGGGGCCAGCGACAGCGAGGCCAGCAGCACGGCGGTGGCGGTCGCCACCGACGGCGCCAGCACGCCCGGCACGCGCGGGGCGGCCGGGGGCGCGCTGCGGCGGCCGCTGGCGGGGGGAGCGGAGATCGTGGTCATCGGGCGCCTGCCGCGGTGACGCCGGCACGGGCCAGCCCCTGCCAGGCCTCGACGAGGTCCGTCTGCGCGCCGCACACCACGACCCGCCAGCCGGCGGCCGCCAGCAGAGCGGCCGCCCGCGTGCAGCGGCCGTCCTCGGGCGTGGTGGACCGGGTCGCCCAGCCGGACGTGTCGAGCACGAGCGCCAGGGCGCTGGCGTGGCCGCCGCGCAGGGCGGCGACGTCCTCGGCTGCGTCGAGGTCGAGGTCGCCGAGCACCGCGACGACGAGACCGTCGCGGACCCGCGAGCGGATGGCGGGATCGCGCAGGCCCTGCCCCTCGCCGGAGGTGAACCCGACGGTCGCGAAGGTGTCGAGGAGCGGCCCGCGCGCCTCCGCGCCGCTCTGCGCCTCGGCCGCCGTGCCGCTCGCGCGCAGCACCGTGCCGTCGGCGTCGACGACGCGGACGGCGTACCCGCGGGCGGCGAGGTGCACCGCGATCGAGGCCGAGGCCGACACCGCCCACTCGAACGACGACGCCGGGCCCTCTCCGCGGTGCGCGCCCACGCGGGTGTCGAGGTAGACGGTGGCGCGCGTGCGCCAGGGATGCTCCTCGCGGCGGACCATCAGCTCGCCGCTGCGCGCGGTCGACTTCCAGTGCACGCGGCGCAGATCGTCGCCGTGGCGGTACTCGCGAGGGATCACGTCGTCCTCGCCTGCCGAGGCCACGGCGCGCGACCGCGCCTCGCCGAGACCCGACCAGTCGCCTCCGACGGGGATCGCCGGCAGCGGCACGGTCGCGGGGACGACGGTGAGGGTGTCGGTGGTGGTGAACTGCCGGGTCGCCCGGCACAGCCCGAATGGGTCGACGAGCTGCACCGACACCGGACCCACGGTGTAGCGGCCGCGGACCGCGCCGCGCAGCTCGTAGCGGACGTCGCGGCGTCCACCGGACTCGAGCCGGTCGACGACGAAGCGCTGCGGCCGGCCGAGCTGCCACGGGACGGCGTCTTCGACGAGGAGCAGGCCGCTGGGCAGGCGCGAGACGTTCTGCACGCGGATCACGCTGGTGGCCGCCTGGTCGACGCTCACCCGGGTGGGCCGCAGCCCGCGCGCCGACGCGAGGCGGTAGCGGGTGCGCGACACGAGCAGCGCCGCGAGCAGCGGCAGCGCGACGAGCAGGATCCCGATGCGCAGCAGGTCGCGCTGGCCG
>JAKOVT010000405.1 GCA_029781935.1 Actinomycetes bacterium | reverse complement strand
TGCCGCCCCGCGTGGTGCAAGCAGCCGACGTCGACACGCCGGACCACCGCATCCCACGCCGGGCGACGCCCATGCGTCACGCTCGAAGCAGCGCCCCGGTGCCACGCGACGCGGCTGGCGGGATCCGACCCTGGGCTATCCACAGACTCGACCTCTCGGCGGTTCTCCGCAGCGTTCCATCTCCACGCTAAGCGACAGTCGACAGGTGCTCGGCAGCCCCCTCACCAAGACCACGCCCGGCTCGGTCGGCACGACGACCGACGCCGATGGCACGTCCACCAAGCTCGACGGCTGCCTCTACACCAGCACGGCCGGTTCGCTGGGATACGACGTCGTCAAGTTCTCCCAGCTCGACAGCGCCCAGATGTTCGCGATGGCCAAGGCCCAGGCCGGCGCGCAGCTCAAGGCGGGCAGGGCGAAGGAGTTCGCCACGTCGATGCCCGACGCCCTGGGCTACACGATCTCCCTGCCGCTGGGGACCGACTCGATCATCAGCACGACCAAGAGCGGCTGGTTGATCACGGTGTCGGTCAGCGCGAAGACGCAGGACCCGAAGGTCAGCGCGCAGAAGGTCGACGCGGCCGCCGTCTCCCTCCTCGGCAAGCTCTGAGGACCGCTCCGCTGGTCGCACCGCGTCGCACGAGTTGGGGGCGTCGGCGGGTCCGGCACCCGCCGACGCCGCGCCTCACCGCTCGCTGTGGTCGAAGCGCTCCTCGGGCCACGCGGCCGGCCCGCCGGCCCGCTGGGCGCGGTACATCTCGTTGAAGTCCCAGACGTAGACGTCCTTCTCGGGGTAGACCCCGCCGTCCTCGAACGAGCGCGACGCCGTACCCCGCTGCACCCGCTCGCAGACGTCGTTGTCCTGCGAGGTGACGAGGTTGCTGAACTCCACGATCTCGCGCGGATCGAAGTCGGGCGCCTCGACCGCGGCCTTCGAGAACAGGTAGATCGAGCGGATGCGGGTCCGGGTCGGCCCCTGCGGCAGCAGCTGGCTGAGCACCATGCCCGAGCCCCCGATGTCGAGGAAGCCGTTGGGGTAGATCAGGCTGCCGTAGATCGAGGTGGCGTCCTCCTCGGTCACCGACGGCAGCAGCGCGATCGTCGGCCCGGCCGGCCCGTAGTTGCGCGACGTCGCGGTCACGCCGCCGTCGTCGCGGCCCTCCTCGTAGACCCAGCCCTTCTTGTACGCCGGGATCACCTCGACCAGCTCGGGGTGCACGGTGGGGCAGTGCAGGCACTCGAGGTAGTTCTCGATGACGACCTTCCAGTTCGCCTGCACGAGGAACTCGGTGACGTCGTAGGTGACCAGCGTGTCGATCTCGTAGCGGTCGAACGCGAGCAGGTCGGGCGCGGTGCGGTCGAGCCACGACAGCAGCGGCTCGGGCTCGGAGCCGAGGTTGACGAAGACGATGCCCTGCCACACGTCGAGGTGCACCGTGCGCAGCCCGTGCTTCGAGCGGTCGATCTCGTCCTTGCCGACGCGCGGGGTCGCGACGAGCTCGCCGTCGAAGGAGTAGCACCACGCGTGGTAGACGCAGGCGAGCGCGCCCCTCTCCTGGCCGCTGTCCTCGTCGCGGAGCACCGCGCCGCGGTGGCGGCAGACGTTGTAGAAGGCTCGCAGCTCGCCGTCGTTCCCCCGCATCACGAGGATCGACTCGCCCACGACGTCGACGGTGAACCAGGCACCGGGCTCTGCGGCCTGGTCGGCACGGCCCGCGATGAACCACGACCGGTAGAACACCTGCTCGCGCTCGAGCTCGTAGACGGCGAGGTCGTGGTAGTCGGACCCGGGGAGGGTGCGGCGCTCCATGGCTGGTGCTCCTGTTCTCGACCGGACGTCGGCGTCACCGCCTTGTCCTGAACGGCCGTTCAGGTCCGGACTGTACGTTCCCGTCGCGCAGGGCGGCAAGCACCTGCGGCGCAACGGATCCGGGTCGTCACCGTGAAACCGGTATCACTGCGGCGCCACGCGCTCCGAGCCGCCGCAGGTGCGGCGGGCGGCATCAAC
Organism: Actinomycetes bacterium; assembly: GCA_029781935.1. Classification (GTDB taxonomy): domain Bacteria; phylum Actinomycetota; class Actinomycetes; order S36-B12; family CAIYMF01; genus Longivirga. The sequence continues at coordinate 3,045 of JAKOVT010000405.1, read as the reverse complement.
GCGGGAGCATGCCGTAGGCGCGGGTCGGGCGCAGCCGCAGGACGAGGCGGCGGTCCGCCACCATCGCCGCGCGGTACTCCGCCCAGTCCGGGTGCTCCCCCGACATCGCGCGGTAGTAGGCGACCAGCTCGTCGCAGGTCGCGTCGTCGGGCGCGGTGGCCACCGGCGAGAGGTCGGCGTCGCCCTCGAGCACGACGTAGGACCAGAAGTCCTCCGCGGTCACGTGCAGGGACACCCGGGGGTCGCGGCGCAGGTTGCGGGTCTTGGCGCGGTCGTCGGTGAGCGAGATCCGTACGACGCCGTCGGAGTCGGTCCACTGGAAGACGTTGGACGTCTGCGGTCGGCCGTCGGCCTTGAGCGTGACGATCACGCAGCGTCGCTGGGCGCGGGTGTAGTCGAGCGCGGCGTCGAGGTCCATGGCGGCCTCCCTGGTGCGACCCGGATCCGCGGCGGAGCGGGCTTCGCCACGCACGGTAACCGCCGCCGACCCTCGACGTCTCAGCCTTCCGGGTGCCTCTTCTCAGCGTGCGCATAAGCAACGGGGACACCATGGCCAGGCACACGCCGCAGCCTCAGGAAGGACCGTCATGGACCAGCAGGACCGCCCGGGCTGGAACCCCCCGCCCGCTCTGGGCGCGCCGATGATGTCGGCGCCCGAGACGGTCGGCTCCCCCGCACCGCGTCGCTCGCGCATCGGCACCGGTGTCGCGGTCGCCGCGATCGCGATCGGCGCGCTCGGCATCGCGGGCACGGCGTACGCCGCCAACGCCGCCGACTCCCCGAGCGCGAGCCCCTCGACCGGCCAGGGATACGGCGGCGGCTACGGCCGCGCGATGGGCCCCAACGGCCAGGCGGCCCCCCAAGGTCAGGCACCCCAGGGCATGATGCCCGGCCGCGGCGCCGGCCACCGCGGCCCGGGCGGTATGGGCATGGGCCTCGGCATGGGGATCCACGGCTCGTTCGTCACCGAGAAGCAGGGCGGCGGCTACCAGACCATCGACGCCCAGCGCGGCACGGTCACCGCCGTCTCGAAGGACTCCATCACCGTGAAGAGCGTCGACGGCTTCACGGCCACCTACGTCGTCACGGCCGACACGATCGTCAACGCCAAGCGCGACGGCATCGCCTCGGTCAAGGTCGGCGACGAGGTCGGCGTCATGGGTGTCGAGGGCGCCGGCACGACCACCGCGGTGCGCATCGTCGACCGCACCCAGCTCAAGGACAGCAGGCAGAAGTGGGCCCCGCCCGCGCCGAACGGCCAGGGCAACGGGCCGAGCGGCAACGCCGTGGCACCCTCCCCGAGCAAGTCCACCGCCTGACCGCACCGAGCCCTTCCAGCGAGCGGCCCGCGACGAGCGATCGTCGCGGGCCGTTCGTCGTCCGACGTGCCGGATCAGAGGTAGAGGCCGGCCGCGCCGTCCTGGACACGGGCCGCGGCGAGCGCGTGGACGTCGCGCTCGCGCAGCAGGACGTACTCGCGGCCCTGCAGCTCGACCTCGGGATGGTCCTGCGGGTCGAAGAGCACCTGGTCGCCGACGTGGATGGTGCGCACGTTCGGCCCGATCGCGACCGTGCGCGCCCACATCAGCCGGCGGCCCACGGCGGCCGTGGCGGGGATGAGGATGCCACCGCTCGAACGGCGGTCGCCGTCGGAGTCGTCGACGTGGACGAGCAGCCGGTCGTGCAGCAGCTTGATGGGGACCGACCCGTCGGCGTTCGGGGTGGTGTCGGGGTGGCTCACGATCGGCAGATCAGCCCCGGCGACGGCGGCGCCGCACGATCGAGATGCCGACGAGGGCCACCACGACGCCGGCGGCGATGAGGACCTTGTCGGGCTTGATGCCGCCGTACTCGTCGACGAACACGCCCTTGATCTTGTCGACCTGGCGGGAGATGACGTTCTTCGGGCTGACGTACTCCTGCAGGTCGTCGAGCTTGCTCGCGAGGCTCTCGCGGGTCTTGGCGAGGTCGGCCTCGATCTCGTCCATCGAGCGCGGCGGTGCCGCCGGCTTCTCGGCCTCGGCGATCTTGGCGGCCTCGGCCTCGGCCGCCTTGACGGCCGCGGGCTCGGCGGAGCCGACGATGGCCGCGTGGGACGCGGCAGACGGCTTGGGCGCACCGGCAGGCTTGGGGGCGTCGGCCTTGGCGGCTGCGGCCTTGTCCTTGACCTCGCCGGCGGTCTTGGCGATCTCGGCGCGCGCCGACGCGGTGGCGTCCTTGGCCGCAGCGGTCGTGTCCTTGGCCGCGTCCTTCGTCGCCGCAGCCGCGTCCTTCGCGGCCTCGGTGGCCGCAGCCGTGGCGTCCTTCGCGGCGTCGGTCGCCGCGTCCTTGGTCGTGCTGGCGGCGTCGGCGACGGCGCCCGTCGCGGACGAGGCGGCGTCCTTCGCGGCGTCGGTGGCCGTCGCGACGGCGTCGGCGGCGGAGTCGAGGGCGTCGGAGGCGGTCTTGGGTGCGTCTGTCACGGCCCTGAGCCTACGCCGCGGGCGATGCCGCGGCAGGCCGGAGGGCCCGAGAGCGAGGACGCCACCGGGAGCGGGCTCAGACCGGATCGGGCTCGGGGTCGCTGCGCCGTGGCGCGAGGTCGGCGGACTCGTCGTGACCATGGCCGTCGACGTGGATGCTGCCGTCGGCGTGCACGTGGGCGGTCGCCGGAAGGGATTCGGCGGCCACGTCGTCGGCGCCGTAGGCCGGCCGCACCGGCTTGAGGTTCTGCGACCACTTCTGCTCGATCCGGCCGACGTGCCAGACGACGACGGCGACCAGCCAGGTCAGCACGAACAGCCCGACGATCACGAAGCCGACGTTGTTGAGGTCGAGCGAACCGACGGCGTAGAGCGGTCCGCCGGTGATGTCGAGCTTCTCGACGAAGATGCTGACGATCTCGATGACGCCGATGACGAGGGCGACCGCGACCGACAGGCCGGTGATGATGATGTTGTAGTAGATCTTCCGCACCGGCTGCGAGAAGGCCCAGCCGTACGCGTAGACCATGAAGACGCCGTCGATGGAGTCGAGCAGGCTCATGCCCGCGGCGAACAGGACCGG
>JAKOVT010000369.1 GCA_029781935.1 Actinomycetes bacterium | reverse complement strand
GATGCTGGGCATCGGCTCAGACCCTTCGTCGCCGTGGGGGGACGGCCCTCGCGACCGCCCCGTGCCGGTGGACGCGGGCGCCACCGCCTGCCGCGTCCGTCGAGCGGGTGCGGCCTAGGGCGAGTGAACACCCGCGGCACCGGCGAATCCACCCGGCCGTTCCGGCCCGCGGAGAGGCGCTCATCACACCCCGGACGACCGTCCGGACCGTCCCAGGTGTAGACGACGACCACCGTCGCGGCCCAGACTGTGTTCCGTCGTACGGACCTAGCAGGAGGACCACGTGCCCGGCGCGACCCAGACCGATAAGGGCAGCCTTACCGTTGCACGCCAGGCGCGTTCACGGAACTCGATGCTCGAGCGCGGCATCCACGTCCTGCAGGCGTTCCGCCCGACGGGCAACCCGATGTCGATGTCGGAGATCGCCCGCCGCACCGGCCTGCCCAAGACCACGGCCCACCGGCTCATCGAGGAGCTGACCGAGCTCGGCCTGCTGGAGCGCACCCGCGAGCAGTACGTGCTCGGCCGGCCGGTCTTCGAGCTCGGCGAGCTGGTACCGGTGAAGCACCGGCTGCGCGAGGCCGCGCTCCCGTTCATGCAGGACCTCTACGAGGCCACCCACGAGACCATCCACCTCGGGGTGCGCGACGACCTCGACGTGCTCTACATCGACAAGATCCGCGGGCACTCCGGCGTCGACGTCCCGTCGCGGGTCGGCGGTCGGCTCCCGCTGTCGAGCACCGGACTGGGCAAGACGCTGCTCGCGTTCTCGCGCGACGACATCGTCTCGCAGGTGGTGTCGCGCCCGTTGCGCCGGCTGACCGACCACTCGATCGTCGACCCGAAGGCGCTCGAGGGCGAGCTGGCGCAGATCCGTTCGGCAGGTGTCGGCTACGACCACGAGGAGGCCACCCCCGGTGTCAGCTGCGTGGCGGCGCCGGTCCTGGTGAAGGGCGAGCCGGTGGCGGCGATCTCGATCACCGTGCCGACCTCGCACCTGCAGCCCGCGCGCCTCGCGCCGGCGGTGAAGACGGCCGCCCTCGGCCTGTCGCGCACCCTCTCCCGCTGACCCGGACGTCCGCCCCGGGCTCGCCGGACAGGGTCACGGTCGAGGAGCTGCCTCGGGCGGTCCGAGCAGGTCCTCGAGCGCGTCGGTGCTCGAGCGCGTCGGTCCTCGAGCGCGTCGGTGCTCGAGCGCGTCGGTGCTCGAGACCGACCGGCTCTGCTCGGCGTAGTTCCCCAAACATGATCATGTTCGGGGAACTCGTACGCCGTTCTGGCCTCCCTGGAGTTCTGTCGTCCCTGTAGCGCGACTAGGATCCCCGGCGTCAGCACGGACCACGACGACGGGGGGCGGCGTGCCACCGAGGACGGCGCGACGGCACAAGCAGGGCGCGGAGTCGCGGGAGCGGATCCTGGACGTCGCCCTCGAGATCGCCGCGGAGCGCGGCTACGACGGCACGACGATGGCCCTGGTCACCGAGCGCAGCGGTCTGCCGGCGTCCTCGGTCTACTGGCACTTCAAGAACAAGGACGCGCTGCTCGCCGAGGTGCTCGAGCACTCCTACTCGCAGTGGCGCCAGGGCGAGTCCGGGTGGGAGAGGTCCGACGACGGCGATGCCCGCGCCCGCTTCCGCGGCCGCTTCGAGCGGGTGCGCCTCGGCCTGGCGAACCAGCCCCAGTTCTGGCGCTTCGGCCTCATGCTCGCGCTGCTGAGCGGTGGCGACGAGATCGCGGCCCGCGACCGGTTCCTCGAGGTGCGGGCCGACACCATCGGCAGCACCGTGGCTTGGTGCCGCGCGGTCCTCGGGGCCGACGCGGTCGCCCGGCACCCGGAGCTGCCGGCCCTGCTGACCCAGTTCCTCATGGCCAGCGCCGACGGGCTGTTCCTCTCCACCCAGATCGACCCGCGCTGGTCCTACGGCAGGATCACCGAGGCGCTCGGCCGCGCCACCGGCGAGGTCGCGGTGGCTCTGGCGGCCGCTCCCCCGGTCAAGCGCCGCAAGCCGGCGCCGATCTCCCGGCCCGCACCGAGGCCCGCGCCCGACGACTCCCGCGAGCGGCTGCTGTGGGCGGCCTCGAAGGTGGCGGCCGAGCGCGGGTACGTCGGCACGACGATCTCGCGCGTGTGCGCCGAGTCGGGGCTGCCGGTCAGCTCGGTCTACTGGTACTTCGAGGACAAGGACGCCCTGCTCGGGGCGGTCGTGCAGAGCTCGTGGGAGGACTGGCTCCAGCGGCAGCCGCACTGGACGTCGGCCGTCGGTGCCGAGGCACGCGACGCGACGCTGCGCAAGGTCCTGCTCGAGGGCACCCGGTCCTTCCTCGACACCCCCGACTTCCTGCGGGTCGGGCACGGCGTCACGCTCGCCCGCCAGGACGAGGAGACGGCCGCCCACACGTTGTTCCGAGACCTGCGCCGCGACACCGAGAAGCTGCTCACGACCTGGTTCCTGGACACGTTCGCGGCGTCTGTGCACGAGGGTGACAAGAACCTGGCGCAGGTGCTCGCCCGCATCGTCATCTCGGTCACCGACGGCCTGTTCCTCGCCGAGCAGATCGACGACTGGGCGTGGGACCTCGAGGCGTTCATCGACCTGTTCGTCGCCGTGCTCGAGGCGGTCGTCGACGGCGCTGCTCCGGTGGCGAGGCCGCGGCGCTCGCGTCGTACCGCCTGACCGTTCCGCTCCGCGAGACGCGGAGATGGCTCCCAGCAGCGGGACTCCGCGACGATCAGCGCACCCGTCCGGGATCCCCGCCGGACCGTCCGGGCGCCCCGCCGCCGGTCAGGAGAGCCACGCACGTGCCTCCCAAGACCGAGCGGCGGCACCGTCAGGGCGTCGAGTCGCGGCAGCGGATCCTCGACGCCGCCATCGCGATCGCCGTGGAGCGCGGGTACGACGGCACGACCGTGGCGCTGGTCTGCGAGCGCGCGGAGCTCCCCGCGAGCTCGGTCTACTGGCAGTTCACGAACAAGGACGACCTGCTCGCCGAGGCGCTCGACCACTCCTACCGCCGCTGGCGCCTCGAAGGACCGACGTGGCAGCCGACGAACTACAGCGGCCCCCCGCGCGACCGGATCACGACGCGGCTCGGCTACTCCCTGGCGGCGGTCGAGCGCGAGGTGGAGTACTGGCGGCTCGGGCTGACGCTCGCCATGCTCAACCGGCCGGGCGGCATCGCAGCGCAGCAGCGGTTCAAGAAGGTGCGCGGCGAGACGCGGCAGATCGTCCACGAGTGGTGGTCCGACATCGATGCCGAGGCCGCCGAGCGCGACCCGGGCCTCATGCAGATCCTCACCGCGACCTACCTCGCGTTCGTCGACGGCATGTTCGTCGCCCACCGCGCCGATCCCGCGATCGACCTCGATCTGCAGCTCGACCTCGTCGGTGACGCGCTCGCCGACGTGTACGAGCGTCGCGTCGCCGGCGGCGCCGTGCCCACACGTCGGCTGCCTCGCCGTCGCCCGCGCCGGACTGCCGAGTCGGACGACGACTCGAGGACCCGGTTGCTCGACGCTGCGGCCGAGATCGCGGCGGAGCGCGGCTACCGCGGGACGACCATCTCGCGCGTGTGCGCGCGCGCCGGGCTGCCCGTCAGCTCGCTCTACTGGTTCTTCACCGACAAGGACGAGCTGCTCGCCGAGGTCGTGCGCCACTCCTGGGAGGAGTGGTACGCCGCGCAGCCCGACTGGACCGCACCTGCGCCGGGAGTCGAGTGGCCCGATGCGCTGCGCGTCATCCTCGACAGCTCGACGCGCAGCCTCGGGGACTCTCCCGCCTTCCTCCGGATCGGGCACATGCTCACGTTGGAGTCCGACACCGACGTCGCCGCGCGGCACGAGTTCCTCGCGATCCGCACCGACATCGTGGACCGCATCCGGGCGTGGTTCGAGGAGAGCCTGCCCAGCGGACTGGTGCGACGCGCCCCGCAGCTCCCCCACGGTCTCGCCACGACGTTGGTGGCCTACACGGACGGCTACTTCCTCGGCGTGCAGATCGACGGCAAGGAGCCGCCCGTCCCCGACTTCGTCGACATCGTCGTCGACGTGATCGCCACCGCAGCACGGCGTTACACGACAGGAGCAGCGAGCGCATGAGCAGGTTCGACGGGTACTCGGTGGTCGTCACGGGTGCAGGCAACGGGATCGGCACCTCGATCGCCCGGCGCTTCGTCGACGAGGGCGCTCACGTCGTCGTCGCCGACGTCGACGGTGCTGCCGCCGCAGCGCAGGCGGAGTCGCTCGGCGCGAGGGCACGGTCGATCGCAGTCGACGTGTCGAAGGCCGACCAGGTCGCGAGGATGGTCGAGCTCGCGCGCGACGAGTTCGGCGGACTCGACGTACTGGTGAACAACGTGGGTGTTCACCACCTGTTCCATGACGCGCTGGACCTGCCCGACAGCGAGTTCGACCGGATGCTCGACATCAACACCAAGTCGCTCCTCTACACCGCCAAAGCTGCGGTGCCCCTGCTGCGCGAGAGCAGCCACGGCTCGATCTGCACCGTCGCCTCGATCGGCGCGGTCGTGATCCGGCCGGGGGCGAGCCTCTACGCCGCGAGCAAGTCGGCGGCGATCTCGATGACCAAGAGCCTCGCGATGGAGCTCGCTCCGACGGTGCGGGTCAACTGCGTCCTTCCGACGTCCACCCCCACGGGGCTGCTCACGAACATCCCGGGAGCGGACCCAGACTGGGTCGAGGCGCGCTACGCGAAGAACGCCGAGAACATCCCCCTGAAGCGGCTGGGCACCGGGGACGACATCGCCGCAGCGATCGCGTTCCTGTCGTCCGACGATGCATCCTTCATCACCGGCGTCGCACTCCCCGTCGACGGCGGACGTAGCGCAGGAGGTGCGTGATGGATCTGTCCCTCGCCCAGCAGGTGCTGGCGGCTGCGGTCGCGACCGCCGAGGAGATCGGCGTACGGCTCTCGTTCTCGATCGCCGACGAGAAGGGTCACGAGATCCTGACGGCGCGGATGGACGGCGCGCCCTGGTTCACCCCGCACATCGCCCGCACCAAGGCCAAGACCTGCGTCGCGATGGGCATGGACTCCCGCGACGTCGCCGACCTCGACGCCGCGCACCCCGGTCTCCTGCGCGTGATCGAGGAGCAGGTCGGCCACACCGTCACCGTCCTCGGCGGCGGCATCGTCGTGAAGGATGCCGACGGCGTCGTGGTCGGTGCGGTGGCCGGCAGCGGCGCCCACCCGGACCAGGACGCCGAGTGCGCCCGCGCCGGCGCCGCCGCCTGGCTCGCCTGACACCAGCGGGCACGCGGAGAGGACATCCGGCCGGCCGCGTGGCCGGATCCGGGCCCATCGCACGTCCGCGTCGAGTCCGACGGGCTGTCGTGCGCGTTGCTGCCGCCGGGATCAGAACGGAGGCAGGTCGGGGTCGCGCCACGGCGGGCGCACCTCGGCGTGCAGCCCCGTCGGTGGTTCCGGCGGTTCCAGTGGCGCCGCCGGTTCGGATGATTGCCGAGCTTCCGGTGGTTCCGGTGGTTCCGGTGGTTCGCTCGGTGGGCCATCTGCTCCGGGCGGCGCCGAACTGTCCCTGTCGCTGGCGGGGTGGTCGGCGGGGTCGTGCAGGCGCGGTCTCGGCGGGATCGAGATCTTCTGGCCCCAGGCGGTGAGGAGGGTGGCGGAGCCGTCGGCCTTGGAGTCGTGGATGTCGAGGTAGCCGGCGGTCTTGAGGGGGTGGTGGCGGTTGCAGCAGCCGCCGCAGTTGCCCGCGCTGGTCTCGCCGTCGGGGAACGGGATCGCGTGGTCCATCTGCAGCCGTTTCGGTGACCGGGTGGTGCAGCCGGGTTCGCGGCAGTGGTCGCGGGCCAGGACGTAGTCGCGCAGCTTGTCGGGCAGGTACTGGTCGCGGCCGTAGTCGAGCAGGTGCCCGGTGACCGGGTCGGTGACCGCGCGCCGCCACGTCGTCGCGACGCCGGCGTACTCCCGCGCGATCCCGGCGGGGATGGGCTCGCCGTCGAGGAGGGCGTGCCGGTCGGCCTCGCCGCGCAGCGTCGGCAGGTCCATCACCAGGGTCAACGAGACGGGGATGTCGGCCGGGTCGAACTCGACCGACCCGTCCTCGGCCACGGTGCCCAGGATGCTGGCGGCGAACGCGTCGGCCCGGCAGGCGTCGGCCAGGGCGTCGTCGTCACCGTCCCGCACGGCCTTCGCACCGCCCCGCGCGGTCTGCAGGGCGCGTCCGCGGGCGTCGACGACCTGGTGCATCGCCGAGATCGTCGGCCAGTCCGACACGACGCCCAGGTAGCCCATTCCGTCCGGGAGCTGCCGGACAGATACGCACCGCCCGGCGCGGGCACGAGCGACCCGCTGCGCCTCGCGCTGCGCGTCCAGATCGGCCACTGCCGCACGAACCAGGCGACGGAACTCGGTCGGGGTCTTGCGCTTCGCCTTGGGGAGGAGGCGGTCCTGCAGGGCGGTGATGGTGTCGGGGTCGGTGACGTGCGACGTCTCCGAGACCAGGACCCGGCAGTGCCACTCCGACACCTCGCCCGCGGCCAGCGCCGCCCGGAACTTCGGGAACTCGACGTGCAGGGCGCGGGCGGTCGCGATCGCCGACGCCGCCGCACCCTCCCCGACCCGGCGGACCAGCGCGACCTCCATCGTGGCGTGCCGGTCGGTCATCGAGTCCGACCCGTCGACCCCGGCCAGCGCGACCAAGCTCTTGGCATCCATCGCTGCTGCGAGGGCCTTGACCGCCTCGACGCGACGCGCGTAGGCCAGCCTGCCCTCGATGGAGAGCGTGCCGGGGTCGATCGAGGACAGCAGCACCACATCCCACCCCGACACCGGGCCCCGCATCGCCAGCAGCTCCTCGTCGGCGAAGGCGTCGTCGTCTAAGAACTCCGGCACCGGGATCCCGTCGTCGTCGGGACCACCGATCATGGCGGCGTCCTCCGCAGCCAGGGTGCGCAGCGACTCGGCGTCCAGCCACTCCTGGTCGACGTCCCACTCCCACGCGTCGCCAGCACCGCTGTCGGGCCGCGGAGGGGAGGTGGGGGTGCCGGGCATGGGTCCAGTGTCGCACACCAGTACTATTCGAGTCAACACCTGGATGGGATGTTTTCCCATGCAGCAGAAGAACTTTCAGCGATCACGAGGTGACTCAGCGTCGCCGGGAGACCTTCACCTGCCCAGCCGGCGAACGACGTCGACCCGACGCGCGCGTCGCCACCCACCCAGCGCCACCCGCGCGAGACGCAGACCCGAACCCCCTCCCGTCGATGCGCCCTTCACCACGCACCCCCGCGCCACCCGCGCGACGCAGCCTGCGACCCCTCACGTCGCTGCGCCCTTCACCACGCACCCAGCGCCACCTGCGTGACGCGCAGAGCCGAACCCGCACTCGTCGCTGCGCCCTTCACCACGCGCGCAGCGTCACACGCGCGACGCCGTCTGCGACCCCCTCCCGTCGATGTGCCCTTCCCCACGCACCCGGCGCCAGCTGCGCAACGCAGACAGCCGAACCCGCTCTCGTCGCTGCGCCCCTCACCACCCACCCAGCGCCACATGCGGTACACGCACAGCCGCACCGCTCGCGTCGATGCGCCCTTCCCACGCACTCGGCGCCAGCTGCGGCGCGGCGCACAGCCGGACCCCTCCCGTCAATGCGCCCGTCGCGATCCGCCCGTCACAACGCGCACAGCGCCACCCGTCCATCCGCACAGCCGACCCCCTCCCGTCGCTGCACCCGTCATCGGCAGCGGATGCTCTCCCCGCGGTGAGCGGCACAGCACGGTCCCGCCCGACCGCGACCGAGGGCGGCGAGTCAGTCGAGCTCCTCGACGTAGTGGCGGATCTGCACCGGAGGACCGACCAGGCGGCGCACTGCCCGCGACGCCTCGACGTCCTCGGGCTCCTGGCGCACCTCGTGCTGCTCGAGGTGGTCGTGCCACGAGTCGACCATGAACGACTCGACGTAGAGCTCGGGCGCCTCGACGTCGGAGGCGAGGTTCCAGCGCCGTGCCCCGGTACGACGCCGCGACCGCCGCACCTCCTCCATCGCCTCGAGGAACTCTGCGCGCCGATCACCGGGCACCGACCAGGTGACGGTGACCCGTGCACGGCGGTCGAGGATCTCGTCCGGCAGGTCGGCGTCGGGCAGCGGCCAGCCCTCCACGTCGGCGCCGATGCGCACCTCCGGGAAGCGCCCGACGAGCGCGGTGATCCACGTCGGCACGACGGCGAGCGCCGCGAGCGCGAAGGCCGCCATGACGCCGAACCGGTTCGCGACGGCGCCCCACAGGAACGCACCCGCGGCCATGCCGCCCTGCGACGCCATGAAGTAGTACGACAGCCCGCGAGCACGCACCCAGCCGGGCAGCAGCTGCTGCCCCAGCGCCAGCAGCACGGCGCCGACCGCTGTCCAGGCCGCACCGGTCACGGGCAGCACGACGAACAGCAGCGCCGGCACGTGTGCGAGCCCGATCCCCAGCAGGCACAGGGCGAACACGGGCATGATCACGGTCACGTAGCGGGTGCTCGAAACCCGTGCGCGGTAAGGCGCGAGCAGCATCGTCCCGATCACCGCTCCCCCGCCGAGGAACGCCAGCACCCAGCCGTACTGGGACGGCCCGAGGCCGAGCTCGCGCAGCGCGACGACGGGCAGCAGCGCGAACAGGGCGCTCCCGGTGACGAACCACGCAGCCGTGACGATCACCAGCCGACGGAACTGGCGGGCGTAGACGACGTGGCGGAACCCGGTGCGCAGAGCCGGCACGAACCGTCGCGACGCGGACGGCCGCTCCGGCACCACGGCCACCACGGCGGCGATCGCGAACGCGAGGTAGCCCAGCGTGCTGAGCCCGAAGGCGACCGTGGGACCGAGCAGCGCGATCACGACGCCGCCGATAGCCGGGCCGATCACCCGCGCGATGTTGAAGTTGATGCTCGCGAGCATCCCTGCCGCGGGGATGTACTCCCGAGACACGACGTCGGGCACGACCGACGAGAACGACGGCGCGTTCACCGCCCAGGCGAGACCGAGCAGGAACGTCAGCCCGAGCAGCAGTCCGGCGCCGAGCACGTCGGCCGCGCTCGTGGCCGTGAGGACGATGCCGACCACCACCGCCGCGGCATTCGTCGCGATGAGCACGGTTCGTCGGGAGACGAGGTCGGCGAGCACGCCCGAAGGGATGGTGAACACGAGGAACGGCAGCGTGACCGCCGACTGCACGAGCGCGACGACGAGGGTCGACTCGCCGCGCTGCACCATCACGACCTGCGCGGCGACCGTGAGAACCCAGATCGCGGTCTGCGTCGCGAGCTGGCCGAGCATGAGCGCCCGGTACGCCGACGACACCCGCAGCGGCGAGAGCAGTCGCGCCGGATCGGGTGCCTGCGCGGTCATGGGGTCAGTCCAGCACGAAGCGCGCCCCGCCCCGTCCCGACTCGACGACGACCGGTCCCGCGAGACGGACCCGCCGCCCGACGGCGACGGCGGCGAGGTCGTCGGCCACCACGTTGGCCATGATCGTGGGGCCGCCGTCGAGCGACACGAGCGCGAACACGTACGGCGGACGCTTCGCGAACACGCCGTCGCCGCGGTGGACGACGGAGAACGAGTAGATCTCGCCCGTGCCTGGCAACGTGCGCCACTCCTCCACCTCGCGGTAGCAGGCGACGCAGCGGGTGCGCGGCGGCCAGACGTGGTCGTCGCAGTGCACGCACCAGGGCACGGCGATCTCGCCGCGGTCCAGCGCGTCGAAGAAGGGCACGTCCTCGGGGTTCAGCGCCAGATCGACACCGGGCAGATCCGTCATGACTCCCTCACCAGCACGCTCGTCGCCGACATCGCGCGCGACCCGAGCGAGAAGCCCGAGCCGTGCACGACCGCCAGCTCGCACGACGGCACCTGCAGCTCGGGGTGCGCATCACCGCGCAGCTGCCGCACCGCCTCGATCGTGCGGATCATGCCGCCGCGCATGTCGGGGTGGTTGTTCGACAGGCCGCCGCCGTCGGTGTTGAGCGGCAGCACCCCGTTCGGCGACATGAGAGCTCCGTCGCGCACGAACCGACCACCGTCGCCCTTGGCGCAGAACCCGAGATCCTCCAGCGTGAGGAGCACGGTGACGGTGAAGGAGTCGTAGATCGAGGCGTAGTCGACGTCGGACGGCGTGATGCCGGCCTCGGCGAACGCTCGCGGACCGGTCTCGGCCGCGCCCGTGAGAGTCAGATCGGGGCGGCCGTTGCTCCAGTTCCGCGTGGTCTCGCCGTGACCGATGATCCCGACCAGCGGCCTTCCGAGACTGCGCGCCACCTCCTCGTTCACCACGAGGAAGGCGCCCCCTCCGTCGGACACCACGCAGCAGTCCATCCTGTGTAGCGGCTCGGCGATGGGCGGCTGCTCGAGCACCTCCTCGATCGTCACCCGCTGCTGCAGCATCGCGTGCGGGTTGAACGAGGCGTGGTAGCTCGACGCGACCTTGATGTGTGCGAGGTCCTCGCGCGTGGTGCCGTGCATCGCCATGTGGCGCCGGGCGGCGAGCGCGTACTGCGCGACGAGCGTGGAGCCGTGCGCCTGCTCGTAGATCGCGTGCGGACCGGGCGCGGCCCGGTTGAACATCCCGCGCCGCGGCAGGCCGGCCATCACGACCAGCACGATGCTCGCGTCACCCGCCTGGATCGCGCGGGCTGCCGTGGCGATCGACGATACGTAGGTCGCCCCGCCGAGGTCGGTGCCGTCGAAGTGCCGCGCATTGCGCAGGCCCAAGGTGTCGGCCAGCGACACCATGCTCCCCGGAGTCATGGAGGTGTGGAACCCGTCGACGTCGTCGATGGTGAGTCCGGCGTCGGCGAGCACGCCGGCGACGATGTCGAGGTACACGGTGGCCAACGAGTCGGTCTCGATCGACCGCCCAGGGTGCTCGTAGATGCCGGCGATGTACGCCGACGATCGCGGCCTCACGACGACACCGCCGAGGCGCCGGCGAGGACGACCTCGGCGTCGGTGAGCTCGCGCACGGTCTCAGCATCCACCCCGGGGGCGAGCTCGACGCACTCGAAGTGCGAGCCGGCGGGTCGGAAGACGCCGAGCGCGGTGTAGATCCGCGTGACGCAGCGCGCGCCGGTGAGGGGCAGCGTGCAGCGGCGCATCAGCTTGGAACGGTCGCGCTTGTCGGTGTGGTCCATGACGACCCAGACCTGCTTGGCCCCGCTCACGAGGTCCATGGCACCACCGACACCGGGCGTGCGCCCGGGTGCGGTCCAGTTCGCGAGGTCGCCCGACGGAGTGACCTCCATCCCTCCGAGGACCGCGATGTCGAGATGGCCGCCGCGCACGATGGCGAAGGAGAGCGACGAGTCGAAGATGGAGGCACCCACCTCGATCCTGGCGTACTCCTTGCCCGCGTTGGTGACGTCGAGGTCGATCTCCTCCGGCGCGGGCACGCCGCCGAGGCCGAGGATGCCGTTCTCGGTGTGGAACCACACCTCGCAGTCCGCGGGGATGCGCGACGGGATCATCATGGGGATGCCGATGCCCAGGTTCACGTAGGACCCGTCGGGCACGTCGTCGGCCGCACGCTGCGCCAGGGCCGAGCGCGACCAGCCGATCTGCGTCTCGATCTCGCTCACCACGAGGCTCCCGGTGCGTTGGGGGTGCCGACCCAGCCACCGGTCGACGCGATGACGTGCTGGACGAAGATGCCGGGCAGGTGCACGGCGTCGGGCTCGATCTCACCGACCTCGACGATGTGCTGCGCCTCGAGGAAGGTGACCTCCGCCGCCATGGCTGCGGGCGGGTTGAAGTTGCGCGACCCGAGCCGGAACGCGGCGTTGCCGAGCCGGTCCGCGCGGTGGGCCTTGACGAGGGCGAAGTCGACGTTCAGCGCCTCCTCCAGCACGCATGCACGACCGTTGAAGACGCGGACGTCCTTGGGTGCCAGCCACTCCAGGACGTTGCCGTCGCTGTCGTAGCGAGCCGGGTAGTTGCCCGTGGCGAGATCGGTCCCGGCACCGGTCGGCGTGTAGAACGCCGGGATGCCGGCGCCTGCCGCGCGCATCCGCTCGGCCAACGTGCCCTGCGGCACGAGCTCGAGCTCCACGTGCCCCTCGTGGAAGAGGGCGAAGAAGCTCTTGTTCGAGGGGAATGAGCCGGTGAACTTCCGGATCCGTCCCTCCTGCGCCAGCCGCCCGACGCCCGTCGGGTCGATGCCCGCGTTGTTGGCGACGATGTGCAGGTCCTTCTTGCCGAGGTCGCACAGCGCGTCGCACAGCATGATCGGCGCGCCGGTGAGCCCGAATCCGCCGACCGCGATCGACGAGCCGTCCGGGACGA
>JAKOVT010000427.1 GCA_029781935.1 Actinomycetes bacterium | reverse complement strand
GGACGGGGCCGATCCTCCACCCGGATACGATCAGGGGGCCGGCAGCGCCGGTCTGGTCGCGACGTACGACGAGGGAGGCGCGGTGGGTCTGCTCGACCGCTTCGAGCAGCGGCTCGACCGCATGGTCAACGGGGCCTTCGCCCGCGCGTTCAAGGCCGAGGTCCAGCCCGTCGAGGTCGCCGCCGCGCTGCAGCGCGAGATGGACGACCGGGCGGCCGTCGTGAGCCGCGGGCGCACCGTCGTCCCCAACGTCTTCAGCGTCGAGCTGTCTCGGCACGACCACGACCGGCTCTCGGTCTACTCCTCCACGCTCACCGAGGAGCTCGCGGGCATGGTCCGCGAGTACGCCGAGGAGCAGCGCTACACCTTCGTCGGCGGCATCGAGGTCACCCTCGGCCTCGACGACACCCTCGAGACCGGGCTGTTCCGCGTGCTGAGCGAGGCCAAGGCGGGCGTCGCCTCCACGCCGCAGGGCGTCCGCGTGCCGGCCGCGCCCCCGGAGGGCGCCGGCCAGCCCCGGCTCGTGGTCGACGGCGTCGCGCACCCGCTCACCCGGGCGGTGACGCGCCTGGGCCGCGGCACCGACGTCGACCTCCGCGTCGACGACCCCGGCGTCTCGCGGCACCACGCCGAGATCCTGCTCGGCCGCGAGGTCGTGCTCCGCGACCTCGGGTCCACCAACGGCACCTACGTCGACGGCGTGCAGGTCGGCGAGACGACGCTGCACGACGGCGCCGTCGTCCAGGTCGGGGGCACGCGGCTCACGTTCAAGGCGGGGTGATCCCGTGTCCGAGCTCGTCCTCACGCTGCTCCGCCTCGGCTTCCTGCTGCTCCTGTGGGCGCTCGTCGTCATCACCGTCGTCGTCCTGCGCCGAGACCTGCGCGCCCCGCGCGACGCCCGACCGCTGGTCGCCGCGCCCGTCCCGGTGACCAAGCAGCCGAAGTCCGCGAAGGTCCCCAAGGCCGAGAAGGCCCACAAGGCCAAGTCCGGCGGGCCGCGCAGCCTCGTCGTGGTGGAGGGACCGCTCACCGGCACCGTGATCCCGCTGGGCGCCGCCGACGTCACGATCGGGCGGGCGCCGAGCTCGACCCTCGTCCTCGACGACGACTACGCCAGCAACGCGCACGCGCGCCTCTCGCAGGTGAACGGCGCCTGGGTCGTGCAGGACCTCGGCTCCACCAACGGCACGTGGATCGACCGGCAGCGCATCACCGCGCCCACCCCGCTCTCCGTCGGCCACCAGCTCAAGGTCGGCCGCACCGTCCTCGAGCTGAGGCGGTGAGCATGACGCTCGCGCTGCGCTCCGCCGCGCGGTCCGACGTCGGCCTGGTGCGCTCGGGCAACGAGGACTCCGGGTACGCCGGCGACTCGCTGCTCGTCGTCGCCGACGGCATGGGCGGGCACGCCGCGGGAGAGCTCGCCTCGGCCACGGCGATCGCGACGATGTCCGAGACCGAGACCACCGGTCTCGGCGACGTCGAGGCGCTCGAGCGGCTGTCCGAGGCGGTCACGATCGCCGGGGAGCGCATCGCCGACCTCGTCGCCGCGCACCCGGAGTGGGCCGGCATGGGCACGACCCTCACCGCGCTCGCCTGGCTGGGCGGCGACCCCTCGCGCGTGGCGGTGCTCCACGTCGGCGACTCGCGCGCCTACCTCCTGCGCGACGGCGAGTTCACCCAGATCACGCGCGACCACACCTACGTGCAGACGCTCATCGACTCCGGGCGCATCAGCCCGGAGGAGGCCGCGGTCCACCCGCGGCGCAACCTGCTCATGCGGGCGATCGACGGCGTGCACACGGCCGAGCCGGACGTCTCGGTGCGCGAGGCCCGCGACGGCGACCGCTACCTGGTGTGCAGCGACGGCCTGTCGGGATACGTGAGCGACGACGACATCCATCGTCTTCTCGGCCTCGCCGACCCGACCGCCGCGGTCACGGCGCTCGTCGACGCGGCGCTCGAGGCGGGTGCGCCCGACAACGTGACCTGCGTGGTCGCCGACGTCGTCGCCGGCGAGGAGGACCACGTCGCGGCCGAGCCGGTCGTGGTGGGGGCCGCGGGCGAGCCGCGCAACCGCGAGCGGCTCCCCGGCATGGCCTTCCCCGTCGACTCGCAGCCCGACGCCCGCCCGGTCCTCACCGTCACGAGCGCGACCGGAGGGCGCAGCTCGTCGGTGGCCGAGATCTACCGCGAGGAGCAGCCGGCGCGCGCGGCGCGACGCAGCCGGCGCTGGTGGTGGGTCGGCACCGCGCTCATCGCCCTCGCGGCGCTCGTGGGCATCTCGCTGTTCGCGGCGTACCAGGCCTCGCAGCGCCAGTACTACGTCGGCTCCGACGGCGGCTACGTCGCGATCTTCCGCGGGCTGCCCGTCAACGTCGGGCCGTTCGACCTGCACAGCGTCGAGGAGCGCACCGACCTCACGGTCGACTCGCTGCCCGACTTCGAGGCGATGCAGGTGCAGTCGACGATCCAGACCGACTCGCTCGCCGCTGCCGAGCAGGTGGTGCAGCGGCTCACCGAGCGCGCCGCGCAGTGCGTGGCGGTGCCCAGCACGCCCGGCTGCCCCGACGCCACCTCCGGCGACGCCGGGTCGCCCACCGCACCGGCTCCGTCGGCGACGTCGTGAGCCTCTCCGAGCCGGTTGCCGTCCCGGTCGACGTCCCGCGCTACCGCCAGCCCACCCGACGCGGAGCCGAGGCCGGACTGCTCGTGGTCGCGTGGGTCGTGGGCGCGGCGGCCTACCTGCAGGTCGATCTCGCGATCCTGGGCAAGGTCGGCGACGGCACCTGGATGGTGCTGCTCGCGCTGGCGGCGATGCTGCTCGTGCTGCACCTCGGCATCCGGGTGCTCGCGACGTACGCCGACCCGATCATCGTGCCCACCATCGCGACCCTGAACATCCTCGGGCTGGCGATGATCCACCGGCTCGACCTCGCCGACCTCCTGCGCGCGCAGCGCAACGGCAGCGAGCCGCCCGCGCCCGACGTCAACACGCAGCTCACCTGGACCGCGCTCGGGATGGTGCTGTTCCTCGTGGTGCTGGCCGTGCTCCGCGACCACCGCACGCTGCAGCGCTACACCTACACCGCGATGTTCGCGGGCATCGTGCTGCTGCTCCTCCCGCTGGCGCCGGGCATCGGCGCCGAGATCAACGGCGCGCGGCTGTGGGTGCGGCTGGGCCAGTACTCCTTCCAGCCCAGCGAGATCGCGAAGATCCTGCTCACCATCTTCTTCGCGGGCTACCTCACCGTCACCCGCGACTCGCTCGCTCTGGTGCGCACCAAGGTGATGGGCATCGAGCTCCCGCGCGGCCGCGACCTCGGCCCGCTGCTCGTCGCGTGGTTCGTGTCGCTCGGCGTCCTGGTCTTCGAGAAGGATCTCGGTACGTCGCTGCTGTTCTTCGGCCTGTTCGTCTCGCTGCTCTACATCGCGACGCAGCGACGGTCCTGGCTCGTGCTCGGTGCGGTGCTCTTCATCGCGGGGGCGGTCTTCGCCTATCTCGCGTTCGGGCACGTCCGGCTTCGCGTCGACGTGTGGCTGCACCCGTTCGGCGACGAGTCGAGCACGTCGTACCAGATCGCCCAGTCGCTCTACGGATTCGCGAGCGGCGGCATGTTCGGCTCCGGCCTCGGCCAGGGCTTCCCGCAGCTCGTCCCCTACGCCAAGAGCGACTTCATCGTGTCGGCCTTCGGCGAGGAGCTCGGTCTCATCGGCCTCATGGCCATGCTCGTGCTCTACGGCATCGTGGTCGAGCGCGGGCTGCGCACTGCGGTCGCCTGCCGCGACGTGTTCGGCACCCTGCTCGCCGCCGGGCTCGCGATCTCGATGGCGCTGCAGGTCTTCGTCGTGGTCGGGGGCGTCACGCGGCTGATCCCGCTCACCGGTCTCACCACACCGTTCCTCGCGCAGGGCGGGTCGAGCCTGGTCGCGAACTGGATCGCGATGGCGCTCCTCATCCGGATCAGCGACGCGGCGCGGCGCCCGGATCTCGAGCTGCCGCTGCTCGCCGACGCGCCCACGCAGGTGGTGCAGCGATGATCCGCTCGATCCGACGGCTCTCGTTCGTCGTCCTCATCATGTTCCTGGCGCTTCTCGCCAACATCACCTACGTCCAGTACTTCCAGGCTGCCGACGTGCGCGCCCGTGCCGGCAACAGCCGCGTCATCTTCGAGGAGTACAGCCGTCAGCGCGGGCCGATCCTCCTCGGCTCCACGGCCATCGCGTCGTCGATCCCGACCAACGACCAGCTCAAGTACCTGCGCCAATACAGCAACGGCCCGCTCTACGCGCCCGCGACCGGCTACTACTCGATCGTGTACGGCGCCACGGGGATCGAGCGCACCGAGAACGCGGTGCTGTCCGGCTCCGACGACCGGTTCTTCGTCGACCGCGTGCAGCAGCTGTTCGCGGGCCGAGGCGTCAAGGGCGGCGCCGTCCGCCTCACCCTCGACCCCGCCGCGCAGAAGGCGGCGTACGACGGGCTCGCCGGTCGCACAGGCGCGGTGGTCGCCATCGATCCGCGCACGGGAGCCATCCTGGCCCTGGCGTCGTCGCCCTCCTTCGACCCGAACGTGCTCTCGAGCCACAACCCGTCGCAGATCCGCAAGGCCTACGACGCCTACTCCGCCGACGCCCGGCAGCCGCTGCTCAACCGGCCGCTCGCGATGACGCTGCCGCCGGGCTCGACCTTCAAGCTCGTCACGGCCGCCGCCGCCCTCGAGTCGGGCAAGTACACGTCCGCCTCGGTCGTGCCGGGCCCGGCGGCGATCAAGCTGCCCAACAGCACGCGCGAGCTGAGGAACTGGACGGGCTCCGCGTGCGGCCCGAACGACAAGACCACGTTGTCGAACGCGCTCGCCGTCTCGTGCAACACCGCGTTCGCGAGCATCGGCATGGCCCTCGGGCAGGACGCGCTCCGCGCGCAGGCCGAGAAGTTCGGCTTCAACAACTCCTTCGAGGTGCCGCTGCGCGCCGCGCAGAGCGTGTTCCCGTCCGACCTCGACCCTGCGCAGACCGCGATGGCCGCGATCGGGCAGTTCGACGTCACCGCGACCGCGCTGCAGATGGCCATGGTGGGCGCGGGCATCGGCGACAACGGCCAGGTGATGAACCCCTACCTCGTGGCGCAGACGCTCTCGCCCGAGCTCGAGGTGCTGTCCAACGCCGAGCCCACCGCGTTCTCGCAGGCGATGACGCCGGCCAACTCCGCGGAGCTGCTCGCGATGATGGTCGCGGTCGTGGACCAGGGCACCGGCTCGAACGCGAAGATCCCCGGCGTCGTCGTGGGCGGCAAGACCGGTACGGCGCAGACCGCCCCCGGCCGGCCGCCGCACGCGTGGTTCGTGGGGGTGGCCCCCGCCGACGTGCCCGGCCAGGCGCAGGTCGCGGTCGCGGTCGTGCTGCAGAACGGCGGCGGCGCCGCCGAGGTCAGCGGCAACAAGCTCGCCGCGCCGATCGCCAAGGCGGTCATGGAAGCGGTGCTGGGACGATGATGCCCGTGGGCACCCGTCGGGTCGTGGCCCGACGAGCTGAGGAGGAACGGTGAGCGACGAGATCCGCCGGCTGGGCGAGCGGTACGAGCTCGGCGAGGTGATCGGCCGCGGTGGCATGGCCGAGGTCTTCGAGGGCAAGGACCTGCGCCTGCAGCGCCGGGTGGCGGTGAAGATCCTGCGTCCCGACCTCGCGCGCGACCCGAGCTTCCAGGCGCGGTTCCGGCGTGAGGCGCAGAGCGCCGCCTCGCTCAACCACCCGAACATCGTCGCGGTCTACGACACCGGCGAGGACGTCCTCGGCGAGGCCGACGGCACCGGCACCGTCGTCCCCTACATCGTCATGGAGTACGTCGACGGCATGACGCTGCGCCAGCTGCTGGCCAGCGGGCGCCGCCTGCTGCCCGAGCGGGCGCTGGAGATCACCAGCGGCGTGCTCGCGGCTCTCGACTACAGCCACCGGCACGGCATCATCCACCGCGACATCAAGCCCGCGAACGTGATGCTCACGCGCGGCGGCGACGTGAAGGTCATGGACTTCGGCATCGCCCGCGCCATCGCCGACGCCGGCCAGACGATGACGCAGCAGTCCGCCGTCCTGGGCACCGCGCACTACCTGTCTCCCGAGCAGGCGCGCGGCGAGGTCGTAGACAGCCGCAGCGACCTCTACTCCACCGGCTGCCTGCTCTACGAGCTGCTCACCGGCCGGCCGCCGTTCACGGGCGAGTCGCCGGTGTCGATCGCCTACCAGCACGTGAGCGAGACGGCCGTGCCGCCGTCGCAGATCGATCCCGCCGTGCCGGTCGCCGTCGACAGCATCGTCATGACCGCGCTCGCGAAGAACCCGGCCGAGCGCTACCAGACCGCCGCCGAGTTCCGCGCCGACGTCGACCGCGCGGTCGCCGGGCTGCCGGTCACCGCAGCCATCCCTGTCGCCGCCGTCCCCGCCCAGCCGACCGAGGTCCTCACGCCGGTGCCCGTGTCGGCCGATGCTGCGGTCGCCGGGGGAGGGTCGTCGCGCGGCCCGGCGTTCTGGGTGCTGCTCACGCTCGGCGTGCTCGCCGCCGGCATCGCGGCGCTGCTCGTCGGCAAGGCCATCTTCGGCTCCCCTGCGGTGGAGCAGGTGACCGTGCCCAACCTCGCCGGCCTCGAGGTGCCGGCGGCCCAGAACGCCCTGATCTCCCAGGGTCTCGTCCTGGGCACGCAGACGCCGCAGGCGTCCGACACCATCCCGTCCGGGCGAGTCATCTCCCAGACGCCTCCGGCGGGCGACTCGCTGGCGAAGGGCTCGAAGGTCGACATCACCGTCTCGACCGGCAAGAACCAGACGAGCGTGCCGAACCTGGTCGGCCTCACCTCGCAGGACCAGGCGCGCGCCGCGCTCGTCGACGCGAGCCTCGTGCTCGGGACCGTCACGCAGGTCGACTCCGACCAGCCCGCCGGAGCGGTCGTCGCGCAGAGCGTCCCGGCCGCCACGCTCGTCGACGCCGGGAGCGCCGTCGACATCTCGGTCTCCAACGGCCAGGTGAAGGTGCCCGACGTCACCGGCGAGACCGAGGCCCAGGCCCGCAGCGACCTGATCAACGCCGGCTTCGATCCCAACGTGGTGAAGCAGCAGGACGGCTCGGCCGCGCCCGGCACCGTGCTGGCCCAGTCGCCCAAGGGCGGCACCAGCGCGGCCAAGGGCACCCAGGTGACCATCACGGTCGCCACCGCCCCGCCGACCCCGACCCCCACGCCGACCCCGACGCCGACCCCGACCCCCACGCCCACCCCGACCGCCACCTGACAGGCGGGAGGGCCGCACCGGCTCGGTGCGGCCCTCCCGGCCTGCCCGCGGGCGGGCACCGCTAGCGGGCGACGATCCCCTCGGGGCCACCCGTGGCGTCGATCACCGGCAGACCCGTGACGCCGCCGCGTGCCACCAGGCCGCCGTGCCCGTCGGGCGCATAGGCCTGCACGCTGCCTGCCACCGCGCTCAGGACGTACACGAACCGCCCGTCCGCCGTGGCCGCGAGGTCGATCGGACCGGCCGCGGTCGTGGCCGCCACCGGCGCGGACACCGACGACGGGCCCTCCCGCCCGATCCGCCAGGAGGTCAGCGTCGCGCTGCCCGCGTTGGCGCCGTAGACGAACCGGCCCACCCGCACGCTCCAGCACAGCGCCGCTCCGCCGGACGGCGCGGACACCCCGAGCGGGACGAGGCTCGAGTCGGCGGCGACGCGGTAGGTCGCGTCGCGGCCGTCGCCGGCCTGCTGCACGTGCAGCCGGCCCGCGCGGTCGAACACGAACGAGAACGGCACCGGTCCCTGCGACGACGTGACGATCGCGCTGCCGAGCCGACCATCACCGTGCACCGGGAAGCTGATGATGGTCCCGTTCGCCTTCGTGGTGACGACCAGCGTGCGGCCGTCGGGGCTGAAGCCGATCTGGGCCGGGGAGGTCAGGAAGGCGGGCACCGCGGCGTTGCTCAGGCCGAGGCTGCGCACGGCGCCGCGGATCGGGCGCAGCGCCCCGTCGTGCAGCCGGTATCCCGACACGCTGCCGGTGCCTCCGGCGTTGAGCACGAAGACGGTCGAGCCGTGGACGGTCGCGCTCGAGGGGAAGTCGCCCCGCGACGGCACCACCGAGGCCACCTCGAGGCCGTGATCGCGCACGCGGAGGCTCGACACCGTGCCGCTGCCCGCGTTGACGGCGATGAGCACGCGTCCGCCGTCGGCCGACACCAGCCCGCCCTGCGACGCGAGGGCATCGACGGGTGCGCCGGCCTGCTTGCCGCCGCGACCGCCGGTCGCGTAGGTGCCGACGGGCGTCAGCCGACCGTCGCCGTCGCGCGAGAACGCCTCGACGCTGTTGCCGTCGCCTCCGTTGAGCTGCACGAACACCGCTCCCGATCGCAGACCGGTCCGATGGGGCGTCGCGTCGGCCTGCGTCGCCGGCAGCACGACGATCGCCGTGGCCACCACCCCAGCAGCCAGGATCCTGAGCTTCTCCATGACGTTCCTCTCGTGGTCGTCGCCGGCGAATCGACCGGCGTCGGCATCCACGGTCACCGCGGGCCGCGGGCACGTCGCTTACGAGCGGCTTACGTGCGGCCGACGGCGACGGACGTAAGGGTTCGGCAACCACCGGTCCTTACCGACCAGTGGCGGGCTCTCCGCCGGCGCCCTCCGCACCCACCGCCGCACCTAGTCTGGGCGGGTGACCCGAGTGCTCGTCGTCGACGACGACCCCACCGTCGCCGAGGTGGTGGTCGCCTATCTCCAGCGCGAAGGCTTCGACGTGGCGCACGTGGGTGACGGCGTTCGGGCCCTCGAGTCCGCAGCACGGGTGCGCCCCGACCTCGTCGTCCTCGATCTCATGCTCCCCGGCCTCGACGGCCTCGAGGTCTGCCGTCGCCTGCGCAGTGCCGAGCCCGACCTGCCGGTCGTCATGCTCACCGCGCGGGGCGAGGAGGAGGACCGCATCGCCGGGCTCGAGGTCGGTGCCGACGACTACGTCGTGAAGCCGTTCAGCCCGCGGGAGCTCGCCCTGCGCGTCGCGTCGGTGCTGCGGCGTGCGGAGCTGCGAGCGCCGACCCCGCGCGACCCGGTGCTCGTCGACGGCGACCTCGTCGTCGACGTGGCGGCACGGACGGCGTCCCGCGACGGCGAGCCGCTCGCGCTCACCACCCGCGAGTTCGACCTGCTCGCTCACTTCCTGGCCAATCCCGGCCGCGCGCTGCGCCGCGAGCAGCTCATGCGCGACGTGTGGGGCTGGGACTTCGGCGATCTCTCGACGGTGACGGTGCACGTGCGGCGTCTGCGCGAGAAGGTCGAGGCCGATCCGGCCGTCCCCACGCGCATCGTCACCGTGTGGGGCGTCGGCTACCGCTGGGACGCCGTCCCCGGTTCGGCGGTCGGCGACGTCGCGGCGGCGTACGGCGACCCGACGGGTCCCTGAGGTCGCGACGACGTGGACATCGACTGGGTCATGCTCGGCCAGGCCGCGCTGGCCACCGCGCTCGTCGGAGCGATCGGGGTCGTCGCCGTGCTCGCCGTGGGGCGGCGCTCCGCGACCGCGGCCGCGCTGCTGTCGCCCGTGATCGTGGTCCTCGCGGTGGCGTCGGGCGTCCTCGTCGGAGCTCGGTCGATGGCTCTCACCGGCGTCGACCTCACGACCGTCTGGACCGTGCTCGCCACGGTCCTGCCGGTCGCGCTCGTCGTCGGCATCGTCCTGGCCAGACGCACCGCGGCGCTGCAGCAGGAGGCCACAGCCGAGGCCGCCGCTCGCGAGGCGGACGCCGCCATCGAGGAGCAGCGCCGGCAGATGGTGACCTGGATGTCGCACGACCTGCGCACGCCGCTGGCCGGGCTGCGCGCGATGGCCGAGGCCCTCGAGGACGGCGTGGCGCCCGACCCCGTCGCCTACCACCGCCGGATCCGCGAGCAGGTGCAACGGTTGTCGAGCATGGTCGACGACCTGCTCGCGCTGTCGCGCCTGCAGAGCGGGGACATCGCCCTGCAGCTCGACGAGCTCCGCCTGCGCGATCTGGTGTCCGATGCGATCGCCGACACCGAGCCGCTGGCACGAGCCCGCGGCGTCGCGCTCTCGGGATCGTGCGCCGAGGACGTCACGGCCTACGCCGACGAGGCGGGTCTCACGCGGGTGCTGCAGAACCTCCTCGTGAACGCGGTGCGCTACACACCTCCCGACGGCGCGGTGCACGTCGAGGCGGTCAGCAACGGGGTGCGGACGACGGTGCGCGTGAGCGACACCTGCGGCGGGATCCCGGTCGACGACCTCGACCGGGTGTTCGACCCGGGGTGGCGAGGGTCGGCGGCCCGGACGCCGGACGGCCCAGGGGGCGCGGGTCTCGGGCTCGCGGTCGTGCGTGGGCTGTCGGACGCGCTGCGCGGCGAGGTGCGGGTCAGCAACGCCGGCGACGGCTGCGTCTTCGAGCTCGAGCTCCCGGCCGCTGGCAGCGGGTGAGGCAGCGGCCGACCGCCGGGCTAGCCGCCGACGACGGGCGCGAGGCCGTCGCTTCGGTCGACCGCGGCCGGGTCGCCGCAGACGGCGAGCCAGTTGGCGAGCATGCGGTGGCCGCCCTCGGTGAGGACCGACTCCGGGTGGAACTGCACGCCCTCGACCGCGAGCGTGCGGTGCTTCACGGCCATGATCACCCCCGAGTCGGTGCGCGCCGTGACCTCGAGCTCGTCGGGCACCGTCGCCGGGTCGATCGCGAGCGAGTGGTAGCGAGTCGCGGTGAACGGGTCGGGGAGGCCGGCGAGGACGCCGTCGCCGTGGTGGTGCACGAGGCTGGTCTTTCCGTGCAGCAGCTCGGGTGCGCGGCCGACCACCGCGCCGTAGGCCTCGCCGATCGCCTGGTGGCCGAGGCATACGCCGAAGATCGGGACGGCTCCGGCGAGCTCGTGCACCATCGCCAGGCACACCCCCGCGTCGGCAGGCGTGCCCGGACCGGGGGAGAGCAGGACGCCGTCGTAGGCGCGGCCCTCGTCGGGGGTCACCTCGTCGTTGCGGCGCACGTCGACCGCGGCACCGAGCTGCGCGAGGTACTGCACGATGTTGAACACGAACGAGTCGTAGTTGTCGACGACGAGGATGCGCGCGCTCACCGACCCATCATCGCCCACCGGACCGGCGGGGCCGCAATCGCGTTGGCTCAGGACGACGACGCGGACGGCGTCGCGGGAGCCGAGGTTCCGGTCGACGGCGTCTCGTCGACGGTGACCTCGTTGAACGGCAGCCGCGGCTCGAGCCACGGGAACACGACCGTGAAGAGCAGCAGCACCACGGCGGCCAGCAGCACGAGGGCCTCGACCGCCTTGACCGCGGTCGGGCCGGGCAGATGGCGCCAGATCCAGGCGTACAACGGGTCCTCGTCTGCTGTCGTCGATGCGGGGCGGGCGATCGCGGGTGCGGGTCGTAGCGGGTGCGGGTCGTAGCGGGTGCGGGTCGTAGCGGGTGCGGGTCGTGGTGGCGGCGGGTCGTGGTGGCGGCGGGTCGTACCGGTCAGGAGGAGACGTCGAGGCCGTCGGGCACGGCCCTGCTGTAGCCGGTGAGCGTGCCCCACCAGGCCCAGCGACCGGTGGACCCGAACCGCGGCGTGCACGTGGTCATGGTGAGCAGCTTCTGCGTGGGCGCGGCGCCCGGGTGACCGGGCACCGGATCGACCACCCAGACGTCGGTCGGTGCGAGGTTCGGGTCGTCCTTGACCAGCGTGTAGACGTACCACCACTGCGCCGTGCGGACGTAGACCTTGTCGCCCGCTTCGAGGACGTCGATGTTCGCGAACGGCTCGTCGTGGGTGGAGCGGTGCGCGGCGATGGCGAAGTTGCCGACGGCGCCGGGCATCGCCGTGCCCACGTAGTGGCCCGCCCCCTTGGCAAGCTGGTCCTTCGTGGTGCCCTGGATGATCGGGAGGCCCCAGACCTTGTCCTTCATCTTCGGGATGTAGAGCAGCCCGAACGGCGTGCCGACCGCGGGCTCGGCCAGCGGGGTCGGCGACGCGGCAGGGTCGGGCGCGACGTCCTTCCAGCCGGCGATGAGGTCGTCGCGACCGGCCGAGATCGCCTGGGCGCTCACGACGTTGGTCCAGAACAGCTGGTAGACGACCATGAGGAGCAGCAGCACCCCGAGCGTGATGCAGACCTCGCCGATCGTCCGCACCACCGTGCGCACCCGGTCGCCGGAGCTCCGGCGTACGCCGCCAGCCCCCGCGCCAGCGCCGGCCCTCGGCTCGCCACCCGGTGCGGGCTCCACGCCGTCCACGCCGTCCACGCCGTCCACGCCGGGATCGACGCCGAGCTGATCGGCGGGGTTCCCGAACTGCGCGCGCGCCACCCGTCTGCGCCGGGGGCTCCGCGACTCGCTCACCGGACCACCGTAGGCGGCCACCCGTGCGGTGGCTCAGCACGCGCGCGGCGCGTCGGGCGGGCCTGCCTGGAGCAGCTCCTACACAGATTCGCCCACAAGGTGATCACGCAGGGAAAGGCAGGTTATCCACAGGTGTGTCCACACCTGGGGACGAACTACACGCGTGTAAGTCAGCGAGATGACAGGGCGCGCGTCCCTCGCGTCACACAGGTCGCTCAGCGCCACCGCATCGACATGCCGAAGCCCACGCCGATGAGCCCGAAGCCGATGAGGATGTTGATCCAGCCGAGGTCCTTCATGACCGGCAGGTCGTTGCCGGCGATGTAGTAGACGACGATCCAGAGCAGGCCCAGGACGAAGAAGGCGACCATCACGGGCGCCCACCAGGACGCGTTGCCGTACTTGACCGGCTTGGGCGCCGTCGACGGCGGGGTGTAGCCGTCCTTGTTCTTGCGAGTCCGCGACTCGGGCACGGGAGCCCCCTTCGGCGATCGACGTCCGGTCCGCACCGCGGACCGGGATCAGCGTACCTACCGGGAGCGGCGATCCCGAAGGGGCGACCGGCTACAACAGCTCGAGGATCGTGGCGTTGGCCATGCCGCCGCCCTCGCACATGGTCTGCAGGCCGTAGCGGATGCCGTCCTGGCGCATCCGGTGGACGAGCGTGGTCATCAGCCGCGCGCCGGAGGCGCCGAGGGGGTGGCCGAGCGCGATGGCGCCGCCCCGGGCGTTGGTGAGCTCCGGGTCGGCCCCGGTCTCGGCGTACCAGGCGCCGAGCACGGAGGCGAAGGCCTCGTTGACCTCGAAGGCCCCGATGTCGGAGAGCGCCAGGCCCGAGCGCTCGAGGGCCTTGGCGGTCGCGGGGATCGGGCCGGTGAGCATGATGACAGGATCGACACCTGCCAGCACGGCGGTGTGCACCCGGGCCCACGGCGTGAGTCCGAGCTCGGCCGCCTTCTCCGACGTCGTGAGCAGCAGTGCGGCGGAGCCGTCGGAGATCTGGGAGGCGTTGCCCGCGGAGACCACGCCGTCCTCCTGGAACGGGGTCTTCAACGACGCGAGCTTCTCCAGCGTGGTCTCGCGGCGGATGCCCTCGTCGGTGGCGAACTCCCCCACCGGCACGATCTCCTCGGCGAACAGCCCGGAGTCGGTGGCCTTGCCGGCCCGATCGTGCGACGTGAGCGAGAGCTCGTCGAGGTACTGGCGCGACAGGCCCCACTGCGCCGCGATCATCTCCGCGGAGATGCCCTGGTTGACCAGGCCGTTGTCGTAGCGCGCCAGCATCTTCGGCGGGAACGGCCCGTCGCCGCCGACCATGTTCGAGAACATCGGCACGCGCGACATCGACTCCACGCCGCCGGCGACGACCACGTCGTACTGCCCGGCGATGAGGCCCGCGGCCGCGAAGTGCACCGCCTGCTGGCTCGAGCCGCACTGGCGGTCGACGGTGGTGCCGGGCACCGACTCGGGGAAGCCCGCGGCGAGGGCCGCGTTGCGCGCCATGTTCACGCTCTGCTCGCCGACCTGCGAGACGCATCCCCAGATGACGTCGTCGACGAGCGCGGGATCGACGCCGGCGCGCCCGACCAGCGCGTCGAGGACGAGGGCGGAGAGGTCGCCCGGGTGCACGCCGGAGAGCGCGCCCTTGCCCGGCTTGCCCACGCCCACCGGCGTACGGACGGCTCCGACGATGACGGCGTCGCGCTGGCTCACGGGTGCTCCTCGGCTCGAGTGCTGCAGAAGTTACCCGACAGTAGCAACCGGTGGCCGTGCGCGGAAGAGGCTCAGGTCCCGCCGGTGAGGGCCTGCAGCTGCTCGGTGATCGCCGCGTCGCGCGCGAGCACCGCCCAGGAGAGGAGGACCAGGATGCCGAGCACCGAGAGCACCTGGAGCACCGGCTTGCGCGGCAGGAACGCGAAGACGGCGGCGACCGCGGCACCGGTGACCAGCCCGCCGAGGTGCGCGCGCCAGTCGATGCCGCCGACGACGAAGCCGATCACCACGTTGATCGCGATGAGGCCGATCACCTGGGTGATGTCGGCGCGCAACTTCTTGCCCACGACGACGTAGGCGCCCATGAGCCCGAAGATCGCGCCGCTCGCGCCGACGGAGGTGACACCGATCGAGGAGAACCAGAAGGACGCGACCGAGCCGCCGATACCGGCGACGAGGTAGAGGGCGCCGTAGCGCAGGTGGCCGAGGATCCGCTCGAGCTGGGGACCGAGGGTCCAGAGCACGAACATGTTGAACAGGATGTGCAGGACGCTGCCGTGCAGGAACATCGACGTGACGAGCCGGTAGTACTGGTCGGCCGCCGCGACGTCGGCAGCGCGCATGCCGTACTGCGTCGCGATGTTGTCCAGACCGCTGATCAGGTTCGTGCCGCTCGTCACCTGCAGCAGGTAGACGACGACGTTGACCCCGATGAGGGCCATCGTGACGAGCGGGCGCTCGGCCGGCTTCGTCCCGAGCACCGACACGACGTCCGGGGTCGTCGCACGGCCCTCGGCCACGCACTCCGGGCACTGGAACCCGACCGCCGCGCTGGTCATGCAGTCCGGGCAGATCGGACGCTCGCAGCGCGTGCAGCGGATGTAGGTCTCGCGATCCGGGTGCCGGTAGCAGACCGGCACGCTCGCGGCCGGATCAGGCGTCGACACTCTCGACCGTGACGCTCTCGATGACGACGGCGTCCTTCGGACGGTCCATCGCACCGGTGGGCACGGCCGCGATCGCGTCGACGACGTCGCGACCGGCTTGGTCGACGACCTCGCCGAAGATCGTGTGCTTGAAGTTCAGCCACGGCGTCGGCGCGACGGTGATGAAGAACTGCGAGCCGTTGGTGCCCGGGCCCGCGTTGGCCATCGCGAGCAGGTAGGGCCGGTCGAACGCGAGCTCGGGGTGGAACTCGTCGCCGAAGCGGTAGCCCGGGCCGCCGGTGCCGGTGCCGAGCGGGTCGCCGCCCTGGATCATGAAGCCGGGGATCACGCGATGGAAGACGACGCCGTCGTAGAGCGGCGTGCTCTTCTTCTCGCCCGTGCGCGGGTCCGACCACTCCTGCGAACCGTCGGCGAGGCCGACGAAGTTGCGCACGGTCTTGGGCGCCTGGTCGGGGAAGAGCTGGAGGCGGATGTCGCCCTTGTTCGTGTGCAGCGTCGCGTAGGTCGGCATGCCCGAATCCTCGCACGGGGTCGCGCAGATGCGCCCACCGGACCAGCGCTCAGGCACCCCGTGCTGGATCCGTGGCGCGGCGGCCCTCCCGTGCCGCGGCGACCACGGCAGCGATGCGCGAGGCGCGCGTCGCTGGTCTCCTCGCGGTCACGACCCAGGCGAGCAGCTGCTTGCGTGCCGACGGGGGGAAGCCGTCGAACGCCGCGCGTGCCGCCCGGTCGGCGTCGAGTGCGGCGCGGAGGTCGCCGGGCTCGATCAGGTCCTCGACGTCGTCGAGCAGCGACCAGCTGCCGTCGGCCTTCGCCGCCTCGACGACGGCGAGACCGCGCGGGAGCAGCAGCGCCTGGGCCTCGAGCCGCGCGATCCGCTCCTTGTTCGTGCGTGCCCAGCCGCTGCCCTTCTTCCGCGGCGCGCACCAGAGCATGCCGCGCTCGGCGTCCAGCGAGCCGGCCGTGCTGTCGACCCAGCCGACGCAGAGCAGCTCCTCGACGAGGTCGTCGTAGGCGACGGCGGGCCGTCCGGTCGCCTTCTTCCACGACACGAGCCACGCGCCAGCACCGTCGTCCTGGTGCCTCGCGAGCCAGCGCCGCAGCGCCGGCCGGGTCTCGGCGTGCACGTACCGCCGTCCGTCCGGAGCCGTGCCCTCGTCGATCCCGCGTGCCATGACGACATGGTGCCGTCACCGACCTGCGAGGGGCGGCCTGTCGGCCCCCATGTCGTGATCGCAGGCGCAGACCGCCGGGCCCCATGACGGTCAGGCGGAGACGAGCTCCCCCGCGGGGGCGGACGTGCGGATGAGGTGGTCGAAGGCCGACAGGCTCGCGGTGGCGCCGGCACCGACGGCGATGACGATCTGCTTGAAGGGCACCGTGGTGCAGTCGCCCGCCGCGAACACGCCGGGCACCGAGGTCGCACCGCGGTCGTCGATGACGACCTCCCCGCGCGGCGAGAGCTCGACCGCACCGTGCAGCCACTCGGTGTTGGGCAGCAGGCCGATCTGGACGAACACGCCCTCGAGCGCGAGCTCGCGGCTCTCGCCGCTGACGCGGTCGTCGTAGCGCAGGGCGGTCACCCTGGCGCCGTCGCCGACCACCTCGGTCGACAGGGCGCTCACGATTACGTCGACGTTGGGCAGCGAGCGCAGCTTGCGCTGCAGCACCTCGTCGGCGCGCAGCTTGTCGTCGAACTCGAGCAGCGTCACGTGCGCGACGACGCCCGCGAGGTCGATCGCGGCCTCGACACCGGAGTTGCCGCCGCCGATGACCGCGACATTCTTTCCCTTGAACAGCGGGCCGTCGCAGTGCGGGCAGAAGGTGACGCCCTTGTTGCGGTACTCGTCCTCGCCGGGCACGCCCATCGTGCGCCAGCGCGCGCCGGTCGAGAGCACCACGCTGCGCGCCGAGAGCGAGGCGCCGCTGGCGAAGCGCACCTCGTGCAATCCGCCCTCCTCCGTCGCCGGCACGAGCTCCACCGCCTGCTGCAGGGTCATGACGTCGACGTCGTACTCGTCGACGTGCTGCTCGAGCGCCGCCGCGAACTGCGGTCCCTCGGTGTGCGCGACCGACACGAAGTTCTCGATCGCCATGGTGTCGAGCACCTGACCGCCGAAGCGTTCGGCGACCAGGCCGGTGCGGATCCCCTTGCGCGCGGCGTAGATCGCAGCCGCAGCACCGGCGGGGCCACCACCGACGACGAGGACGTCGAAGGACTCCTTGCCCGACATCGCCTCGGCGACCCGATCGGCCGCACCGGCGTCGAGGCGTCCGACGATCTCCTCGAGGGTCATCCGCCCGGAGCCGAACAGCTCGCCGTCCATGAACACCGTCGGTACGGCGAGGACTCCGCGCGACTCGGCCTCGGCCGGGAACGCCGCGCCATCGATGGAGACGACGTCGATCGAGGCGTTGGTGACGCTGATGGCGTTGAGCGCCTGCACGACGTCGGGGCAGTTCTGGCAGGACTGGGAGAAGAAGACCTCGAAGCGGTGCTCGCCCGGCAGCGCGCGCACCTGCTCGAGCAGACTGTCGTCGGCCTTCACCGGGTGTCCGCCGACCTGCAGCAGCGCGAGCACGTAGGAGGTGAACTCGTGGCCCATCGGCAGTCCGGCGAAGCGCACCTCGACGTCGGTGCCGACGCGACGGATCGCGAACGACGGCCGGCGCGCGTCGCTGCCGTCCTCGCGCAGCGATACCCGCGGGGACAGAGCGGCGGTCTCGGCGAGCAGCTCGCGCGTCTCACGAGACACCGGTCCGTCGTCGAGCGAGGCGACCAGCTCGACGTCGAGAGTGAGCCGCTCGAGGTAGGACGCGAGGGCGGCGGTGGTTGCGGTGTCCAGCATGGGGAGGTCCTTGCGGCGCAGGGGAAGGGGCCGGTCGGGCCGGTGCGCGGGGTCGAGCCGCGCACCGGCCGGTGCCGGGTGACGTCAGATCTTGCCGACGAGCTCGAGCGACGGGGCGAGGGTGGCGGCGCCCTCCTCCCACTTCGCCGGGCAGACCTCGCCCGGGTGGCTGCGCACGTACTGCGCGGCCTTGATCTTGCGGATGAGCTCGGCGGCGTTGCGGCCGACGCCCTCGCAGGAGATCTCGAGGATCTGGATGACGCCGTCGGGGTCGATGACGAAGGTCGCGCGCTCGGCGAGGCCGACGCCAGGACGCATCACGTCGAAGTTGTTCGTGATGGCGCCCGACGGGTCGCCGATCATCGGGTAGGTGATCTTGCCGATCGTGTCCGAGGCCTCGTGCCAGGCCTTGTGCACGAAGTGGGTGTCGGTCGAGACGGAGTAGACCTCGACGCCGAGACCCTGCAGCTCGGCGTAGTGGTCGGCGAGGTCGCCGAGCTCCGTGGGGCAGACGAAGGTGAAGTCGGCCGGGTAGAAGAACACGACGCTCCACTTCCCGTGCAGGTCGGCGTCGGTGACGTCGACGAAGGCGCCGTTGTGGAACGCCGTGGCGGTGAAGGGGAGGACCTCGGTACCGATGAGCAGCATGTGCGCGGACTCCTGAGACTGGGGGTGTGCCGTACTCCCAGGCATCGCGCCCGGGAGATCTTGTCTGGAATCATTCCAGATTCGATCCGGAGGTCGCAACTCGACCGGACACCTGGGTACGCCGTCTCGCCGCGCCACGCACGCCCGGTCCCGGTGGGCGGGACGCCGACGCGTACCGACGTCCCGGGTGAACGTGCACCGAGCTGCTGGAGAGGCAGTTCTGCCTCACTGCGGGCGGCTCCAGGTGGGGTCGGGTCGGACCTTCGGGTGGCGGTCGTGGGGCGGGCGGGTCCGACCGTCGCGCTCCGGGTGGGGTCGGGTCGGACCTTCGGGTGGTGCCGCGTCGCGCGCTCGTGGTGCTGTCGGCGAAGAGTCCCCTACTGAGCGCATGGCGCTTGCAGCCGGACGTGGCGCTGGGATGTAGCGCTCAGCGGGGGCCCACAGTCGTCGTCGCCCCAGGACCCTTGAAGGGGGCCGGGCCCGGAAGAGCGGGGCCGGCCCCCTTCAAGGGTCCGTGGAGGCGAAGAGACTCGAACTCTCAACCCCCGCCTTGCAAAGGCGGTGCTCTGCCAGTTGAGCTACGCCCCCGGTTCCCCGGGTCCGACGTGGGTCGGCCGGGAGCGGGTGATCAGCGGAGGTCGGGCGCCGAGGTGGCCTCGGTCCACAGGTCCTGCTCCGCCCGGCTCGCGGCGATCTGCTGGTAGACCAGGTAACCGACAGCAGCGAGCGCGGCGACGATCAGCAGCTTCTTCACGATCTGAGCCTCCCCAGGCGGGTGGGTCGTACCAGTGGGCCTAACTGGACTTGAACCAGTGACCTCTTCCTTATCAGGGAAGCGCTCTAACCGTCTGAGCTATAGGCCCGTCGCGTGCCGGAGAAGGCTACCCCAGCCGTCGGGGCGTCCCCAAACCGAGGTCGCACCGGCGCGCGCGTCGCCCCTGACAACGCTCGGGCCGGGGATCGGCCGGCCTCAGGAGTCCTCGGACAGCGTGACCTCGAGGCCGCCGGTGAGGCCCACCGACAGGTTGTAGAGGAACGCGAACAGCGTCGCGAGCGCCGAGACGAGCACGATCTCGATCGCTGCCAGCACCAGCGCGACACCCATGACCCGGCTGAAGCCGACGAGGGAGAGGAAGTCGAACGACGAGGTGGTGGAACCGGCGACGTCGTCCACCGTGCGGCCGACCGCGTCGAACACCCCGGTGACCGACAGCGTCCACCAGAGCAGGGCCACGGCCACGAGGACGACGACGGCGAGCGACACCGACAGCATGAACGCCGTCTTCATCACCGACCACGGATCGAGCCGGGTCACGAGCAGCCGCGCCCGGCGCGGCCCCACCGGACGGGTCGCGGCGGCGGGCGGGCGCTGCTCGGTCGCCAGCGGCGGCAGCGTCGCCGGGATGGGAGCCGGCGCGGGCGGCGTCACCGTGGTGGCCGCGGCTGCCGACGCCGCGGCGGTGACGGGGGCGGCCGTGGGACGCGAGGACGTCGCGGGCGCGACCGGTGCCGCGGCGGCAGCCGGTGCCGGCTTGGCCGCTGTCGTCGTGGACGCGGCCGACCCAGCGGCGGCCGACCCAGCGGCGGCGGGCTTGGCCGTCGTCGTCGTCGTGGACTCGCGCTGGGAGTTCGCCGGCTTGGCAGCCGCGGGCTTCGTGGCCGCGGGCTTCGCGGCTGCGGGCTTGGTCGCCGCGGGATGGGTGGGCGCAGGACCCGCCGAGGTGCCTGCGGGCTTCCCGCTCGTCGCGGAGCCCGGTGAGGTCGACGGTGCCGACCTCGTCGAGGTGGCTGACGACGTCGACGCGGCGCCGTCGGCCGCGATCGGGATCGGTCCGGTCGCCTGAGCGTCGCCGTCGGGGACGACGTCCGGACCCGAGGCGGAACCGCCGCCGGGTCGGGTCGTCGAGCCTGCCTTGTCCACGCGGCTCCCCTACTCCTGGTCCCCCGCGGCCGAGGGCCCGTCGGCGCCCGGCTCGTCGTC
This sequence comes from Actinomycetes bacterium, assembly GCA_029781935.1. Classification (GTDB taxonomy): domain Bacteria; phylum Actinomycetota; class Actinomycetes; order S36-B12; family CAIYMF01; genus Longivirga. The sequence continues at coordinate 1,941 of JAKOVT010000427.1, read as the reverse complement.
CACGGTAACCGACGAGGCGTCGTCGGAGTCGATGCCGGCCGCGGCCGACACGGCGGTGTCGCCGATCGCGTCGGCCGATCCGGTGACGTCCGCGGCACCGTCGGTGCCGCCGGAGGCCTCGAGGACCTCGTCGTCGACGTCCTCGTCATCGTCGCCCGCCTCGCCGCGGGCGACCGCGACGATGGCGTTGTCGTCCCCGACGTTCATGAGCGAGACGCCCATCGTGTCGCGGCCGGTCGCGCGGATGTCGGCCACGCGGGTGCGGATCACCACGCCGTCGGACGCGATGGCGTAGAGCTCGTCGTCCTCGTCCGCGACGAGCGCACCGACGAGCGATCCGCGCTCCTCGACCAGCTTCATCGCGCGCACGCCGAGGATGCCGCGGCCCTTGGTGCTCCACTCGTCGACGGGTGTGCGCTTGGCGTAGCCGCCGTCGGTCACCGTGACCACGAACGCGCCCTCGCGCACGGTGTCCATCGCCAGCAGGTGGTCGCCGTCGCGGAACTTCATGCCGATGACGCCGGAGGTGTCGCGACCCATCGGGCGCAGCGTCTCGTCGTCGGCCTTGAACCTCGCCGACATCCCCTTCGCGCTCACCAGCAGGAGGTCGGCATCGTCGTCGACGAGCTGCGCGGAGATGAGCTCGTCGCCGTCGCGCAGGTTGATCGCGATGATGCCGCCGCTGCGCGGCGAGTCGAACGCCTCGAGGCGGGTCTTCTTCACCTGGCCGTCGCGGGTGGCGAGCACGAGGTAGGGCGCCGCGGTGTAGTCGCGGATGTCGAGCACCTGCGCGATCTGCTCGTCGGGCTGGAACGCGAGCAGGTTGGCCACGTGCTGGCCCTTGGCGTCGCGGCCGGAGTCGGGCAGCTCGTAGGCCTTCGCGCGGTAGACGCGCCCCTTGTTCGTGAAGAACAGGAGGTAGTGGTGCGTGGTCGTGACGAAGAAGTGCTCGACGACGTCGTCGCTGCGCAGCGATGCGCCCCGCACACCCTTCCCGCCTCGCCGCTGCGCGCGGTAGAGGTTGGTGAGCGTGCGCTTGGCGTAGCCGCCACGAGTGATCGTGACGACGACGTCGTCCTCGGCGATGAGGTCCTCGTCGGTGACCTCGCCGTCCCACGGGATCAGGATGCTGCGGCGCTCGTCGGCGTACTTCGCCGTGATCTCCGCGAGCTCCTCGCTCACGATCGTGCGCTGGCGCTGCTCGCTGGAGAGGATGTCGTTGTAGTCGGCGATGCGGACCTGCAGATCGTCGTACTCGTCGATGATCTTCTGCCGCTCGAGGGCGGCCAGGCGGCGTAGCTGCATGTCGAGGATCGCGGTGGCCTGCACCTCGTCGACGTCGAGCAGCGTCATCAGACCGGCGCGCGCGTCGTCGACGGTGGCGCTCGCGCGGATGAGCGCGATGACCTCGTCGAGCGCGTCGAGGGCCTTGAGGTAGCCGAGCAGGATGTGGGCCCGCTCCTCGGCCTTGCGCAGCCGATAGCGCGTACGGCGGACCACGACCTCGATCTGGTGGGTGATCCAGTGCCGCACGAAGCCGTCGAGGGTGAGCGTGCGCGGCACGCCGTCGACGAGCGCGATCATGTTGCAGGAGAAGTTGTCCTGCAGCGCCGTGTGCTTGTAGAGGTTGTTCAGCACGACCTTCGCGACGGCGTCGCGCTTGAGCTCGACGACCAGCCGCATGCCGGTGCGCGACGAGGAGTCGTCGCGGACGTCGGAGATGCCGGCGATCTTCCCCTCGTTGGCCAGCTCGGCGATGCGCAGCAGCAGGTTGTCGGGGTTGACCTGGTAGGGCAGCTGGGTGACGACGAGCAGCGTGCGGCCGCGGTTGTCCTCCTCGACCTCGACGACGGCGCGCATCATCACCGAGCCGCGGCCGGTGCGGTAGGCGTCCTCGATGCCCTTGCGGCCGACGATGAGGCCGCCGGTGGGGAAGTCGGG
>JAKOVT010000349.1 GCA_029781935.1 Actinomycetes bacterium | reverse complement strand
GTGGCGCGACAGGGCTCGGCGTACGACGGTGGAGCCCGGACCCGACGCACCAGGAGGACCCATGACCGTCCGCGACGCCTCGACCCGATGGACCGGCGACCTGCAGACCGGCAGCGGCCTGACGACGCTCGACTCCAGCGGCACGGCGCAGTTCGCCGTCACGTTCCCGCAGCGCATCGGCGAGCCCGAGGGCACGACCAGTCCCGAGGAGCTCATCGCGGCGGCGCACTCGGCCTGCTTCTCGATGGCGCTCTCCGGCGGCCTCACCCGCGGCGGGACGCCGCCGACCTCCCTGACCGTCAGCGCGGAGGTGGAGATCGACCGGGTCGACGGCGCTCTCCAGATCACGGCCGTCCGGCTCAGCGTCGACGGCGTCGTGCCCGGCATCAGCTCCGAGGAGTTCGCCGCCGCCGCGGCGGAGGCGAAGGCCGGGTGCCCGGTGAGCAAGGCGCTGGCCGGCGTGCCGTCGATCACCGTCGAGGCGACTCTGCTCGAGGGCTGATCCGCCCGAGCGCCGCGACGTGGCGGGGCTCGGCCGGGCTGTCCGGGTGCCCGACCTGCGGGGGCGCGAGCCTCCCGCTGCGCACCCTGAGGGAGGGCGACGCCCTCGGGGGGTTCGGGGCCCAGCGCGGGCGGCGTATCCGTGAGACGGGCGAGGACGGCGCTACGGCGAGAGCCGGTCGAGCACGCGCTCGGCGTTCGCGAGGGCGGCGCTCTCGTCGGGCGCGCCCACGGTGGTGTCGTCCCAGTTGAGGTCGAGGAACACCTCGGTGATCCCGTGCGCCCCGAGTCCCTCGAGGTCGTCGCGGATCTGGGATGCGCTGCCCTGCAAAGGGATCCGAGCGTCGCCCGTGGTGGGCTCGTCGGTGAGGCGTACGACGCCGCGGACGACGTACCTCAGCGCATCGCCGTCGCGACCGGCCTCGGCCGCCGCCTCCTTGATGAGCGACACCTGCTCGCCGACCGTCGTGAGATCCGTGCGGCTGCTGGAGATCCAGCCGTCGGCGATGCGGCCGACGCGCCGAAGCGCCGCCGGCGCCCCGCCACCCAGGAGCAGCGGCGGGTGCGGCCGCTGCACCGGCTTGGGGTCGACGTGCGAGAGCGGGACGTCGTAGAGGGGGCCGTGGTGCTCGACGGGGTCCTGGGTCCAGATCGCCGTGAGCGCTGCGACGAACTCCTCGACGCGGGCGCCACGGCCCGCCACCGGCACGCCGACGGCCTCGAACTCCTGTGCCGACCACCCGGCGCCGAGCCCGACGTCGAGTCGCCCTCGCGACAGGACGTCGATCGTCGTGAGCGACTTCGCGAGCACGATCGGCGCGTAGTACGGCGCCATCACGACGGCGACGCCGAGGCGGATGCGCGACGTGACAGCGGCGGCGTACGCCAAGGACGTCAACGGGTCCAGCACGGCGTGGTAGGCCGACCCCCACTCCTCGTCGACGGGGTGGAGCAGGCGCTGGAAGGTCCACAGCGACGCGAAGCCGCGCTCCTCTGCGGCGACGGCGACGTGGCGCATCGTCTCCGGCGTGGCCCAGGTGCCCGAGACCGGCAGGCCGAGGCCGACCCGCACGGCTAGCCCTCGTCCTCGTCGAGCTGCTTCCCGCCGAAGA
>JAKOVT010000348.1 GCA_029781935.1 Actinomycetes bacterium | reverse complement strand
AGTCGGCGGTCAGGCCGGTGCCGAGCGTCGTGGCGACGGCGCCCGCGAGGTCGCGCCCCAGCGTTGTCGCCCCCAGCAGCAGGATCTCGGGCTTGCTGCGCTCGACCAGCTCGGTGAGCGCCTGCGTGTACGGGTCGGTTCGATAGTGGGCGAGCACCGGGTCGCGCACGACGTGGACGCGGTCGGCGCCATGACGGAATGCCTCGGCGCAGGCCTGCGAGGTCGCCGCATCGTCGGGGCCCAGTACCACGCCCGACAGCGGCACGCCGAGGTGGTCGGCGAGCTTGCGCCCCTCGCCGAGCAGCTCCCACGATACCGGGTGCACCCGGCCTCGCTCGAGCTCGACGTTGACCCAGACGCCGCGCCAGGCGCCGAGGTCGGCGCCGTCGTTGCGGCGCGGCGCAGCGGCCGACGGCGCCGCAGTGTGCTCGTCGCTGCTCATCGGCCGCTCTCCTCTTCCAGTTCCGGATGCTTTGCGAACAGCTTCGAGAGCAGCGCGTCGACCGCCTCGCGAGCCGGCTTGCCGGCGGCATCGACGACCTCGGCCTTGTTCGCGCGCGGCGGCGGTGCGAAGACTTTCTTCACCACGGTGGGCGACCCCTTCAGGCCGCACCGGGCCACCTCGCCGATCCCGGCGGCCTTGTGGTCCCACTCGATGACCTCGTAGCGCGCGGCGCGGAACATCGCGTCCATGTCGGCGAAGCGAATCGTGTTCGCGCCCTCCATCATCGTCACGAGGCAGGGCAGCTTCGTCATCATCACCTGCACGCCCCCCTCGGCGCGGCGGTGCACGACGATCTCGCGCGCCTCCGGGTCGAGCCGCTCGATCCGCGACACGTAGGTCAGTTGCTGCAGGCCGAGCCGGCGCGCCACGCCCGGGCCCACCTGCGCGGTGTCGCCGTCGATCGTCTGCTTGCCGCAGAACACCATGTCGACCGGGCGGTCGCCGCCGATCGTGCGGATCGCCGACGAGAGTGCGTAGGAGGTGGCCAGCGTGTCGGACCCGGCGAACACGCGGTCGGTGATCAGGATTGCGTCGTCGGCGCCGAACGAGATGCACTTCTTCAGCGCCTCGGCGGCCATCTTCGGGCCCATGCTGAGCACGGTGACTCGCGCGCCGAAGCGGTCCTTGATGCGAAGCGCCTCCTCGAGGGAGACCAGGTCGTACGGATTGACCACCGCCGGAACGCCCTGGCGCATGATCGTGTTCGTGACCGGGTGGACCCGTATCTGGCTCGAATCGGGCACCTGCTTGACGCAGACGACGATGTGCATGCCCATGCTGCGCC
>JAKOVT010000340.1 GCA_029781935.1 Actinomycetes bacterium | reverse complement strand
CGCGCAGCCGTCCCGGGACCTCGTCGACCGCGGTCGGCAGGTCCGGCTCGATGCCCGCGGCGCGCAGTGCCTGGCGGGCCGACGCGAGCTCGCCGGCGAGCGACACGTCGCGGTAGTCGCCGACGGTCGAGCGGACGTCCGACAGCGCCTCGCGGGAGAGCCGCTCGATGTCGGCCAGCTCCGCTCGGGCACGTTCCAGGTCGGTGTCGAGGAGCTTCCGCGCCAGCTCGGACTTGATCGTGATCACGGTGAGGCTGTGCCCGAGCACATCGTGGAGGTCGCTCGCGAACCGCTCGCGCTCCGCGAGCACGGCGTAGGACGCGCGCTCGGTCTGCGCATCGAGCAGTGCCCGGTTGCGCTCGGCCATCCGTACGACGCCGAACATCGCCATCGACGCCGCGACGACCGAGAACACGAGTCCCGTGACGTCGTTCCAACCGATGGTCCACCCGATCCCGAGCATGAGGCCGATGAGCCCCGCGGTCGTGGCCACGGCCCAGGGCCACGGCAGCACGAGCTGCAGGGCGACGGCCACGAAGATGAACGCGATCAGGCCGGACGGGCCCGTGAACGGCAGCAGCGCCAGGGCCAGGACGAGGAGAAGGAGCGTGAGCAGACGCACCTCGCGGCGACGGCGCCGGTCCCACGTGACCGCCACGATCACGAGGTAGGCCGCGCTGAACAGCACGAGGAGCCCGACGCCGACCAGGGACGCGAGGCCCTCGGTGCGGTCGAGGATCTCGCCGCCCGGTCCGAGCAGCACCAGCAGCCACACCCCTGCGAACGGAAGGGCGTAGCGCATCCGGCGTACGCCGGACGGACCGTCGCCCGCAGCCTCCATCGTCGCTCCCGAGGTCGGTGGCCAGGAGGCCACGGCCTCAGTCTCCCCGGACGTCATCGGCCCGTGTCGCGGAGGTAGGCCCCCCGTGCCAAGCGCGCGAGCACGACCGTCCAGACCAGGATCACCACCCACGCCTTGAGCGGCCAGGCCTCACCGGTGAAGGCCGAGTGCGCCGCCTGCGTGAGCCAGTACGACGGCAGCAGCTGCGCCAGCTGGCCGAGCAGGTCCGAGCTCCCCGCGATGGGACCCCACGAGCCGCCGAGCAGCGCGAAGAGCGCGGTCACTCCGCCGAGCGCCGGTCCCATGGACTCGGTGCTCAGCAGGTGCCCGAACAGGATGCCCAGGACGGCGAACGGCACCAGGCCCACGAGGAGGAGCAGCGTCATGCGGATCCACGACTCGGCCGGGAGCCGCACGCCGTATGCGGCGCCCGCGATGTAGAGCACCGCGATGCTGCCGAGCGCGAGGACGTAGCCTCCGGCCACCTTCGTCGCGAAGTAGGCGCGGGCCGACAGCGGCGTGAGCCGCAGCTGGCGGGTCCACCCGATCTGCCGCTCGGCGGCGATCCGGGCCCCGCCGGCGATCACTGCCGCCATCGAGCCCCACGACACCATGCCCACCATGTAGTACAGGACGAAGGAGATGCCCGTGCCCGCGAAGTCTCGGACATCGCGGTTGGCGCCGGCCACGATCAGGAAGAGCACCAGCGGGAAGCCCAGCGAGAACACGAGGAACCGGCGGTTGCGCAGCGTGCGGCGCACCTCCGCACGGACGTAGACGGCGGAGCTCATCGGGCGACCTCCTGCGGTTCGCCGGCCGTCAGCAGCCGGAACGCCTGCTCGAGACCAGCACCGACGATCTCGAGATCGCGCGCCTGCGGGTACGCCGGGAGCAGCGCGCGGATCGCGACGTCGGCGTCGTCGCACTGCAGCGACACGGCGGCGCCGTTGCGCTGCGCCGATCGCACGCCGGGAAGCGCCTCGAGCCCCTCCAGGGCGACGCCGGGCAGGGTCGCGCGGATGGTGCGCATTCCGACGAGCGCCTTGATCTCGGTCGCCGGCCCGTCTGCCACGACGCGACCTTGCGCCATGAGCACGACACGGTCCGCGAACGCGTCGGCCTCCTCGAGGTAGTGCGTGGCGAACAGCACCGTGCGACCGCCGTCGGTGAAGGCCCGCATGGCCTCCCAGAACTCGTGCCTGCCCTCCACGTCGAGGGCCACGGTCGGCTCGTCGAGGACCAGCAGCTGGGGGTTGCTCACGAGCGCGAGGGCGAAGCGCACGCGCTGGGTCTGGCCGCCGGACAGCTTCGACGCCCGACGCGAGGAGACGTCGGTGAGGCCGGTCCGCCGCAGCACGTCGTCGACGTCCAGCGGAGAGGGGTAGAGCGAGGCCAGCATCCCCACGAGCTCGCGCACGGAGATGTCCTGGATCACCCCGCCGGTCTGCAGCATCGCGCCGACGTCGCCTCGGGCGACGGCGGCCGCCGGCGTCACATCTCCGACGAGCACCGAGCCCTCGTCGGGACGCGCGAGGCCGAGGATCATGTCGATCGTCGTCGACTTCCCCGCGCCGTTCGGCCCGAGGAGGGCCACCACCTCCCCCCGCGCGATCTCGAGGTCGAGGCCGTCGACGGCGACGACGCTTCCGAACGACTTGCGCACGCCGGAGAGGCGCACGCCGAAGGCCTGGGTGCCTGAGGGGTTTCCGAGCATGCGCACAGCCTGCATCCTCCGGATAGCGGCGCCCAGTGCCCGGTGTCCTGGATCGACCATGACACCTGTCACGGATGATCCGCCCGGGAACCACCGCGAGCCCTACGGCAGGAGGACGATGCAGGTGTGTGCGACACCTTCGTGGCCCTGGCCGACGCGACCGCCGACGGGTCGGTGATCCTCGCCAAGAACAGCGACCGCGAGCCGAACGAGGCGCACGAGGTCGTGCTCGTGCCCGCCGCGGAGCACGGCGACGGTGCACGCCTGCGGTGCACCTACCTCGAGATCGACCAGGTACGCCGCACGAACGCGGTCCTGCTCGCGAAGCCGTACTGGATCTGGGGCGCCGAGATGGGCGCCAACGAGCACGGCGTGGTGATCGGCAACGAGGCGGTGTTCACGAAGGTCCCGCACGAGACGGCCGACGGGCTGATCGGGATGGACCTGCTGCGACTGGGTCTGGAACGGGCGGCGACCGGCGAGGAGGCGGTCGACGTCATCACCTCGCTCCTCTCCCGGCACGGGCAGGGCGGCGACTGCGGGCACACCCACGAGCTGCGCTACGACAACAGCTTCCTCGTCGCCGATCCGGGCGAGGCCTGGGTGCTCGAGACCGCCGGTCGCGAGTGGGCCGCGGAGCGGGTGTCCTCGACCCGCTCCATCTCGAACGCCATCACGCTGGGACGCGACGCCGACCTGGTCTCCAGCGGGCTCGTGCGCCATGCCGTGGACAAGGGCTGGTCGCGCAGCGCCACGCAGTTCGACTTCGCGCGCGACTACTCCGACTTCCTCTACACGCGCTTCAGCGACGCCCGCGCGCGGCAGTGCCGCACCACCGACGCCCTGCGTGCGCAGAGCGGTCGGGTCGACGTCGCCGCCGCTTGCGCGCTGCTCCGCGACCACGGCGACGTCGATCCCGCCTGGTCCCCCGCCGATGCACCCGGCGCCGGGCTGCTCGGCCAGACCGTGTGCGCCCACGCGGGTTTCGGCCCCGTGCGCATCAGCCAGTCGACCGGCTCGTGGGTCTCGCACCTCGGTGCCGACGGCACCTTCACCCACTGGGTGACCGCGACGTCGGCACCCTGCACCTCGGTGTTCAAGCCGGTGTGGTTCGACGGTGGGGTGCCCGCGACGGGCCCCCAGCCACGGGGCAGGTACGACGCGGAGACGCTGTGGTGGCGCCACGAGGACCTGCACCGCGCGACCCTCGCCGACTACGCCGCCCTGCACCTGCTCTACCGCGACGAGCAGCTCGCGCTCGAGCAGCGCTTCCGGGACGAGGCGGCCCGAGCGTCGAGCCCGGCGGAGCGCAGCGCCGTCACGGCTGCGGCGTACGCCGAGGCCGACGACGCCGAGCAGCGATGGATCGGCGCCGTCCTCGGCGCCGTCCTCGGCGCGTCCCGGCGCACGTCGGCCCCGGGCCTCTTCGGCCGCGCCTGGCGCTCGTTCGACAAGGCAGCGGGTCGCCCCGCCTGACGGGTGCCGTTCTCAGGCGCAGTCGCGACAGAGGCCGTCCGCGTGCAGCCGGGCCCGGTGCAGCACGAGGAAGCACCGGCCGCAGCGGAACTCGTCGTGCTGCTGGGGGCGGACGACGATCGTCAACGACTCCGCCGAGAGGTCGGCACCGGGCAGCGTGGTCTCGGCCAGCAGCTCGTGCTCGTCGACCCCTCGGACGGCTGCCTGCACGGGCACGAGGGCGCGGACCGCCTCTTCCTGCTCGCGCGCGATCTGCTCGCCGTCACGGCGCTCGTCCAGGTCGACCGACATCGTCTCCTCCTCGCGTCCGGCGACACCGCGAAGGTAGGCACGTCGACGTACGGGACGGGGAACGCGGGGCGTCGATCGGAGGAACCCGAGGCGGACGGCGCTCGACCTCGGGAAGGCGCGGTGGGTCAGCCGACGGCGCTCGGCGAGCTCGGCGGGTCGACGTGGTAGCGGCCGCCGCCGGCGGACTTCGCGGCGTACATCGCTCGGTCGGCGTGGCGCAGCAGCTCGTCGGTGGTCGCCGCGGACCCCGGGTGGACCGCCACCCCGACGGAGACGGCCGCCACGAGCGTGGTCCCCGCGCACGCGACCGGGGCGAGCATCGACGCGACGATGCGCGCGGCCGCGGTCTCGGCCTGGCTGGTGTCGTCGAGCCCCACGAGCAGCACGACGAACTCGTCGCCCCCCATGCGCACGAGCAGGTCCTCCGCGCGCACGCACTCGCGCAACCGCGACGCGACCTCCACCAGCACGGTGTCGCCGGCGGCGTGCCCGTGCAGGTCGTTGACGGCCTTGAAGCGGTCGACGTCGACGACGAGCAGCGCGAGCCGGCTCCCGTCGCGCTGCGATCGCGCCATCTCGCGCTCGAGGTCGTCCTGGAACGTGAGGCGGTTGCGCACCCCCGTCAGCGCGTCGGTCGTCGCGGCGTGGTCGGTGCGCCGGTCGATCCGCGCGAGCTGCACCACGAGCACCACGAGCAGCGCCGACAGGGCGGCGAAGCCGAGCGCCCGTGCGGCGTACCAGCCCTCGGAGTAGCGCAGGGCGCCGAGGTTGAGCAGCGCGTCGCCGAGGTTGAGGACGCAGATGGCGATCAGCCACCGGGCCAGCGTGCTCGACGCGCGCGTGACCACGGCGACGACGACGAGGCCGGCGATCGCCAGCAGGCAGGTCGCCTGCACGACGAGCGTCCCGAGACTCGACAGCTCCGGCGGCTCGTAGACGTGGGGGACGGCGCTCGGAACGGCGAGCCACCAGATCGAGAGCACCGCCGCGGGGACCGTGCCCCAGAGCACGCCGGGCAGGACGCCGTGGGGCAGAACGGCTTCGCGGCCCGCGAGCTCATCGCGGTCGAGCAGGACCGCACTGACCGGCACCCCGATCGTGATGACCAGGTGCCAGAGCAGGAACAGGGCGACCGGGGTGTCCGGCCCCCCGAGCAGGGCGCGGGGCGACCCGTCCGCGGCAGGCGGCAGGTAGGCGCCGGGGAAGGCGAGGGTGAAGGCGACCAGCAGGAGGCAGACCGAGGAGAACGTGCCGGCGAGCACGAGATAGCCGCGCATCTGCGTGCGCCGGGCCTCGAGCCAGAGCACCACCGCCGTGAGCAGCGTGACGACGGCCAGGGCGAGCGCGTGCGCGAGCGGGATGGCCGCGACCGGCTGCCACGGGTCGGCGACGTGGGGCAGCACCCAGGCGATGAGGAGCACGTAGACACCGACGGCCACCATCCACGCGATCGCCTCGCTGCGACGCGGCGTGCTGGGCTGGTGCAGGTGGTAGAGCGGGGTCTGCATCGCCTCCGGCTCCCCTCGCAGCGGCTGTGCGGCCGCCACGGCCACGAAGAGCCCGGACGACCCGCCGCCTGCATGGTAGGTGCTGGACCTGTCGCGTCTCCCGCCGCGCGGGAGCGCTTCGAGGCTCGGTCGCGGCGGTCGTCCCCGCCCTCTTGCCTCCGGGATCGCCCTGGACTAATCTGCAACCTTATGGTTGTAGATCTGGAACTGCCGGACGACGAGGTCGACCGGCTCTTCCACGCCCTCGCCGACGCGACGCGGCGCGACATCGTCCGCGTCGTGCTCGTCGAGGAGCGGTCGGTGTCCGAGCTCGCCCGGCGCTACCCGATGAGCATCACGGCGGTGCAGAAGCACGTCGCGGTGCTCGAGTCGGCCGGGCTCGTCACCCGGCGACGGCAGGGCCGCGAGACCCGCGTGAGCGGCGACGTCGACGCCGTACGCCGGGCCCAGCAGCTGCTCGACTCCCTCGAGGACCTCTGGCGCCACCGGCTCGACCGCATGCAGGACCTGCTCGACGAGGACACCCGCCCCCCACAGCGATCGGAGAAGGACTCCCGATGACCATCACCAGCATGA
>JAKOVT010000336.1 GCA_029781935.1 Actinomycetes bacterium | reverse complement strand
GGCCTCCTCGGCGGCGAGGCGCTCGGCTTCGAGTCGGGCGGCCTCTTCGGCGGCGAGGCGCTCGGCCTCCAGGCGGGCGGCCTCCTCGGCGGCGAGGCGCTCGGCCTCCAGGCGGGCGGCCTCCTCGGCAGCCAGTCGGGCGGCCTCCTCGGCGGCGAGGCGCTCGGCTTCGAGTCGGGCGGCCTCTTCGGCGGCGAGGCGCTCGGCCTCCAGGCGGGCGGCCTCCTCGGCAGCCAGTCGGGCGGCTTCCTCGGCGGCGAGGCGCTCGGCTTCGAGACGCTCGGCCTCGAGCCGTGCCGCCTCCTCGGCGGCCAGGCGGGCCGCCTCCTGGCGCGCGGCCTCCTCGGCCGCGAGGCGCTCGGCCTCCTGGCGGGCGGCCTCCTCGGCCGCGATCCGCTCGGCCTCGAGGCGGGCGGTCTCCTGCCGGGCCTCGGCCAGGCGCGCGGCCTGCTCGGCGGCCATCCGCTCGACCTCGAGGCGCTCGGCCTCGAGCTGTGCCGCCTGCTGACGGGCCGCCTCGAGCAGCTCGGTCTGCTCCGCGGTGAGCCGCTCGGCCTCGAGCCGCGCGGCCTCGCGGGCCGCGGCCTGCTCGGCGGCCACCCGCTCGAGCTCGATGCGCTCGGCCTCCAGGCGCGCGGTCTCCTCCGCCGCGAGACGGGCGGCCTCCTCCGCGGCGAGCCGGCCGGCCTCGATGCGCTCGGCCTCCAGGCGCGCGGCCTCCACCGCCGCACGACGCTCGGCCTCCAGACGCGCGGCCTCCTCGGCCGCGAGACGGGCGGCCTCCTCGGCGGCCCGGCGCTCGCCCTCGATGCGCTCGGCTTCCAGCCGTGCGGCCTCCAGCGCTGCGAGGCGCTCGGCCTCGATGCGGGCGGCGTCCTCGGCGGCCAGGCGGGCAGCCTCCTGCGCGGCGATCCGCTCGGCCTCGAGGCGCTCGGCCTCCTGCCGGGCCGCCTCCAGCCGCTCGGTCTCGATCCGGGCCGTCTCCTCGACTGCGAGCCGCTCCGCCTCCCGGCGGGCCGCCTCCTCCGCTGCGAGGCGCTCAGCCTCGGCACGCTCGGCCTCGATCCGCTCGGCCTCGATCCGCTCGGCCTCGGCACGCTCGGCCTCCTCGGCGGCAAGCCGCTCGGCCTCGATGCGCTCGGCCTCGATCCGCTCGGCCTCGATCCGCTCGGCCTCGATCCGCTCGGCCTCGGCACGCTCGGCCTCCACGGCGGCAAGCCGCTCGGCCTCGATCCGCTCGGCCTCCTCGGCCGCAAGCCGCTCGGCCTCAGCGCGCTCGGCCTCGGCACGCTCAGCCTCCTCGGCGGCGAGCCGCTCGGCCGCGGCACGCTCGGCCTCGATGCGCTCGGCCTCGGCGCGCTCGGCCTCGGCACGCTCGGCCTCCTCGGCGGCGAGCCGCTCGGCCTCCTGCCGCTCCGCCTCGTCCGCGGCCCGCGCCTCGCGCTCGGCCTCGAGCGACACGACGTCGGCCAGCGCCGGCTCCTCCAGGACGGGGGACGGGCTGAACGGGGAGCGGTAGGGCTCGTCGGCCGCGAGGTCCCAGGGGCGGCGGCCACCGGCTGTGCTGGCCAGGCCCATGTCGGCCATCGCCTCGGCGACGCGGGCGACGGAGGTCGCCAGCTCGTCGTCGCTGGGCTCGAGCCGCCATTCCTCCACCGGCGGGCCCTCGGGGGCGGCGCCGTAGGCGTCGATGTCGACCAGTCCGGCGTCGAGCAGGCCCACCACGACCATGCCGGCCTCGTACACGGTGAAGCCGCAGTCGTCGGCGAGGTCGGCGATGGTCCGCTGGCCGTCGACCTTGCACAGCAGCGCCCAGTCGTACGGGCCGAGCACCACGTCGCTGGCGCCCGACGGCGAGGACGAGAGGACGGGGACGGCGTCCGGCCCGCCGATGAACGGGACGATCTCGTTCCAGCGGGCATCGCGCTCCGCGGCCAGGGCGATCAGGTCGGTGACCTCGACGGGCGGTGCGACGTCCTGCCGGGTGCGCTTGCCGTTGCGGAACTTGTGCTCGGCGACGCGCCAGTGCAGGAGATCGGCCACCTGGTCGCGCAGCTGCTCGGTGACGAAGGCCTCGACCACGCTGCGGTCGACGAACCCGAGATGCACGAGCAGCTCGCCGAGCCGCCAGCCCTGCAGCTCGGTGCGCTGGACCTCGAGCGCCTCGGCGAGGGCCTCGGGCGTGAGGGCGCCCGACGACATCAGGCGTACGCCGAGCAGCGGTCGCCGCCCCGGCACGGAGACGGCGTACACCCGTCCGTCGCGGAACCAGACCGACGACTGCTCGCCGTCGACGTCGGTCACCGAGAGGGTGCCGGTGGCGCCCTGGGAGGCCAGCTCGAGGAGGAGTCCGTCGACGGGGGTCGGGAAGCCGCTCTCAGGCACGCCGGACCTCCCTCCCGCACCGCGTGTGTGGGCGTCCGCACCGGACGCTGATTCACCCATCGGACGGATTCGCCCCCGGATTGAGTCCTGGGGGCCGCCGACCTCGTCCCATCCCGGCGCGCGGGACGCGCCACCCGCGCGACCGCTCACCCACCGCCCACCGGCGCGTCCGACGGACGGGACGACCAGGCTGCGCCGCCCGGCCGGCCGTGCGGCCCGCACCGAGGTCGGCCCGCGTGCCACGATGGCGTCGTGGCAGCACCGACCCTCATCACCGTGGCCCCGACGGGGGCCGAGACGGCCAAGACCGACGCGCCCGCCCTCCCCGTGACGCTCGACGAGCTGGTCGCCACGGCGAAGGCCTGTCAGGCCGCCGGGGCCGGGCTGATCCACGTGCACATCCGCGACGGCGAGGCCGCCCCCACCCTCGACGTCGCCCGCCTCACCGACACGGTCGCGGCGCTGCGCGAGGGCACCGATCTGGTCGTGCAGCTCTCGACAGGAGGCGCGGTGACCGACCCCTACGAGGCGCGGCTGGCCGTCCTGGACGCCGGCCCCGACTCCTGCTCGCTCACCTGCGGCACGGTCAACTTCGGCTCCGATGTCTTCCTGAACCCGTGGGACTTCATGGTCGAGCTCTACCGCAAGACCCAGGCGCTGGAGATCGTGCCGGAGTTCGAGCTCTTCGACGTCGGCCACGTCGCCGCCCTCAACCGGCTGCTCGAGAAGGAGGGGCTGCCCTACGGCGGCCACGTCCACTGCGACCTCGTCCTCGGCGTCCCGGGCGGCGCTCCCGGCGACACCGCGACCGTCGTGACCATGGCCCGGATGCTGCCCGAGGGCGCGTCCTGGTCGGCCACCGGCGTCGGCCGCTCGACCCTGCCGGTCGCCCTCGCGGCGCTGTCGGCGGGCGGCCACCTGCGGGTCGGCATGGAGGACACGCTCACGTTCGCGCCGGGCCGACCGGTGCGGGACAACGCCGAGCTGGTGGAGCGGGCCGCTAGTCTCGCCACGCTGGCCCTGCGTCCTCCGATGACCACCGACGAGGCGCGGACCATGCTCAACGTGAAGGACCGGCGGAACGGAGCAGGTGGATGACCAGGCCGATGCCCGGGGGTCGGCGTCGCGTCGACAAGGTGCTCGCACCGGAGTTCGCCGCCGATCTCGACACCCTCGACCTGCCCGAGCTGCGCGCCCGGCGCCACGAGGCCGAGCAGGAGGAGGCCGACCTCTCCTTCCTGCGCCGCATGCTCCACGGCCGGATCGCCATCGTGCAGGCCGAGATCGCGCACCGGGCAGGTCAGGAGACCGGTTCGGTCGTCGACAACCTCGGCGAGATCCTGGCCGACGACTCCCGGTCGACTCGCGGCTCCGGCCGCCACCTCTCCGTCGAGCCCTCGCGCGTCGACGAGCACCGCCGCGACGTCGAGCAGGTCGTGGCCGACGCCACCATCTCCGACGTCGAGGCACGCACCGACGACGAGCTGCACGAGGCCGTCGCCCGCCTGAGGGCGCACGAGGCCGAGGTGTCGGAGGTGCGGCGCGACGTCCAGGCGGTGATGGACGCTCTCACCGCCGAGATCGGCCGGCGCTACCGGGTCGGCGAGGCGTCGGTCGACGACCTGCTCACCCCGGGCTCCGGTGCCTGAGGCCTCGCCCGTCCTGGTCGAGGTCGTCCGCAGCGGGTTCGTCGAGGGACGTCACCGCGGCTCGCTCGTGCTCCTCGACGCCGACGGCTCGGTGCTGCTCGCGCGCGGCGACGTCGACTCGCCGGTGTTCCCCCGCTCGTCCAACAAGCTGATGCAGGCGACGGGGCTCGTGGAGCTCGGCTACCCCGAGCGCGGCGAGCTGCTCGCGCTCGCGGCGGCATCGCACGACGGCGAGCCGTTCCACGTCGACGGCGTACGCCGGATCCTCGCCGGCGCGGGGCTCGACGAGTCGGCTCTGCGCACGCCGCCGGACTGGCCGCTGCTCCCGTCGGCGCGCGACGACCTGGTCCGCGCGGGCCAGGGCCCGGCGCCGATCTTCATGAACTGCTCGGGCAAGCACGCCGCCATCCTCGTGACCTGCGTGCTGCGGGGGCTGCCCCTCGACGACTACCGCGCACCCGCGCATCCGGTGCAGGCGCACCTGCGCGCCACCGTCGAGCGGCTCTCGGGCGAACCGGTGGCGGCCGTCGGCGTCGACGGGTGCGGCGCCCCCGTGCTCGCCCTCTCGCTCACGGCGCTGGCGCGGGCCTACTCGCGCGCCGTCGTCGCCGGCACCGGTGCGCCCGAGCGGCTCGTGGCCGACGCGATGCGCGCCCACCCGGAGCAGGTGGGCGGCACCGACAGCCCGGTCACCGCGCTCATGCGGGGCGTCCCGGGGCTGCTGCTCAAGGACGGCGCGGAGGGCGTCTACGCCGGCGCGCTGCCGGACGGCCGGGCCTTCGCCCTCAAGGTCGACGACGGCGCCGACCGGCCCCGCCCGCTGCTCGCGACCGCGGTGCTGCGCTCCCTCGGCGTCGAGGCCGCGGTGCTCGATCGGTACGACGTCGCGCCGCTGCTCGGCGGCGGGACGCCCGTCGGCGAGGTCCGTGTCGTCGAGGGCCTGCTCGGCTGACCTCGGCCAGCGCCTCGACGGCGTCGGGGTCAGCGACGGGCGGCACGCCGGGTGCGGGCGAGCTCGCAGCGGGCCCGCTCGGCCAGCCGACGCTCGCAGGTCTCGCGACGCAGGTCTCGCGCGTGCTCCTGCGACGTCGCCATGCTCAGGGTCCAGGGGTTCATGGTGGTTCCTCTCCGCACGCGTCAACGCGCGGCGCACCCCGGATATGCCGCACCGTCGTCCGGGTCGCGGTCGCCGTCGGCCCGGCCACCGCGGCGCTGAAGCCTACTCGCTGGTAACACGCAGTCAGCAAGCACCTACGGCCCGCGCTGTGAGGCGGAACACCCCCGAAGTGCTAACTCTCCGCTTGCCACAGCAAGCACCCAGGTGGCACCGTAGAGGCATGGCCACGATCGACATGCGCAGTCTCGGGGAGTACATCCGCGAGCAGCGCGAGGCCGCCGAGGTGTCGCTGCGCCAGCTGGCGAGGAGCTCCGGGGTCTCCAACCCCTACCTCAGCCAGGTGGAGCGGGGGCTGAAGAAGCCGAGCGCCGAGATCCTCGGCCAGATCGCCGGGGCGCTGCGCA
>JAKOVT010000287.1 GCA_029781935.1 Actinomycetes bacterium | reverse complement strand
CCGAGCACGAGGTGCTCATCGGCCCGCTCTCCGAGCTCGACGGCGCCGACCTCGACGCCGTGCGCGGGTGGGACGACGACATCGCGCTGCTGCTCGAGGAGCGCCGCGCGGAGCGGTCCGCCGTACGCCGGGTCGCGCTGCCGAGCTCGCTCTCGGCGTCCGACCTCGTGCGTCTGGCCGACGACCTGGACGCGTTCACTAAGCGGCTCGCGCGCCCGATGCCGTCGCGACCCGCGCCGGCGGCCCGCCGCGGCACGCGTTTCCACGCCTGGGTCGAGGCGCACTACGGCGTCCGGCCGCTCCTCGAGCCCGACGACCTCCCCGGTGCCGCCGACGACGACGTCGAGTCCGACTCCGCGCTCGCCGCGCTGCAGGAGACGTTCCTCGCCTCGCCGTACGCCGACCGCTCGCCGATCGGCATCGAGGTGCCGTTCTCGCTCGTGGTCGGAGGGCGCGTCGTACCCGGTCGCATCGATGCCGTGTTCGCGAGCACCGACGACGACGGCCGCACCCGCTACGAGGTGGTCGACTGGAAGACGTCGAAGGACCACGGCGCCGACCCGCTCCAGCTCGCGATCTACCGCGTGGCCTACGCCGAGATGGCCGGCGTCCCGGTCTCCGATGTCGACGCCGCGTTCCTCTTCGTGCGCGACGGCGCCGTCGTGCGCCCCACGGACCTCCCCGACCGCGCCGGACTCGAGGCACTGCTCACCGGTTGACGCCGCCTCGCGTCTGCATCTGCTGCGCGGCGGCGCCCCTCCACGACAGATACGGCAGCGAGGCGACGGGGTGGGGGCGGTAGCGTCGGTCGGCGTGCGGCGGGTGATGGTCGGCGGGATCTCGGGCGCTGGGAAGACGACGTTCGCCCGCGAGCTGTGCCGGCGTACCGGTCTGCCCTACTTCGAGATGGATGGCTTCTACCACGGCCCCGGTTGGGTGCCGATCCCCACGTTCGAGGCCGACGTCGCCGAGGTGGTGGCGCAGGACGCCTGGGTCTTCGACTCCCACGGCTACCAGCAGGTGCGCGACCTCATGTGGTCGCGAGCCGACACCGTGGTGTGGCTGGACTACCGGCGCGTCGTGGTCACGAGCCGGGTCGCGCGGCGCTCGTTCGCCCGCGCGTGGGACCGCGAG
>JAKOVT010000414.1 GCA_029781935.1 Actinomycetes bacterium | reverse complement strand
GCGTCGCTGAAGCTGCGCAGCTCGCGGCAGATCTCGACACCGTCGCGGTCGGGCAGCGACAGGTCGAGGATGACGAGCTCGGGCTTCTTGCTCCTGGCCCACTCCAGGCCCTGCGTCCCCCGAGGGGTGGCGACGACCGAGTAGCCCTCCTTCTCGAGCAGTCCGCGCACGAGAAGGGTGATCTCGGGGGAATCCTCGATGACGAGGGCCTGGGCACGCTCGATGGCCACTCTGGTCTTCCTTTCCGGCAGTCGGTGCGTCCGGTATTCACTCACTCTGACAGGCCCGGAGCCCGGATGCTCGCTCATCCCGCGCACGCCACGAGGGATCATCACGAGGGTTGTCGACAGGTTCGACCTCACCCGTGAGCCCCAGTGCATCACGCCTCCCTCTGCGGGCGCTCACGACGGGCTCTGCGCGCGGCGGCCACCGGGGCGCGCCGTGATCCGCCCCACGCGAGCCTCGCTCGGTGCCGCACCCGCTCCCCGAGGTCGGTAGCGTCGACCCGACACCACGCAGCGAGGGGCAGGACAGCAGATGCGCACGATCGACCTCGAGGACATCCCCGGCGTCCTGGGCGGGCTCCCGGAGAACCCCCGCGTCGTGGTGAGCGGCAACTTCGCGACGCCCAGGGCGGCTCTCGACGCGGTCGATGCCGCGCTCCCCACGTACCGGCTGCACGCGCTCAACGCGCAGCCCGGCCTGCCCGACCGCGAGGGCGTCACGCTCGAGACCGCGTTCGTCGGCCCCGGGATGCGGCGCTCCCCGCGCCTGGTCTACATCCCCTCGCGCCTCTCGCTCGTGCCCCGGCTGTTCTCCGTCACCTGCCCGCCCGACGTCGTCGTGGTGCACACCTCGGTGCCGGTCGACGGCAAGGTGTCGCTCGGCATCGAGGTCAACATCCTCCCCGCCGCCATCGAGGCGGTCCGGGAGCGCGGCGGCATCGTCATCGCCCAGGTCAACGCACGGATGCCCTACACCTACGGCGACGCCGAGATCGCGGTCGACCTGGTCGACGTCGCCGTCGAGGTCGACGCCGAGCTGCCCTCGCCCGGCGCCATGGTGATCGACGACGTGTCGGCCACCATCGGCGACCGCGTGGCGACCCGGGTGGCCGACGGCTCGACCATGCAGCTGGGCATCGGCGCCGTCCCCGACGCCGTGCTCTCGGGCCTCACCGGCCGCCGAGGGCTGCGCGTGTGGAGCGAGATGTTCAGCGACGGCGTCCTCGAGCTCGACCGGGCCGGCGCCCTCGACCCGGACGCGACGCTCGTCTCGTCGTTCCTCTTCGGCTCGCCCGAGCTCTACGCCTGGGTCGACCGGAACCCGCGCGTGCAGCTGCTGCGCACCGAGACGACGAACGAGCCGTCGCTCATCGCCAAGCAGCCGCTCATGACCTCGGTCAACACCGCGCTGCAGGTCGACCTCTACGCGCAGGCCAACGCCTCGCGGGTGAAGGGCCAGATCTTCTCCGGCTTCGGCGGGCAGACCGACTTCATCGTCGGTGCGCTGCACTCCCCCGGCGGCCAGGCGATCCTGGCGCTGCGCTCGTGGCACCCCAAGGCCGACGTGTCCACGATCGTGCCGATGATCGAGGAGCCGGTCACCTCCTTCCAGGCCTCGGCGATCGTGACCGAGTACGGCCAGGCCTGGATCTGGGGCTACGACCAGAAGTCGCAGGCCCGCCACCTGATCCGCGACGCCGCGCACCCCGACGTCCGCGACGAGCTGTGGGAGGAGGCGCGGGCCCTCAAGCTCGCGTAGCCCTGATCGCCTAGGGTTCGGGGCACCCGCTCCCGAGGAGGTACGCCGTGCCCGACGAGCCGCTCGCCATGGTCGTGGAGTTCCGCGCCGCACCCGGCAGGGTCGACGAGCTGAAGGCCGCGCTGCTCGCCATCGTCGGCCCGTCCCGCGCCGAGGACGGCTGCCTGCGCTACGACCTGCACGTCGACCGCGAGGACCCCAACGTCCTGGCGTTCTACGAGGTCTGGGCGACGCCGGAGGCGCACGCCGCGCACGACCGCACGCCGCACATCGAGCACGTGCGCACCGTGCTGCCCGGCCTGGTGGCCGAGCGCCGGGTGCTGCGCATGACCCCGGTCGAGCCGTAGTGGCGCGCACGCTCGACCCCGGGTGGGAGCACCGGCAGCTGATCGTCGACGGCCGCCGGACGTTCGTCCGCGTGGGTCCCGACGTACCCGGTGCCACGCCGATCGTGCACGTGCACGGCTTCGCCATCTCCGGCGAGTACCTCATGCCCACGGCGAGGCTGCTGCAGGACCAGGCGCGCCAGATCGTCCCGGACCTGCCCGGGTACGGCGCGAGCCAGAAGCCTCCTCGGCCCTACGACATACCGGCCCTGGCCGGCTCGGTGCTGCGCCTGCTCGACGCGATGGACGTCGAGAAGGCCGTGTTCGTGGGCAACTCGATGGGCTGCCCCATCAGCCTCGAGCTCGCCGACCGCCACACGGACCGCACCGAGCAGGTCGTGCTCTGCGCGCCCGCGGGCGGCCCCAACAACCAGCCGCTGCGGCGCGCGGTCGGCCAGCTCGCGGTCGACGGCGTGCGCGAGAACCCGCGGATGGCCGCCGTCGCCGTCCCCGACTACGTCCGCTTCGGGCCGGTCAACGCGCTCCGGCTGTTCGGGGAGATGACGCGCTTCCCCGCGCTCGAGCGGCTGCTCGCGTGCGCGGTGCCCGCGCTCGGCGTGCTCGGCAGCCGCGACCCGCTGCTCCCGAAGCGGCCCCGCGTGCTCGAGGTGGGGCGCCAGCTGCCGCCGCACGTGACGATCGCCGTCATCACGGGGGCGGCGCACGCGATCAACTTCAGCCATCCCGGCGAGCTCGCGCACGTGATCCGCTGCTGGCTGGCCGGCGAGCCGATCACCGACGACCCCGACCAGCCGGGCCTCACGTCCGTCCTCGAGGTGCCGCGCGGCTGAGGCGCGCCGCGCGAGGGCGCCCCTGCGTGCCGGCGAGGATCGTCGGTGGAAAGGTGTCGAATCCGGGCGCCCCCGTTCGTGCAGGGGGTGAGGGCGGGCACCGGACCCGTCGTACGCAGGAGGAGCAGCCGTGGCCGAGTACCTCATCTACTTCAACCAGCAGTGGGTCGGCGACCACCCCGCGGAGTGGTTCCTGTCGCGCGTGGAGCCGTCCATGGCCGTGGTGCGCGACATGGAGGCCGCCGGCGTCCTGGTGTACGCCGGCGGACTGGAGGAGGGCGCACCGGTGGTCACCGCCGACGCGACCAGCGGAGAGCTGCTCCTCACCGACGGACCGTACGTCGAGACCAAGGAGTTCCTCGGCGGTCTGACCATCGTCGAGGTGGCGGACGAGGAGGAGGCCCGCCGGTGGGCCGGGCGCCTCGCGGAGGGGTGCGGCTGGCCGCAGGAGGTGCGGCTGTTCAAGTCACGGCCCGACGGCATCACCGGCCGACGCTCGCCGGAGCCGGTCGGCGGACCCGAGGCGCGCGACTACCTCATCTACTTCAACCAGCAGTGGGTCGGCGACCACACCGAGGAGTGGTTCCGGTCCCGCGGCCCGCTGGCGATGGCGGTGGTCCACGACCTGGAGGCATCCGGCGCGCTGGTCTACACCGGCGGCCTGGTGGAGGAGATCGAGGACGCCTTCAGCGCCGACGCCACGAGCGGCGAGGTGCTGATCACCGACGGTCCGTACGTCGAGACCAAGGAGTTCCTCGGCGGCCTCGCGATCATCGCGGTGGCCTCCGAGGACGAGGCCCGGACCTGGGCCGGCCGGATCGCCGAGGGTTGCGGCTGGCCGCAGGAGCTGCGCCGCTTCGGCCGCCCCCCGCAGCCCTAGCAGGAACGCGCTCCCTGCGACGCGTTCCTGCTCACGCAGCAAGGATCAGTGCGGGATGCCGATGGGGAGACCGTCGAGGCGGCGCTTCGCCATGCCGGCCAACGACTCCCAGATCACGCGGTGGCCGTTGTTGGCGGTGCTGTCGGCGTGGTCGTACGCCGGCGCGACCTCGACGACGTCGAGCCCCACGACACGCGTGTCGAGCGCGATCCGACGCACGATGCGCAGCAGGTCGACCGGTGCCATCCCGCCCGGCTCAGGAGTTCCGGTGCCCGGTGCGAACCCTGGGTCGAGGACGTCGATGTCGACCGACAGGTAGACGAACTCCGGGCCGTCGAGCGCCTCGTCGATGACGCGGTCGATCACCGTCTTGATGCCGTCGTCCCAGATCTCCTGCATGAAGTGGGTCTTCATCTCCTGCTCGCGCATCCAGGCGACGACGTCGGCCGGCGGCCAGTACCCGCGGAGCCCGACCTGCACGAAGTTCCTGCCCTTGATGGCTCCGCTCTCGATGAGGCGGCGCATCGGGGTGCCGTGGCTGGCCAGGTTCCCCGCCTCGTCGTTCGCGGTGTCGGCGTGCGCGTCGAAGTGGATGAGACCCACGTTCCCGTGACCGAGGTGGTCGGCCACCGCCGTCGCGGCGGGCCAGGTGATCGCGTGGTCGCCCCCGAGCACCACCGGGACGATGCCGCGCGTGGCGACGGCGCTCACCCGGTCGTAGATCGCCTGGCGCGACGGCTCCCACAGGCCCCAGGCGCAGGGCGCGTCGCCGTAGTCGACGACGTCGAGGTGGTCGAAGATCTCGAGCTCGAGGTCGAGGTGGTAGCTGCCGGGCGTGTGCGCGTTGCGCAGGGCGCGCGGGCCGAAGCGGGCGCCCGACCGGTACGACGTCCCGCCGTCCCACGGTGCACCGACGACCGCGGCGTCCGGCTTCCACTCGTCGAGCTGCTCGGGCTCGGACAGGAACGGCCGGTGGCCGAACGTGCCGAGCCCGGTGCCGTCGAACCCCTCGAGCTGCTCGCGCATGCCGGGCGGCAGCTTCTCCATGCCCAGATCCATGCCCGCACCCTAGGGCGCGGCGGCACGTCAGCCCGGCTCCGCCCAGTGCCCCGGTCTCTCGCGGTCGTCGTCGAGCCAGGTCGCACGGTCGCCTCGGGCCGAGACCAGCTGCGCGTCGAGGAGGAACAGCGCGCCGCGCAGGTCGGCCCCGCGCAGGTCCGCACCGCGGAGGTCGGCGCCCGTCAGGTCGGCGCCGCGCAGGTCGGCGAGCCGCAGGCTGGCCCCGACCAGCACGGCGCCGCGCAGGCTCGCGCCGGCGAGGCGGGCACCACCGAGATCCGCGCCGATGAGCTGCTCCCCCGCGCGGTCGGCACCGCCGAGCCCTGCCCGCTGCAGCTCGCTCGCCCGGCGCAGCAGCGGGACGGCGCGGCGACGCACGGGGTCGACATCGAGCGACGACAGGGTCGCGGCGTCGGCACCCGCGAGCGCCTCGATCTCCGCGTACGCCGCCTCCAGCGCGTCGTGGACCTCCACAGCGCGCGGGAACGACGCCGCCTCGGCGAGGTAGCGCAGCAGCTCGAACAGGTCGCGCACGACCGGGAACACCTCGACCATCGCCTCGGCGGTGTCCGGCGAGGTGCGCCAGTCGTGGCCGCCGAGCACCACCTGCGTGACGTGCTGGCCGGCACCGAGGCAGTCGTAGACCGTGCACCCGGGGAAGCCGCGCACGCGCAGCTCGCTGTGGACACCGCAGCGGAAGTCGGCCTGGAGGTTCGGGCACGGCCGTCCTGCGGGCTTGTCGATCGCGAAGTCGCTGGAGCGCGCGAAGCCGGGGACGACGCAGCACAGCGCATGGCAGCGCGTGCAGTCGGCGCGCAGCGCCGCGCGCCTCTGGTCGTACGTCGTCATGGTCCCGCCTCGTCGTCGCACCGGTGCGCGTGCGGGACGAACCTACGCCGCCGCTAGCGTGACGCCGTGGACGACCAGCGCGGCTCGGCGCGCTCCGAGGTCACGACGTACGCCGTCGTCGCCACGGCCGCCCGCTCCGCGACCGAGGCGATCGGCCCCGCCCTGCTGCTCGCGGCGCTCGCCAACCAGCGCGCCGACAGCGATGGTGCCGCTCTCGTCGCGGCCTTCACCGGGCTCGCGGCCGTGGCCGGTCCGGTCGTGGGCGCGCTGCTCGACCGGGTGGCCCGTCCCGGCCGCGTCGTCCTCGGCTCGGTCGCCCTCATGGCCGCGTCCGCCGCAGCGCTCGCCGTCCTCGTCGCCGGCGCTCCCCTGCCGCTGCTCCTCGTGATCTGCGCCCTCGGCGGCCTCGCCTACCCGGCGCTGACCGGCGGGCTCACGTCGCAGCTGCCGTGGATCGTGACCGGCTCGGGGCTCGACCGCGCCTACGGCATCGACGCCGCGACCTACAACGTCGGCGCGATCGTCGGCCCTCCTGCCGCCGCCGCGATGCTCGTGCTCGGCCGCAGCGGCCCGGTGCTCTTCCTGCTGGGGCTCCTGCTGCTCGCGCTGGTCCTCGTCCCGCGCATCCGGTTCCCGGTCCGGGAGCCGGCCGACGAGCGACCGGCCCTCTCGCGCGTCCTCGCGAGCGGCTTCGGCGCCCTGGTCAGCACACCGTCGCTGGCGTACGCGACGGTCCTCACCACCGTCGGCTTCGCGGGTCAGGCGGCCTTCCTCGTCACCGTCCCCCTCCTCACCCAGGCGCAGACCGGTTCGCTCGCGGCGTCCGGCTGGGTCTTCGGCGCCGCCGCGCTCGGCGGCATCGTGACGACGCTGTGGGTCGCGCGCCGTCCGTTGCAGCACCTCGACCGCGGGCTGTCCCTCACGACGGCGGGAATCGCGGCAGCCCTTCTCGTGCTGGCCTTGTCGCCGTCGTTCGCCGTCACGGTGGGCGCGGCGCTCGCGTTCGGCGCGTTCGAGGGCCCGCTGCTCACGGCCCTGTTCCGCATCCGGACGCGCGAGGCCGACCCGGGCGTCCGCTCGGCCGTGTTCACGACGGCGTCGCGCCTGCGGACCACGGCGTACGCCGGCATGACCGCGGTCTTCGGCGCGCTGCTCGGGATCGGGACGACCCGGCTGCTGCTGCTCGGTGTCGCGCTGCAGGGGCTGGCGTTCCTCAGCGCCGGGTGGAGCTACCGCTCCGTGGCCGGGCGGGTCAGCGCACGCCCCACGTGAACCGGTGGGTGTGGATGCCGTAGTAGGTGAAGGTCTCGGCGCGTGCGACGCCGGGCACGGTGCGGATGCGGTCGTTCACGATCGCGAGCAGGTCGTCGGAGTCGGTCGCGACCACCTCGACCAGCAGGTCGAACGAGCCTGCCGTCAGCACGACGTAGATGACCTCCTCGATCGCGGCCATGGCGTCGGCGACGGCCCGCGCGTCGGAGTCGACCACGACGCCGATCTGGGCCATCTGCCCGTAGCCGAGCGCGAGCGGATCGGTGACCGCCACGATCTGCAGCACGCCGCGTTCCTGC
>JAKOVT010000262.1 GCA_029781935.1 Actinomycetes bacterium | reverse complement strand
GCACGATGATGATGCGCGGCGAGCCGAGCGACGTCGTCAAGGAGTACACCAAGTTCGTCCGCGTCGGAGAGTCGGCGTACACGCTCGAGGACATGTAGCCCTCGTGGCCGGCCCGTCCTACGACGTGAGCCTGGTGACGTCGGGCCACGACGTCGCCGACGCCCGCCTCCACCGCCTCGTCGCCGCGCTCGCGCACGAGGGCCTGTCGGTCGAGGTCCTCGGCCTCGGCGATCCCGCCGCCGCACCGACCGCTGCCGCCGCGGTGCGCGCCCGGCCCCGTCGCGGTGCCGCCGGTCGTCTCGCCGATGCCGTCGCCGGCCCGTGGCGCGCCCGCGGCCGGGTGATCCTCGTGGTCGACCCCGACTCCGTCCCGAGCGCGTGGCTGCACCGGCTGACCGGCCGGCGTCTCGTCGTCGACGTGCACGAGGACTACGCCGCGCTGCTGCGCGACCGCTCGTGGGCGCACGGCGTCGTCGGCGGGATCGCCCGCGCGGGAACGGGTCTCGCGTCCTCCCTCGCCCGCCGTGCCGACCTCACGGTGGTCGCCGACGCCCACGTGCCGCCGGGAGTGGCGAACCAGCGCCTCGTGCTGCGCAACCTGCCGTACGGCGACTACCTGCCGCCGCCGAGCGAACCCGATCCCCAGCCGCGCGCGCTGCACGTCGGCGACCTGCGCCGCTCCCGCGGTCTGTTCGACATGGTCGAGGCCGTCGCCGCCGCGCCCGTCTGGACGCTCGACCTCGTCGGCCCGGTGTCGGCCGCCGACGCAGCCGATCTCGACCGTCGCCTCACCGGCTCCGACGTGGCGGGCCGCGTGCGCCTGCACGGCCGTCGCCCGCCGCACGAGGCGTGGGCTCTCGCGCGTGGAGCGTGGGTCGGGCTGTCGCTGCTGCAGGACACGCCCGCCTTCCGGGACGCCTTGCCCACCAAGGTCTACGAGTACCTCGCGTGCGGGCTCGCCGTCGTCGCGACCCCGCTGCCCCGCCAGGCCGAGCTCGTCGCCGGCGCCGGTGCGGGGGTCGTGGTCGCGGACCCCGCGGCCGCGGCGGCGGCGCTCACGGCGTACGCCGACGACCCGGCGCTCCTCGCCGCGCACCGGGCCGCTGCGCTGACGTGGTCGACCGGCGAGGGCGGTCTCGCGCAGGCCCAGGACGCCTACGCCGAGTTCGCCGGAGCGGTCGCCCGCCTCGCCCGCAGGTGACGACGCCTCGCGTCCGCAACTGTCACGGACGAGGCCCGCTGAGCAGCGGTTGCCGACGCGAGCGGCGGGTCAGCGCTGGGAGTAGCTGAGGGCGGGGTCGAGGCCCATGATGTGCGGCGCGTCGGGGTTGCGGCGCGAGCTGCGGTAGAGCGCCTGCGCGGTGACCGGCTCCACCCCGCACACGAGGTCGGCGCCGTCGAGCAGCGCGCGGGCCTGCTTCGAGCCGCGGATCTTCGACGCGAGCTGGCGGCCGACCGATCCGGGCCAGACGCGCGAGAGGACGGCCCCGACCTTGCCGAGGCGCTTGAGGGTGCGCGGCTGACCGAGGTCGACCGAGCCCTCGATCGGCCAGTCGACCGGGTCGAGCTTGCGCAGCGACACGACCGAGACGGTGTCGCCGGCGGAGGTCCACCGGCGTACGGCGTCCTCCGCGCCCTTCACGTAGGCGAACCGGCCGATGGTGACGACGACGACCTTCACGCCGGCACCCCGATCGACGCGGTGAGGGCCTCGACGCGCGGCGAGAGCTGCCGGTCACGGCTGAACGAGGCGCCGAACTCCCGTGCGGCGCGCAGGGTCTCGATGTCGGCCTCGAGCGCCGCGTGGCCCGCCTTCACCAGCGCCGCGGCGATGTCGTCGGCCGAGAGCGAGGCCGCCGGGAACCACAGCGGATAGCCGCGCAGGACGTCGGACGCCGCGTTGCTCGGCTCGTGCACCGAGACGATCGGCATGCCGGTGGCGAGGTACTCGAACACCTTGCCGCTCGTGACGTACAGGCCCGCGCCGAGGATCAGCAGCAGCACGTCGAAGCCGGCGTAGACGTCGGCGACCTCGGTCTTGGACGCCGGTCCGCCGAACGAGATCCCCGACTCCTCTGCGGCCTGCACGAGCGCGAGGTTCTTGGGCTCCGGGGTCTTGTAGAAGCCGAGGTAGCCGCGCAGCGAGCAGCTCGCACCGGACACGACCTCGTCGTCGTGCCTCGCCTGCTGCCAGCCCGCGACGAACTCCGCGAGCGGCACCATCTTGCTGATCGTGCCGAGGTAGCCGTAGGTGAGGGGGCGCTGCGCGGGGACGGGGTCGGCGGCCGTGGGCGCGAGCTCGGGGTCCCAGCCGTTCATCACGACGTGCATCCGGTCGGCGACGTCCGGGTACTCCTTCGCGTACCACGCCCGGATCGGCTCGTTGACGAACCACACCTCGCGCGCCTGCGCGAGCAGCTTGGTCTCCCACCTCCCGATCTTGCTGCCGCGCTCGTGGACGCGGTCGCCGCTGAAGACGTCGAGGGTCCAGCCGTCGCGCTGGTCGAGCACGTAGGGGACACCGGCCTTCTCGTGCAGGTGCCAGGCAGCCATCCACGCGGTGGCGGGGTTCGCGGTGGCGACCGTGAGGTCGACCGGCTTGTCGGCGTGGATGCGGGCCGCCGCGGCCTCGAGGTCGCCGCGCCATCCGGCGTACCCGACCTCGGGCAGGTCGCGCATCTGGTCGCGGCGCTTGATCCACCGGCGCCAGACCCGGGGGAGGTGCGCGCGCAGCCACGACCAGCGGCGCACGTCGGTCTCGAGCGCCTCCCACAGGAAGGGGGTGCGCACGATGGCGATGCTCGGATCGATGAGCGCCTCGAGCGACTCGTCGGCGCCGGTGTAGCGGGTGAAGGTCTCGCGCTCCACGGTGAGGACGGTGACGTCCCAGCCGGCCGCCGCGAAGGCGTTGGGCGTGGCGAGCGCGCGGTAGACCCCGCCGCCCCGGCACGGGGGATAGCCCCACGCCACGTACAGGAGATGGGGGCGTCGGGTCACCGGCGCAGGATATCGGGGGTACGCCGGGCCCCCCGAATCCCGCACGCGCGGTCGCGGCGCGGGAGACGGAGGTCACGCGTCGGCGGCAGGGCCGCGGTGGCCCGGCCGGTAGACTTCTGCCCCAGGTCCCGTACGAGGACGGGGCTCGTCGCGACCAGGGCAGCAGCACCGTCCGAGCACCCCCGGCCCGACCACCCCCGAGGCACCCGAGGAGCCCTGTGCCCGCGCGCATCGTGCCCAGCGCCGACGTCGACGAGAGGGCCGTGATCGGCGACGGGTCGTCGGTGTGGCACCTCGCCCAGGTCCGCGAGAACGCCGTCCTCGGCGAGAACGTCGTGGTGGGCCGCGGCGCCTACGTCGGCACCGGCGTCAAGGTCGGTGCGAACACCAAGATCCAGAACTACGCGCTGGTCTACGAGCCGGCCGAGCTCGAGGACGGCGTGTTCATCGGCCCCGCCGTGGTGCTCACCAACGACCACTACCCGCGCTCGATCAACCCGGACGGCTCGCAGAAGAGCGGCCACGACTGGGAGCCGGTCGGCGTCACGATCCGTCAGGGCGCCTCGATCGGTGCGCGCAGCGTCTGCGTCGCGCCGATCACGATCGGCCGCTGGGCGCTGGTCGCCGCGGGCTCGGTCGTGGTCAAGGACGTCCCCGACTTCGCGCTCGTCGCCGGTGTCCCGGCGCGGCGCATCCGGTGGGTCGGCAAGGCCGGCGTACCCCTCGAACCGGCCGGCGACGGGCAGTGGGTCTGCCCGCAGACCGGCGACCGCTACGTCGAGAACGACGACACCCTCACGGAGGCCACGGCATGATCCCCGCAGCGAAGCCGCTCATCGGTGACGAGGAGCGCGAGGCGGTCGACCGCGTCCTGCGCTCCGGCATGATCGCTGGCGGCCCCGAGGTCGCCGCGTTCGAGCAGGAGTTCGCCGACCAGGTCGCCGGCGGGTGGACCTGCGTCGCGGTCAACTCCGGCACCGCCGGCTCGCACCTCGGCCTGCTGGCCGCGGGCGTCGGCCCCGGCGACGAGGTCATCGTCCCGTCGTTCACGTTCGCCGCCACGGCGAACTCGGTCGCGCTCACTGGTGCCACCCCTGTGTTCGTCGACATCGAGCCCGACCACTTCTGCATCGACCCGGCCGCGGTCGAGGCCGCGATCACCCCGCGCACCAAGGGCATCCAGCCGGTGCACCTCTACGGCCACCCCGCGAACATGACCGCGCTGCGCGCGATCGCCGACAAGCACGGCCTGGCCATCTACGAGGACGCCGCCCAGGCGCACGCCGCCGAGTGGCAGGGCCAGCGCGTCGGCACGTTCGGCGACTTCGCGATGTTCTCGCTCTACCCGACCAAGAACATGACGTCGGGCGAGGGCGGCATGGTGTCGTGCAAGGACGACCACATCGCGCGCAACGTCCGCCTGCTCCGCAACCAGGGCATGGAGAAGCGCTACGAGAACGAGGTCGTCGGCTTCAACGCCCGCATGACCGACGTCCACGCCGCGATCGGTCGCGCGCAGCTCGCGAAGCTCGCCGGCTGGACCAAGCAGCGCCAGGACAACGCCGAGTTCCTCAACGCGAACCTCCGCGGCGTCGTCACGCCCAAGGTCGCCGAGGGCGCCACCCACGTGTGGCACCAGTACACGATCCGCGTGGTCGACCAGGACCGCGACGCCTTCGCCGCCGAGCTCGGCAGCCGCGGCGTGGGCAGCGGCGTCTACTACCCGATCCCCAACCACCGGCTCCCGTCGCTCACGCACTTCGCCCCCGACCTGCACCTCGAGCAGACCGAGGTCGCCGCGCAGCAGGCGCTGTCGTTGCCGGTGCACCCCGCGCTATCTCAGGCCGATCTCGAGACCATCGTCGAGGTCGTCAACGCGGTCGCGGCGGCGGGTGCCTGATGGCGAACCTGCGTGCGGGCCTCATCGGCCTGGGGATGATGGGGCGCCACCACGCCCGCGTCCTGGGATCGCTGGAGGGCGTCGACCTCGTCGCGGTGGCGGACCCGGCGGGCGACGTCCACGGTGTCGCGGGCGGCCGTCCGGTCGTCGACAGCGTCGAGGCGCTCATCGAGCAGGGCATCGACTACGCGATGGTCGCCGTGCCGACGGCGTACCACGAGGCCGCGGGCCTCGCGCTGGCCGCCGCGGGTGTGCACGCCATGATCGAGAAGCCGCTCGCGCCCGACGTCGCCTCGGCCACCCGCATCGCGGAGGCCTTCGAGACCGCCGGCCTCGTCGGCGCGGTGGGCCACATCGAGCGGTTCAACCCCGCGTTGCAGCAAGCCCGCAAGCGCCTCGCCGCAGGCGACCTCGGTGCGGTGCACCAGATCGTCACGCGCCGCCAGGGCCCGTTCCCCGCGCGCATCGCGGACGTCGGTGTCGTGAAGGACCTCGCGACCCACGACATCGACCTCACCGCCTGGGTCGCGGGCCACGCGTTCACGTCGGTGGCCGCGCAGGTCGCGCACCGCTCGGGCCGCGAGCACGAGGACCTCGTCGCGATCGTCGGCCAGCTCGACGACGGCACCGTCACCAGCCATCTGGTGAACTGGTTGTCGCCGCTCAAGGAGCGCGTCACGGTCATCACCGGCGAGCGCGGTGCCTTCGTCGCCGACACGCTCACCGCCGACCTCACCTTCTACGCCAACGGCACGGTCGCGACCGAGTGGGACTCGATCGCGAAGTTCCGCGGCGTGTCCGAGGGCGACGTCGTCCGCTACGCCTTCGCCAAGCCCGAGCCGCTGCGCACCGAGCACGAGGCGTTCCGCGACGCCGTGCTGGGCAAGGACTCCGACATCGTCACGATGCGCCAGGGCCTCGCGACGGTGGCCGTCGCCGAGGCGGCGCTGCGCTCCGCGGCCGAGGGCAAGACGATCCACCTGTAGCCGACGGGACGACCCGGCTCAGTAGGGTGCGACCCGTGCCCGCCGACGTACGCCGACCCCGCGTGCTCGGCGTGCTGCACGGGCCGCAGGCGGCTCCACCGGCCGGGGCAGCGGCGCTGCCCCGCGTGCTCGAGGCGTTCGCCGCCGCGGGAGCAGACGTCACGACCGTCGTCCCCGACGACGTCTCCGCGCGCGTGCTCGCGGCGCTCGGCTTCCCGCAGCCGCCGGTGCTCGGCGCGCTGCGGGCGTCGGCTCTCCTCCTGCCTGTGGCGCACCCCGCGACCCCGCTGGTCGCCGCCTGGCCGCTGGCGGCTGTCACCGCGCCGGCGGCCGTGGCCGCGCGCGAGGACCGGCAGGCATCCGACGCCGCGGCCCTGGACTCGTGGCGCACCCGGTGCATCGCTGCGACGTACGCCGTGCAGCGCGCAGCACCGGTCGACCTCGTCGTCGCCGCACCGACCGTGGCCGGCACGGCGGTGGCGCTGGTGCTGTCGGGCGAGCTTGCCGTGCCGGTGCTCGCGGTGGTCGATCACGACGCCGACCCCGATGCGGACCGCGCGCTGCTCGCGGACGCCGCGCGAGAGACCTGGACGCTGCCCGCCGGCTCCGACGACCCGTCGCCGGACGTGGTCGCCGCCAGGACGCGCGAGGCGGCGCGGCTGCTCGCGGAGGTGGCGACGTGACGGACGTGCGTCCGCTCCTGCTGCTGCACGACGAGGAGCTCGAGGTCGATCTCGAGCCGCTGCAGGGCCACCCCGTCGTCGCGGTCGCGGTGTCGACGCTGCCCGAGACCTGGGCCGAGTCCGACGTCTACGGCGCGCCCGCGTCGGCGGGCGGCGCACGCAAGCTGGCGGCGAAGGTGGTGGCCCGGGCGAAGGCGCTGCGCCCCTCCGACCGGGTCGAGCTGCTGCCGCGCGACCGGCTCACCGGGCAGGTGCCGACGACCCGGCAGTGGATGTCGGCGGCGCTGCTGCAGGTCGAGGCGCTGCGGTCGCGCGCGCGCGACCCGCTCGCCGTCGTGGTGGTGGGCACCCGCGCGCAGCTCATCGGGTGGCATCTGCTGGCCAAGGAGCCGGCGCTGCTCGTGGTCGCCGGGACGGCGGCCGCGCGCATGCTCGCCGAGGGCGGCCCGGTCGACGTGCCCGCCGAGACGCTCCGGGCGTTGACGCTCGACACCGACGTGCTGCTCCAGGCGCTGCCCGACCTGCTGCGCGAGCCACCGGTGGACGTCGTCCGCGCCGAGGCGGAGACGCAGCGCGTCCGCCTCGACGGCGGTCGCGTCGTGCTCGAGATCCCCTCCGGCGCACTGGATCCCGGCCCGGTTCTCAAGGGCCGCGCGCCTGTGCCGGTGCCCTTCCCGCAGGAGCACCCGGGCGGCCCGCGACTGCTCGTCGGTGCGGCCAACTTCAGCGGGCAGGCGGCGGCGTGGACGCGTGCGGCGGCCGAGCGCGGCATCGACGCCCGGTGCGTCACCGTGGTGGCGGCCGGCTCGCGCTACGTCTTCCCGTCCGACGTGATGGTGTCGGGGTCGGAGTGGGTCGACGCCGCCGTGCGGGCCCGGATCGCGGCGCGCGAGATCGTGCCCGCGACGCACGTGCTCGCCGAGTCGCTGCGTCCGATCGCCGGGCTCGGCTGGCCAGGACGGATCCACCCCGCCTCCATCGAGACCGCGACGGCCGAGCTCGAGGCGCTGCTCGACGCGGGGAAGGCAGTGGGCGTGGTGCTGCACGGCTCCGAGGCGCGGACTCCGTCGCGCCACCTCGCGACGTACCCGTTCTCGCCCTACGACGACCCGGCGGCTGCCGAGGAGTGGGCCAAGCGCGAGGAGCAGAGCGCGAAGATCCACGCCGTGCTCGACCGGCTGCCGGTGCGCCGGTTCGTCACGACCCCCGACATGCTCGACTTCGTCGACGGCGCGACCTGGCTGCCGATCGCCTTGGGCGCCGGGCACTTCCGAGCGGGCCGCCGGCTCTTCTCGCGTGAGCGACCTGTGTTCCTCCACGCCCCGAGCGCCGGTCCCGTGAAGGGGTCGGCGTTCGTCGAGGAGGTGCTGCGCCCGCTGCACGAGCAGGGCGTCCTGGACTACCGGCTGCTGTCGGGCGTGGCGCCCTGGGAGCTGCCGACCCACCTGCGCGATGCCGACGTCGTGATCGACCAGCTGATGCTCGGTGGCTCGGGAGTGCTTGCGGCACAGGGGATGGCGGCCGGGAGGATCGTGCTCGGTCACGTCGCGGAGCACGTGCGAGCGCGGTACGGCGAGGCGCTGCCGATCGTCGAGGCGGATCCCACCACGCTCCGCGACGTGGTGCTCGGCGTCATCGCCGACCGCGACGCCGCGATCGCCGCCGCGGAGCTCGGGCCGGCATTCGCCCGCGACTGGCACGACGGCCGACGCAGCGCCGCTGTGCTCCGCGGGTTCGTCGGCCTCCCGGCCGACTGACGGCTACCGGGACGGCAGGCGCTCGCGCAGGACCTCGGTGACGCGCTCGGCCGCGTGGCCGTCGCCGTAGGGCGCCGCCTGCGCCGCCGTGGGCACCGGGCGGACGGCGACCTCGGCGACGCGCTCGAAGTCGGGGTCGAGCACGTTCCAGCCGTCGACGAGCGTCTCGACCCACTCGGTCTCGGTGCGCAGCGTGGTGCACGGCACGCCGAGCAGGAACGCCTCCTTCTGCAGGCCGCCGGAGTCGGTGACGACGCCGCGCGAGTGCAGGACGGCCGCGACCATCTGCGGGTAGGGGAGTGGCGTGGCCGCGCGGACCGCGCCCTGCTCGAGCGCGATGCCGAACTCGGCGCAGCGCGCCACGAGGCGCGGGTGGGCGAGCAGCACCACGGGCAGCGGCAGCGCCTGCAGCGCCGTCACCAGCGCGCGCAGGCGGTCCGGGTCGTCGGTGTTCTCGGCGCGGTGGATCGTGGAGAGCAGGTAGCCGCCCTCGACGGTGACACCCTCGGGCAGCTCGGGCGCGTCGTCGCGCACGGCGTCACGGACCCGGAAGCACACGTCGGTCATGACGTCGCCGACGACGACGCTGCGGTCGCCGAGACCCTCGTGCACGAGGTGCTGCAGCGCGACCTCGGTGGGCGGCAGCAGGAGGTCGGCGGCGTGGTCGGTGAGCACGCGGTTGTGCTCCTCGGGCATCCGGCGGTTGAACGACCGGAGCCCGGCCTCGAGGTGCGCGACCGGCACGTGCAGCTTCACGGCCGCGACAGCGCCCGCGAGCGTGGAGTTCGTGTCGCCGTAGACGAGGACCCAGTCGGGCCGGTGCTCGTCGATGACGCCGTCGAGCGCCGCGAGCATCGCCCCCGTCTGCACGCCGTGGCTGCCCGAGCCCACACCGAGGTGGACGTCGGGGTCGGGGATGCGCAGGTCGGCGAAGAAGACGTCGGACATCCGCTCGTCGTAGTGCTGCCCGGTGTGGACGATGACGTGCTCGACGTCGCCGGCGGTCGCGAAGGCCGCGGCGACGGGCGCCAGCTTCACGAACTGCGGGCGGGCTCCGACGATGGACAGGACACGCATCCGGGTGCTCCTGGGTCTGGTGGGGCGACGTGGGCCAGCGTAGGTGGTCGCGGCGGCCGTGCCGGGCCTCCGCGCCGCACCGCGGACGGCCGGTCGCGTACGGCGGGGTCGGGGTGTGGCACGGCTCACGCGCCGTGCTGCGGGGGCGTCGCGTGGGCCGGGAAGCCCTCTCGCGGCCGGTAGACTGGCGTCTCCGCCGCCACCTACCGCGAGGCATCCGCAGTGAACATCACGGTCGTCGCCCTGGGCAAGATCGGCCTCCCGCTCGCCGTCCAGTTCGCGTCCCTCGGCCACCGGGTCATCGGTGCCGACGTCAACCAGGCCACCGTCGACCTCGTCAACGCCGGTCAGGAGCCGTTCCCGGGCGAGGCCTTCCTCGCCGAGAAGCTCGCCGACGTCGTCGGCCGCGGGCTGCTGACAGCCACCACCGACACCGCGGCCGCGGTCGCGCAGAGCGAGGCGGTCGTCATCGTCGTGCCGCTCTTCGTCGACGCCGAGGGCGTGCCGGACTTCGGCTGGATGGACGCCGCGACGGTCGAGGTCGCCAAGGGCCTCAAGCCCGGCACGCTCGTGTCGTACGAGACCACGCTGCCGGTCGGCACCACGCGCACCCGCTTCCTGCCGATGCTGCAGGAGGGCTCGGGCCTCGCCTCGGGCCAGGACTTCTTCCTCGTGTTCTCGCCCGAGCGCGTGTTCACCGGTCGTGTGTTCGCCGACCTGCGCAAGTACCCCAAGCTCGTCGGCGGCGTCGACGAGGAGAGCGCGAAGCGCGGTGTGGCGTTCTACGAGTCGGTGCTCGAGTTCGACGAGCGCCCCGACCTCGACCGCCCCAACGGGGTGTGGGATCTCGGCTCGTCGGAGGCCTCCGAGCTGGCGAAGCTTGCGGAGACGACGTACCGCGATGTGAACATCGGCCTCGCGAACCAGTTCGCGCGGTTCGCCGCGGACAACGGCATCGACGTCTACCAGGTGATCGCGGCGAGCAACTCGCAGCCGTTCAGCCACATCCACATGCCCGGCATCGCGGTCGGCGGCCACTGCATCCCGATCTACCCGCGGATGTACCTGTGGAACGACCCCGCGGCCACCGTCGTGCGCGCGGCGCGCGAGGCGAACGCCGCGATGCCGTCGTACGCCGTCGGTGTGCTCGAGGGCGCGTACGGCGACCTCTCGGGTGCTCGCGTGGCGGTGCTCGGTGCGGCGTACCGCGGCGGCGTGAAGGAGACGGCGTTCTCCGGCGTCTTCCCGACCGTCGAGGCGCTGCGCGCCGCCGG
The DNA here is from genome assembly GCA_029781935.1 of Actinomycetes bacterium. Taxonomy (GTDB): domain Bacteria; phylum Actinomycetota; class Actinomycetes; order S36-B12; family CAIYMF01; genus Longivirga. The sequence continues at coordinate 350 of JAKOVT010000262.1, read as the reverse complement.
CGCCACCGTGCTCGTGCACGACCCGATGTACACCGACGACGAGCTGGCCCGCTTCGGCTGGGACGCCTACCACCTCGGCGAGCCGGTCGACGCCGCGATCGTGCAGGCCGACCACGCCGAGTACCGCACGATCGGCGCCGGCGACCTGCCCGGCGTGAAGGTCCTCGTCGACGGCCGTCGCGTGACCGACCCGGGCCAGTTCCCGGGTGTGGAGCGCCGCGTGCTGGGCACCGCCTGACCATGTCGGGAGACGCCGCCGAGCGGGCGGGAGGGCCCGCGGGCGAGGTCCCGCACGTCGTGATGCTGGTCGGCAACGACGTCACCACCGACAACCGCGTGCTGAAGACCGC
>JAKOVT010000407.1 GCA_029781935.1 Actinomycetes bacterium | reverse complement strand
GCGTCGCTGCTCACCGGCCGCAACGCCACGTCGAACGGCATGGCCACGATCGCGGAGTTCAGCTCGGGCTTCCCGGGCATCTCGACCCGGATCCCGTTCGAGAACGGCCTCATCTCCGAGGTGCTGGTGGAGCAGGGCTACAACACCTACTGCGTGGGCAAGTGGCACCTCACCCCCGGCGAGGAGACCGGCATGAGCGCCTGGAAGAGGCGGTGGCCGCTCGGGCGGGGGTTCGAGCGCTTCTACGGCTTCCTGGGTGGCGAGAGCAGCTCCTGGTACCCCGACCTCGTGCACGACAACCACCCGGTCGACCCGCCGTGCACGCCGGAGGAGGGCTACCACATCGCGTGGGACTTCACGGACAAGGCGATCGAGTTCATCAAGGACTCGACCACGATCGATCCGGACAAGCCCTGGTTCCTCTACCTCTCCCTCGACGCCGCGCACGCCCCGCACCACGTGTGGCCCGAGTGGGCCGACCGCTACCAGGGCGTGTTCGACGAGGGCTACGAGGCGATCCGCGACGGCATCCTCGCCCGGCAGAAGGAGCTCGGGCTGCTCCCCGACGACACGCAGCTCAGCCCCATCAATCCGCACGGCGAGCCAGGACGCACCGGGCCCGACGGCCAGCCCTGGCCGATGCTGGACACCGTCCGCCCGTGGGCGAGCCTGTCCGACGACGAGCGGCGGCTGTTCGTCCGGATGGCCGAGGTCTTCGCCGGCTACGTCGAGTACAGCGACAGCCAGGTCGGCCGGCTGCTGGACTACCTGGAGCAGTCCGGCCAGCTCGACAACACGATCGTGGTCGTGGTGTCGGACAACGGGGCCAGCGGCGAGGGCGGCCCCAACGGCACGTTCAACGAGATGCAGTTCTTCAACGGCGTCCCCACCCCGACCGAGCTGTCGCTGCGGCGCATCGACGAGCTCGGCACGCCGACCACCCACAACCACTACAACACCGGCTGGGCCTGGGCCTTCGACACGCCCTTCCCCTACTGGAAGCGCTGGGCCGGGTACGAGGGCGGCGTGGCCGACATGTGCCTCGTCTCGTGGCCGGCGAGGATCCCGGCAGACGCCACGCCGCGGCAGCAGTACGTCCACGCGGTCGACGTCGTGCCCACGGTCTACGAGCTGCTCGGCATCACGGCGCCCGACCGGGTCGCCGGGTACGAGCAGTCGCCCCTCGAAGGCGAGAGCTTCGCGGCGTCGCTCACGGATCCCGGAGCCCCGGCCAAGGGCTCGCAGTTCTACGCGATGCTCGGTCAGCGCGCGGTCTACGAGGACGGCTGGCTCGCCTGCACCGCGCACCCGCCGCTCTCGAGCTGGGGCGCGTTCGAGAACGACGAGTGGGAGCTCTACCACGTCGAGAAGGACAGGGCGCAGTCCCGGAACGTCGCCGCGGCGGAGCCGGAGCGGCTCGATGCGCTGAAGCAGCGCTGGTTCGAGCTGGCCGACAGGTTCCAGGGCTTGCCGCTCGACGACCGCAACGCGCTCGAGCAGGCGCTGGCCGAGCGTCCCAAGGGCGCCAAGCCGCGCGACCGCTACGAGTTCCACCCCGGCGTCACGGCGGTGCCCGAGCTCTCCGGCCCGCAGATCCCCGGCCGTTCGTACTCGATCTCCGCTGGCGTGGTGCTCGAGGACGATGCGCAGGGGGTCCTCTACGCGCAGGGCGGCGTCTCGGGCGGCCACACGCTCTACGTGCAGGACGGTCGCCTGAAGTACGCCTACAACTGGCTCGACGTCCACACGACGACGGTCGTGTCGGATCGTGCGCTCGAGGCGGGCCCGCATGTGCTGGCGGTGCAGTTCACGGCGGAGGGGCCCAGCGCGCCACCGCGGCCCGGCACGCGTGGCACCCTGCGGATGTTCGTGGACGACACGGAGGTCGGCAGTGCCGAGCTGGTGACGCAGCCCGGCTACTTCAACCCGGTGGGAGACGGGCACTGCGCCGGTCGCAAGGACGGCTCGCCCGTCACGCGCGACTACGTTCCGCCGTTCACCTTCACCGGTGGCCACCTCGACCGCGTCGTGCTGGACCTGAGCGGTACGCCGTACCAGGACCACGAGGCCGAGGTGCGCGGCTGGTTCCTCATCGACTGAGCTGCTCGCCGGTCCACGGCCGCGGGACGACCAGCTCGCCGAGACGCTCAGACGGCAGCCCGGTGCGCCCGCCCCAGGTCGGCGATCGCCGCTCGGGTGCTCCGCGGCTCGATGCCTCGTGACCTGAGCGGGGAGTCGTCCCAGCGGCCGACGTGCGTGTCGTAGTAGAGCGACATCCCCATCAGCGACGCGATGTCGGGCTTGGCTCTGCGCAGGACCAGAGACCCTGCGCGCAATGCGGCGCGCGGGACGTGCCGGGCGCGCAGCGGGCGCCCCAGGGCTTCGCCCATCGCCGCCACGACCTGCTCGCGCGTGAGCCGCTCGCTGCCGCCGAACTCCACCGAGGCGGGCGGCCGGGGCTCGTCGACCAGGGCGACCACGAGCGCCGCGACGTCGTCCTCCGCGACGTACCGCTCCGGGATGGCGCCGCGGCCGTAGATCAGAGCCTTCCCCGCGGCGGGGTCGAGCCCGGTCGCCGGTGACAGCCACACCTCCTGGAACTTGTCGGGGCGCACGATGACGGATTCCATCGCACTGCTCTCGAGACGACGCTCGGCAGCGAGCTTCGCGGTCGCGAGCGGCGCCCGGCGCGCGAGCTCCTCGCACATGCCGGCCATGGACAGGAAGACGAAGCGTCGTACGCCGCCAGCCTCCGCCGCCTCGATCAGGTTCAGCGTGCCTCGGCCGTCGACGGCGTCGATGGAGACGTCGCGAGCGCCTGCCAGCATCCGGCCTATCGCGTTGGCGGTCGTCACGACCACGTCGACGCCGTCCACGGCGAGCCGCAACGAGGCCGGATCGGTGAGGTCGCCTCGGACGATCTCGGCCCCGAGCCGCTCCAGCGCGCTCGCGTCGGTCCCCGGCCGCACGAGCGCGCGGAACGGACGGTGCTGGGCGGCGAGCTGCGCGGCGATGCGTCCACCGAGATCCCCGGTGGCTCCGCAGAGAAGGATCATGACGTCCCCCTGGTGTCCCCCGAGGCCCGCACCGCGGGTCTCGGCCTCAGCGTGGCACCAGGCCTGGCCACCAGTCGCGGCGACGCCCGCACATCGGAGACCGGGTGGGCGTCGCGGAGCCGGAAGGGGCGCGCGGCACCGAGCCGCGCCACGTCCCCCTCGGTCGTGGGCAGCCCGACGACTCGGGGAGGATGGAGGCCGGGCGACGAGGGAAGAGCAGGGATGACGACGACCACGCTGGTGTGCGTCGGTGACTCGTTCACCGAGGGGATGTGCGACGACCTGCGCCCCGACGGCCACCACGTCGGTTGGGCGGACCGCGTCGCGCATGCGCTCGCGGTGCTCGCCGCGCGCGGGGGGCGCGAGGTGTCGTACGCGAACCTGGCGGTGCGCGGGAAGCTCCTCGACCAGGTCGTCGCCGACCAGCTGCCGCTCGTCGAGCGGTTCGGCCCGAGCATCACGACGTTCCACGCCGGGCCCAACGACGTCCTGCGCCGCGGCACCGAGCTCGACGACCTCTACCGCCGGTACGACGCCGCGGTCGCCCGCACCTCGGCAGCCAGCGAGCGCGTGCTGCTGTTCACCTCCATCGGGCGCGCCGGCGGCACCGGGCGTGTGGCGCAGGCGCTCGCCGATCGCTTCGCCGCGTTCAACCGCAACGTGCGCGAGGTGGCGAGGCGTCACGGCGCCGACGTCGTCGACCTCGAGCGGGTCGACGTCCTCACCGACCGCCGCCTCTGGCACGACGACCGCCTGCACCTGAACGCCGACGGCCACGCGCGCGTGGCCTCCGTCGTCCTCGAGGTGCTCGGCATCGACGACGCGGCAGTCCTGGGCGGCGCGCCCGGCTGGTGGCGCGAACCGCTGCCGCCTCGACCTCCGAGCAGCCGACGCGCCGACCTCGTCGCCGACGCCGCCTGGGCGCGCGAGCACCTGCTCCCCTGGGTCGGGCGCCGGCTGCGCGGCGTCTCCAGCGGCGACGGCCGCGAGCCCAAGGACAGCGCGCCGACGCGTGTGCACGTCTGACGGCGGCGGGAGCGGCGCCAGGTCCCGATTCGGTCACGGGAGCGCGGCAACGGCCGTATCCCCCTGGGAGGCACCAGGTCCGGCGGCCTAGCCTGCCGGGGACGTCGCCGTACCCGGAGGACGCATGGCTGCAGCGGGAACCACCTGGCGTCGCGTCGCGCGCCGCCTCGTCATCGCGATCGCGCTGGGCCTGGCCGCGCCGCTGTCCTGGGCGCCGCTGACCCTCGGCGAGCACCTGCGCGCGGCGTGGGTGGTGGCCTCGATCGCGCTCGTCGCGCTCCTCGTCGTACGCCGCATCCCGACGGCGCAGGACCGGTACGCCGCAGCTCTGGTCGACGCCGTGGCGCTGCGCGTCCGGCTCGGTCACGTGCGCGTGGCCGCAGCCCACGAGAGCGACGGACGACCCACCGCGGTGGTGACCTGGCGCGAGGCGCAGACCGATCTGCTCGACCGGGAGGGGCACGTGCTCGCGGGCATCGGACGCAACGCGCTGGCGACCGGCTGGACCATGAGCGTGCGACTCGGCGAGGCCGACATCGCCTGGCTCCTCAGCCCGGACGGCGGGCGGCTCGAGCTGCTCGCCGGCGTCGACATCGACCACGATCCCTGGGCCCGCATCGGCAACAGCCCGCTGCTCGTGCGGCGCTGCGAGGTCGCGCTCAGCGCCTGACTACTCCGAGCGCGGGTGGTCCGAGCCGGGGATCTGCTCGAGGGCGTGCGGGACCACCGCGGCGAGCACCTCGAGGGCATCGCGCACGCCTCCCGTGGACCCGGGCAGGTTCACCACGAGGGTCCGCCCCGCCTGCCCCGCGATGCCGCGCGAGAGGATCGCGGTGGGCACGCCCTTCGCCACGCCCGCGGCCCGGATCGCCTCTGCGACACCGGGGATCTCGCGGTCGACGACGCGCGCGGTCATCTCCGGGGTGAGGTCGGTCGGTGTGAGGCCGGTGCCGCCGGTCGTGGCCACGAGGTCGTACGCCGCAGCGACGGCTTCCCGCAGCGCAGCCTCGACGGGGTCGCCGTCGGCCACGACGACCGGCCCGTCGACGGCGAGCCCGAGCGCTTCGAGCCCCTCGCGCAGCACCGGGCCCGAGCGGTCCTCCCACACGCCCGCGGACGCGCGGGTCGAGACGGTGATGACGAGCGCACGCCTCACGGCTGCGTCCGCTGCAGGTCGAGCACCGTGACGACCTCGCCCGGCTCGACCCGCGACACCTCGGGCGGGACGACGATGAGGGCGTCGGCCATCGCGAGACCGCCGACCACGTGCGAGCCCTGACCACCCACGGGTCGCACCGTCCGGGTGCCGTCCTCGTGCACGTCGAGGACGGCGCGGACGTACTGCCGCTTGCCGCGCGGCGAGTCGACGCCCTCCGTGCAGACCGCGCGGTCCTCGGGGCGGACGAGGTCGGGCTTGCCCATGAGGCGCCGGATCAGCGGCCGCACGTAGAGCTCGAAGGAGATGAACGAGCTCACCGGGTTGCCGGGCAGAGTCACGATCGGGACCCGCTGCGGTCCGAGCCGCCCCGAACCCTGCGGCATCCCCGGGTGCTGCGCGACCTTGACGAACTCCACCTCGCCGGATGCCGACAGCAGCGACTTCACGGTGTCGTAGGCGCCCATGCTCACGCCGCCGCTGGTGATGACCACGTCGGCGTTGCGCAGCGCGGCGTCGAGCACGGCGCGCAGCTCGCCGTCGTCGTCGTGCACCCGCGGCGCCTTCCAAGCACTGGCACCGGCGGCGCGTGCGAGCGCGGTGAGCATGACGCCGTTGGAGTCGGCGATCTGGCCCCTCACCATCGGGGCGCCCGGCTCCACGAGCTCGTCGCCGGTGCTGATCACGACCACGTGCGGCCGGCGCACGACGGCGAGCGTGCCGCGCCCCACGCTGGCGAGGACCGCGATCGACCGCTCGGTGACGACGTCGCCCGCTCGGCCCACGACGGCTCCCGCGGGCACGTCGTCGCCGGCGCGACGCACGAAGGCTCCCGAGTCGACGCCCTCGCTGATGGTCACGACCTCGGTGCCGCCGTCGGTGCGCTCGACCGGCACCACGCAGTCGGCGCCGTTCGGCATGGGCGCCCCGGTCATGATCCGGGCGGCCGTGCCCGGACCCAGGACGAGGTCGTCGCGGTTGCCCGCGGCGAGGTCGGCGACGACGGGGAGGCGCACGGGTGCGTCGGCGGCGGCCCACGCGACGTCCTCGGCGCGCACGGCGTACCCGTCCATCGAGGAGTTGTCGAACGGCGGCAGCGGCCAGGGCGCGACGACGTCGACGGCGAGGGTCTGACCGAGCGCGTCGAGCAGCGCGACGTCCTCGTGCCCGAGCGGGGAGACCCCCGCGAGCACGGCCTCCAGATGCTCCTCGACGCTCCTCACGCCCCCGACCCTAGGACCCCGGGCCTGGCCTCGCAGCGCCTACGGCCCCGCACGTAGTTCTCCGAACATGATCATGTTTCGAGAAGGGCGCGCCAGCGTCGACGGATTCGTGATCACGTCTGCGGTGATGCGGCCGGTCAGGTGGCGAGGCGGCCGGTGGGGAAGATGTCGCGGCTCTGGGTCGACGCCGCGATCTCGGGCGGGACCTCCGCGGGGGCGTCGCGCGGCGCCGGTGCGCCCGACACGTCCCCGGCAGCCGACCCGCCCGCGGTCCCCGACACGCCGGGATCGAGGGCGCCAGCGACGTGGTCCGGCAGGTGCACCGGGGCGTAGGCGTGGTGGCGACCGTCGTGCGTGGCGTCGCGGATCGCCTCCATCACCTCGCCGAGGGCTCGCAGCGAGTGGCCGCTGACGAAGGTGTCGACGTAGGGCAGCGCCGCGGCCATCCCGCCGACCAGGGGCCGGTAGCCCGAGGCCGCCTTGCGCGGGTTGACCCAGATGACGTGGAAGGCCAGCCGCGAGAGCTGCTGCATCGCCTGGCCGACGAGCGCCGGGTCGTCGATCTCCCACCCGTCGGACACGATGACGACGACGGCCCCGCGTGCCATCCCGCGACGGCCGTAGTCGTCGACGAAGGTCTTCAACGCCGTGCCGATCCGGGTGCCGCCGGACCAGTCCGGAGCTGCGCTCGCAGCCTTGCGGTAGGCGACGTCGGGGTGGGTCATGCCCAGCTGCCGGGTGAGCCGGGTGAGCCGGGTCGCGAACACGAACGCCTCCGCGCGCAGCGCCCGCACGGCGCTGCGGCTCAGGTGGAGGTAGACCCGGGCGTAGGGCTCCATCGACCCCGAGACGTCGGCGATCAGCACGACGCGCCGCGGCCGCTCGGCACGTCGCCGGTGCACGCGGCGCACCGGGTCGCCCATGGTCCGGTGAGCGCGTCGCAGCGTGGCGCGCATGTCGAGCGACCGGCCCGACGGGTGACGCCGTTCTCGCCGGGCGAGCCGGGTCGGTGCGACCAGCGGGAAGCGATCGATGAGCGCGTTGAGCAGGGCCAGCTCGTCAGGCGAGCAGGCTGCGAAGTCCTTGTCGCCCAGCCGTTCCTGCGTGCTCACGGCGGCGAGGATGGTCTCCTCGTCGTCGTCGGGCTCGGCATCGGACTGTCCCGGAATGCCGGGAGACGCCTGCGGGCGCGACTCCCCCGCGCCCTCGCGCTCGGACTCCGAGGGAGCTCGGTCGTCGGACGGGATCGCGGCCGGTGGAGGCGGTGGGGTCGCGCTGTCGCCGCGGAACTCCGCGAAGTCGACGACCCCGCGGAACACCTGCGAGAACACCGCGTCGAAGACCTCGTACTGGTCGTGCGAGCTGAGCAGCGTGGTCTTGCCGAGCGCGTTGAGCTCCGCGTGCGATCGCGGCCCGGCGAGCATCACCGCCTGCGCGAAGCGCGCGCTGCGCTCGGGCGTGACCGGCACCCCCGCCTCGTGCAGCAGGTGGCCGAACGCGGCGATCACCAGCGCGAGGTCGTGCCCGCGGGCGGCCTCGGCCATGTCAGCCCTGCGCTGCGGCGTCGTCCGTCGCCTGCTGCAGGGCCCGCGCCGGGTCGGCGATCCAGCGCAGGGTGGCAGCGCGCGCGACCTCGTGGTCCTCGCGGTACTTCAAGACCGACCCCAGGGTGAGGGCGACGCCGTCCTCGTCGAGGTGGTCGAGCCCGAGCAGGTTCGCGGCGTGCACCCAGTCGATCGCCTCCGCGACACCGGGCGGCTTCTGCACGTCGAGGCTGCGCAGCCGCGCGACGGCGCTCGCGATCTCGGTCGCGAGGTCGACCGACGCCTCGGGCACCCGGGCTCGGACGATGGCGACCGCCTGCGCCAGCGGCGGGTAGTCGATCCAGTGGTAGAGGCAGCGGCGCTTGAGGGCGTCGTGCAGGTCGCGCGTGCGGTTCGACGTGAGGATCACGATCGGGGGCTGCTTCGCGTGCAGCGTGCCGATCTCGGGGATCGTCACCGACGACTCGGCGAGCAGCTCGAACAGGAACGCCTCGAACTCCTCGTCGGCGCGGTCGACCTCGTCGATGAGCAGCACCGCGGGCCGCGGTCCGTCGTGCTCCAGCGCGGCGAGCAGCGGGCGCTGGATGAGGTAGTCGGGCCCGAACAGGCTCTCCTCCTCGAGCGCCTCGCCGCGCGCCTCGGCGAGCCGGATGCCCAGCAGCTGCCGGGGGTAGTTCCACTCGTAGAGCGCCTCGGAGGCGTCGATCCCCTCGAAGCACTGCAGCCGCACGAGCGGCGTGTCGAGCAGCTCCGCGAGGGCCTTCGCCGCCTGCGTCTTGCCCACGCCGGCCTCACCCTCGAGCAGCAGCGGCTGCGGCAGGCGCACGGCGCAGAACAGCGCCGTCGCGAGGTCGGGCGAGGCCAGGTAGCCGACGTCGGCCAGCCGCCGGGTCAGCGAGGAGACGTCGGGGATCAGCTCGTCGAGGCTCACGGACGCGGATACTTCCCGGGATCGGCGACGTAGGCGCGACGGCAGGCCGGGCAGCAGAACCACACGCGCTCGCCGTCGACGTCGGCGTACAGGGCATCGTCGGTGATCTCGACGGTCATGCCGCACACCGGGTCGATCGACGTCTCGGGCTCGAGCACCGTGAGCAGCCCGGTGCGCGTCATCGGGGGCTCGCCCGGCAGGTGCTGCGGGTCGAGGCGCTCGCGCGGCTCGCGCGGCCGTTCGGCCACGATCTGCGCGAACACCGACAGGGCGATCTCCGCCGGTGTGCGAGCACCGATGTCGAGACCGGCGGGGTAGTGGATGCGCGCCTTCTCCTCGTCGGACAGGTCGAGCGAGCCGACGACCGCGGCGCCGCGCTTCGGGCTCGCGACCAGAGCGACGTAGGGGACCCCGGCCCGCACGGCGGCCTCGAGGGTCGCCTCCTCGCTCTTCCCGTGCGTCGCGACGAGCACCGCGTCGGCGTCGGCGAGGTCGTCGGACGAGTACGCCGCGACGTCGTAGCCCAACGACCCGGCGACCTGGCGCATCGCCCGGGCGATCGGGCTGTCGCCCAGCACGCTCACGAGCGGGGTCGGGAGGACCGGCTCGAGGAAGATCTCGAGGGTGCCCCCGGACAAGCACGGGTTGTGCACGACGGTCTTGCCCGGTTGGTCGTCCTCCGGGTTGGGGGCGATGCGCAGCAGCATCGAGTCGCCGGACCGCAGCAGGCTCAGCGCCTGGCTGCGCACCGTGGACTCCGCGCACTGACCGCCGACGAAGCCGTCGATGGCTCCGTCGGCGGTCACGAGCGCCTCGTCGCCGGGCTTGGCCGAGGTGGGCCGCTCGGCGAGGACGACGCGGGCGTGCACGAACGGGACCCGGTGCGCCCGAAGGGATTCCGCCCGCTCGTGCAGCGCCTGCGCGCCCATGGCCTACTCCACCGCCAGGTCGGTGCGGACCGGACGGCCCTGGATGGCTCGCCACACGTTCGCCGGCGTGAGCGGCATGTCGGCGTGCCGGACGCCGAACGGTGCGATCGCGTCGATCACGGCGTTGACGACGGCCGCGGGCGAGCCGACCGTGGCCGACTCCCCGACGCCCTTGGCGCCGATCGGGTGGTGCGGCGACGGCGTGACCGTCTCGCCGAGCTCCCAGTCGGGGCACTCCATCGAGGTGGGCAGCAGGTAGTCCATGAACGACCCGCCGAGGTTGTTGCCCTCCTCGTCGAAGGCGATGACCTCCATGAGCGCCATGCCGATCCCGTCGGCCAGGCCGCCGTGCACCTGCCCCTCGACGATCATCGGGTTGATGCGCGTGCCGCAGTCGTCGACGGCGATGAAGCGGCGCACCTTCACCTGGCCGGTGCCGGGGTCGACGTCGACGACGCAGATGTAGCAGCCGTACGGGTAGGTGAGGTTCGGCGGGTTGTAGACCACCTGTGCGTCGAGGTGGCCCTCGACTCCCTCGGGCAGCTCGAGCGCGCCGTGGGCGGCCATCGCGATGTCCTGGATGGTCATGCCGCGGTCGGGGTCGCCCTTGACGTACCACTTCCCGAGCTCCCACTCGAGGTCCTCGGGGGCGCACTCGAGCGCGGCGGCGGCGATGATGCGCGCCTTGTCGCGCACCTTGCGGGCGACGAGGGCTGCGGCCGCACCGGACACCGGGGTGGACCGGGAGCCGTAGGTGCCCAGGCCGAACGGGGTGTTGTCGGTGTCGCCGTGGATGACCTCGATGTCCTCAGGCGGGATGCCGAGCTCGTGGGCGACGATCTGCGCGAACGTCGTCTCGTGGCCCTGACCCTGCGTCTGCACGGAGAGCCGGACCTGCGCCTTGCCCGTCGGGTGGACGCGCAGGTCGCAACCGTCGGCCATGCCGAGGCCGAGGATGTCCATGTGCTTGCGCGGACCGGCGCCCACGCCCTCGGTGAAGAACGAGATGCCGATGCCCATGTACTCGCCGCGGGCTCGCTTCTCCGCCTGCTCGCGGCGGAGCTCGTCGTAGCCCGCGATGTCCATCGCGACGCGCATGGTCTTCTCGTAGTCGCCGCTGTCGTACTCCCAGCCCGTGGGCGTGGTGTACGGGAACTGGTCGGGCCGGAGCAGGTTCTTCAGACGCAGCTCCGCCGGGTCCATCTCGAGCTCGGCGGCGAGGCAGTCGACGATCCGCTCGATGGCGTAGACGGCCTCGGTGATGCGGAAGGAGCAGGCGTAGGCGACTCCTCCGGGAGCCTTGTTGGTGTAGACCGCCTTCACGTTGCAGTACGCCGCGGGGTAGTCGTACGAGCCGGTGAAGATGTGGAAGAAGCCGGCCGGGTACTTCGTCGGCTGCGCGACGCCGTTGAACGCGCCGTGGTCGGCGAGGACGTCGACCTTGACGGCCTGGATCTTCCCCTCGCGCGTCGACGCGATCGACACGTTCATGTGGTAGTCGCGGGCGAACCCCGTCGACATCAGGTTCTCGCTGCGGTCCTCCATCCACTTCACCGGCTTGCCGGTGACGATGGAGCCGACGATCGAGCAGACGTAGCCGGGGTAGATCGGGACCTTGTTCCCGAAGCCGCCGCCGATGTCGGGGCTGATGACCTGGATCTTGTGCTCGGGAAGTCCGGCCACGAGCGCATAGACCGTGCGGTGCGCGTGCGGCGCCTGCGTGGTCGTCCAGAGCGTGAGCTTCCCGGTGACCGGGTCCATGTGCGCGACCGAGCCGCACGTCTCCATCGGCGCCGGGTGCACGCGCGGGTAGAGGATCTGCTCGGTGACGACCACCTCGGCCTGGGCGAACGCCTCGTCGGTGGCGGCCTTGTCGCCGGCCTCCCAGCTCTCGTAGACGACGTTGTCGGTCTTGCCCTCCTTGTCGTCGCGGATGATCGGCGCATCGGGCTCGAGCGCCTTCTTCGCGTCGACGACGGCGGGCAGCGGGTCGTACTCGACGTCGATCAGCTCGAGGGCGTCGCGCGCGATGTAGCGCGACTCGGCCACGACGAACGCGACCTCCTGACCCTGGAAGCGCACCTTGTCCGTCGCGAGCACGGCCTGGGTGTCGTAGGACAGCGTCGGCATCCAGGCCAGGCCGAGGCCGGCCAGCGTCTCGCCGGTGATGACCGCGACCACACCGGGCAGCGCCTCGGCGGCCGACGTGTCGATCGACACGATGCGTGCGTGCGCGAACGGGCTGCGCAGGATCGCGCTGTGCAGCATGCCGGGCAGGTTCACGTCGTCGACGTAGTTGCCCTGACCGCGCAGGAAGCGGACGTCCTCCTTGCGGTGCATCCGGCCGAAGCCGATGGGGTTGCCTGCAGCGGAGAGCGGGGTCTCCTCGACGGCGGTCATGCCGACACCTCCGAGCCCTTCGGGTTCTCGGCGGCCCACTGGACCGCCGCGACGATGTTCTTGTAGCCGGTGCAGCGGCAGAGGTTGCCGGAGATGCCCTCGCGGATCTCCTCCTCCGTCGGGTGCGGGTTGTGGTCGAGGAGATGGCGGCTCACCATCATCATCCCCGGGGTGCAGTAGCCGCACTGGAGGCCGTGGCACTCCATGAAGCCCTTCTGGATCGGGTCGAGCTCGCCGCCCTGCTCGAGTCCCTCGACCGTGCGGACCTCCTTGCCGTCGGCCTGCACCGCGAGGATCGTGCAGCTCTTCACCGGGTCGCCGTCGACCCAGACGGTGCACGCGCCGCAGTTGGACGTGTCGCAGCCCCAGTGGGTGCCGCGCATCTGCAGGTCGTCGCGGAGGAAGTGGACGAGGAGCGTGCGCGGCTCGACGTCGCGCTCGACGGCCTCGCCGTTGATCGTGATGGTCACCTGCATGGTCAGACTCCCTGGCTGGCGGCGACGGCGCGACGGAGCGCGCGGAGGGTGAGCTCCTGGGCGAGATGGCGCTTGTAGTCGACCGGACCGCGCTGGTCGGCCGACGGCTCGCACTCCTCTGCGGCAGCGGCCGCGGCGGCGAGCAGGTTCTCCTCGGTGGGCGCCTTGCCGGTGAGGGC
>JAKOVT010000246.1 GCA_029781935.1 Actinomycetes bacterium | reverse complement strand
CGTCACCAGCGTGACCGTATCCGGCTTGAACTACACGATCGTCGCCGTCGTCGCCGCCATCGCTCTGGCCGCGCTCGGTGTCGCGTGGGTTCTGGCCCGCGAGGTCCTCGCTGCGAGCGAGGGCACCGACAACATGAAGGAGATCGCCGGAGCCGTGCAGGAGGGCGCTGCGGCGTACCTCTCGCGCCAGTTCCGCACGCTCGCGGTGTTCGCCGTGATCGTCGTGATCGTCCTCTTCTTCCTGCCGGTCGCCACCTCGCCCGACTTCTCCGAGACGACGCTCAAGGCGAGCCGGTCGCTCTTCTTCATCGTCGGTGCCCTGTTCTCCGGCATCACGGGCTACATGGGCATGTGGCTCGCCGTCCGCGGCAACGTCCGCGTGGCCGCGGCGGCGAACGAGCCCGAGGGCGCCGAGCAGAAGGCCATGAAGATCGCGTTCCGCACCGGCGGCGTCGCGGGCATGTTCACGGTGGGCCTCGGCCTGTTCGGTGCCGCCGTCGTCGTCCTCGTCTACAAGGGCGCGGCCCCGACGGTCCTCGAGGGCTTCGGCTTCGGCGCCGCGCTGCTCGCGATGTTCATGCGTGTCGGCGGCGGCATCTTCACCAAGGCGGCCGACGTCGGCGCCGACCTCGTGGGCAAGGTCGAGCAGAACATCCCCGAGGACGACCCGCGCAACGCGGCGACCATCGCCGACAACGTGGGCGACAACGTCGGCGACTGCGCGGGAATGGCGGCCGACCTGTTCGAGTCCTACGCCGTCACGCTCGTGGCCGCCCTGATCCTGGGCAAGGCGGCCTTCGGCAACGTGGGCCTGGTCTTCCCGCTCGTGGTGCCCGCCATCGGCGTCCTCACCGCGGTCATCGGCATCTTCGCCGTCACCCCGCGCGCGAACGACCGCTCGGGCATGAGCGCGATCAACCGCGGCTTCTTCATCTCGGCCATCGTGTCGGCCGTGCTCGTCGTCGCCGCCGTGTTCTGGCTGCTGCCGGCGAAGGTCGTCGACCTCAAGGGCGTCACCGTGGGCAACCTCGGCATCGTCAGCATCGACACCTTCAACCCGCGCCTGTTCGCGATCGGTGCCGTGCTGATCGGCATCGTGCTCGCGGCTGCGATCCAGCTGCTCACCGGCTACTTCACCGAGACCAACCGCAAGCCGGTCGACGACGTCGCGAAGAGCTCGCTCACCGGCCCGGCCACCGTGGTCCTCGCCGGCCTGTCGGTCGGCTTCGAGTCCGCCGTCTACTCCGCACTGCTCATCGGCGTCGCGGTGTTCGCGGCCTACGCGCTCGGTGGCGGCTCGGTCATCGTCGGCCTGTTCGCCATCGCGCTCGCGGGCTGCGGTCTGCTCACCACCGTCGGCGTCATCGTCTCGATGGACACCTTCGGCCCCGTGTCCGACAACGCGCAGGGCATCGCCGAGATGTCCGGCGACGTGCACGGCGAGGGCGCCCAGGTGCTCACCCGCCTCGACGCCGTCGGCAACACCACCAAGGCGATCACCAAGGGCATCGCGATCGCGACGGCGGTGCTCGCGGCCACCGCGCTGTTCGGTGCGTTCCGCGACACCGTCGTGGAGGCGACGAAGTCGGCCATCGCGGCCGGCGGTGTCGTCGTGCCGGCTCCGAACGACCAGGCGCAGTACGGCGCGGTGCTCGACGTCGCCGACCCGCGCAACCTCGTCGGCCTCATCATCGGCGCGGCGGT
>JAKOVT010000238.1 GCA_029781935.1 Actinomycetes bacterium | reverse complement strand
CAGGTCGAGCAGGTTCGCGACGAGAGCGTCGAGCCGGTCGGCGGCCGTCGAGGCGTCGCGCAGCAGGGCGCGGCGGTCGCCGTCGTCGAGCCGGAGCCCGTCGTCCTGCAGCGTCGCGAGCGATGCCTTGATGCCGGCCAGCGGGGTGCGCAGGTCGTGGGAGACGGCGGTGAGCAGCGCGGTGCGCATGGCCTCGGACTCCCGGAGCCGGGTCGCGTCGGCCGCCTTCGTGGCGAGCCTGTCGCGATCGAGGACCGCGGCCGCCTGGGCGGCGAACGCGTCGAGGATGCGACGGTCGCTCGCAGGGAGGGGGGCGCCCGAGAGGGCCAGCACCAGGCTCGGTCCCGCGTCGACGGCGACGTCGGCGCGATCGGGCGACGAGGGCGGCAGGTCGCCCGAGACCTCGATGACCGTCGTGGAGCCGTCGACGGTCTCGAACAGCGCGGCGCTGCGCATGCCGAACGTCTCGCGCGCCTGGTCGAGCAGCGCTCGGACGCCGTCGCGGCGCCGCAGCACCCCTGCCGACAGGGAAGCGAGCACGTTCGCCTCGGCCCCGCGCCTGGCCGCCTGCGCCGCCCGCACCGCACTGCGGTCGACGATCGTCGCGACCACGGCGCCGACCCCGACGAAGACCGCGATGGCGAAGGCGTTCTCGGGCTCCGCGATCGTGAAGGTGCCTACCGGAGGCACGAAGAAGAAGTTGGCGAGCAGGCTCGCCTCGATCGCCGTGACGATGGCAGGCGCGAGCCCGCCCACGAGCGCGGTGGCGACGACTCCGAGCAGGAACGCGAGCAGCACCGTGCTGAGGCTCAGCGCATCGCGTACGGGCAGGAGCAGCAGGGTCAGCAGCAAGGGAAGGGCCAGCCCGACCGCCCAGGACCACGCCCGACGCGGCCCCCGGACCCGGCGGACGGCGTCGCTCCCGTTCTCCCCGGCCGAGCGGGGGTCTCGCGTGACGACGTGCACGTCGATCTCGCGCGAGTCGCGGACGATCAGGTCGGCCGTGCTCGGACGCAGGGCGGTGCTGAGCCGACCGCGTCGCGACGTGCCGACCACGACCTGGGTGCCGTTCACCGACCGTGCGAACTCGAGCACCGCCGACGGGATGTCGTCGCCCACGACGGTGTGGAAGGTCCCGCCGAGATCCTCGACGAGCTGTCGCAACGCGGCGAGCGTGTCGGGCCGAGCACCGCGCGTGCCGTCCCCACGCACGACGTGGACCGCGGTGAGGGCGCGTCCGGCCGAACGGCCCGCGATCAGCGCGCCCCGGCGGAGCAGGGACTCGTCGGAGGCGCTGCCGGTGAGCGCGACGACGATGCGGGTGCGTGCCGCCCAGGTCTGCTGGATGCCGTGCTGCTCGCGGTACCGCTCCAGGCCCTCCTCGACCCGGTCGGCGACCCACAGCAGGGCGAGCTCTCGGAGCGCGGTGAGATTGCCCACCCGGAAGTAGTTGCCCAGTGCCGCGTCCACCTTCTCCGGTGCATAGACGTTGCCGTGCGCGAGCCGGCGGCGCAGCGACTCGGGGCTCATGTCGACCAGCTCGATCTGGTCGGCCGCGCGCACGACGGCGTCCGGCACGGTCTCGCGCTGCTTCACGCCCGTGATCGCCTCGACCACGTCGTTGAGCGACTCCAGGTGCTGGATGTTCACGGTGGAGACGACGTCGATGCCGGCGGCCAGCAGCTCGTGCACGTCCTGCCACCGCTTGGCGTTGCGCGACCCCGGCACGTTCGTGTGCGCCAGCTCGTCGACGAGGGCCACCTCGGGTCGTCGCGCCAGCACCGCGTCGACGTCCATCTCCGTGAACGTCGCACCGCGATGCTCGACCGTGCGGCGGGGGACGACCTCGAGCCCCGAGACCATGGCTTCGGTCTGCGGTCGGCGGTGGCTCTCGACGTAGCCCACGACGACGTCGGTGCCACGCCCGAGCCGTCGGTGCGCCTCGCCGAGCATGGCGTAGGTCTTGCCGACGCCGGGTGCAGCACCGAGGTAGATGCGCAGCCGACCGCGGCCCGCCGTGGCGCGGTGGTCGTTGTCGAGGTCGTCGCCGGGCACGGTCACCCCATCTGCTCGAGCGCCAGGTTGAGCTCGAGCACGTTCACGCGCGGTTCGCCCAGGAACCCGAGCATCCGGCCGACCACGTGGTCGTCGACGAGGCGGCGGACCGCGTCGGGGTCGAGGCCGCGTGCGGTCGCGACACGTGCCACCTGCAGGTAGGCGTACGCCGGGCTGATGTCGGGGTCGAGGCCGCTGCCGCTCGCGGTCACCGCGTCCGGCGGGATCGCCGACGGATCCGCACCGTCCGCGGCCACGACGGCCGCGGTGCGCTCCCGCACGGCCTTGACCTGCTCGGGGTTGTCCATGGCGAGGTTCGAGCCGCCGCTCGACGACGCGTCGTACCCGTCGCCGGCCGCGGAGGGTCGCGGATGGAACCAGGTGGGGCCGTCGAACGCCTGGCCGATGAGGGCAGAGCCGACCGCCGAGCCCGACGTGGTGGTGACGAAGGAGCCGTCGGCGGTGCCGGGCACGACACGGCCGACGCCCCAGACGGCGACGGGGTACGCGACGCCGAGCAAGGCGGTCATGACGACGAGGAAGCGCGCAGCGACCCAGGCCTGGCGGAGGGTGGAGGTCATGTCAGCCGATCCCGGGGAGGTGGGAGATGAGCAGGTCGAGGATCTTGATGCCCACGAAGGGCGCGATGATGCCGCCGAGGCCGTAGATCCAGAGGTTGCGGGAGAGCAGCCTGCTGGCGCTGGCCGGCGTGTAGCGCACTCCGCGCAGCGCGAGCGGGATCAGCGCGACGATGACGAGCGCGTTGAACACCACCGCCGAGAGGATCGCCGAGCTCGGGCTCGCGAGGTGCATGACGTTGAGCGTCTGCAACCCGGGATAGGCAGCCACGAACATCGCCGGGATGATCGCGAAGTACTTGGCGATGTCGTTGGCGACCGAGAACGTCGTGAGCGCCCCGCGCGTGATGAGCAGCTGCTTGCCGATCTCGACGATGTCGATGAGCTTCGTCGGGTTGGAGTCGAGATCGACCATGTTGCCCGCCTCCTTGGCCGCCGACGTCCCCGTGTTCATGGCGACACCGACGTCGGCCTGCGCCAGGGCAGGGGCGTCGTTCGTGCCGTCGCCGGTCATGGCGACGAGGCGGCCGCCCTCCTGCTCGCGCCGGATGAGCGCCATCTTGTCCTCGGGCGTCGCCTCGGCGAGGAAGTCGTCGACGCCGGCCTCGGCGGCGATGGCCTGCGCGGTCATGGGGTTGTCACCGGTGATCATCACCGTGCGGATCCCCATCCGGCGCAGCTCGTCGAAGCGCTCGCGGATGCCCGCCTTCACGACGTCCTTGAGGTGGACGACCCCGAGCACGCGATCGCCTTCGCTGACGACGAGCGGGGTTCCGCCCGCCGCCGCGATGGCGTCGATGGTGGCCGACACCTCGGGCGGTGTGCTCCCGCCCTGGGCGGAGACGTGCGCCAGCACCGCGCCGGCCGCGCCCTTGCGCACCGACCGCCCGTCGACGTCGACGCCGCTCATCCGGGTCTGCGCGGTGAACGGCACCCAGGCGGCGTGGGCGAGCTCGCCCTGCTCACGTCCTCGCAGACCGAACTGCTCCTTGCACAGCACCACGATCGACCTGCCCTCGGGCGTCTCGTCCGCGAGGCTGGAGAGCTGGGCGGCCTCGGCGAGCTCGTCGGCGGACACGCCGGGTGCGGGCAGCAGGTCGACGGCCTGGCGGTTCCCGAGGGTGATGGTGCCGGTCTTGTCCAGCAGGAGCGTGGACACGTCGCCCGCCGCCTCGACCGCACGTCCGGACATCGCGAGCACGTTGCGCTGCACGAGGCGGTCCATGCCGGCGATGCCGATGGCCGAGAGCAGGGCCCCGATGGTCGTGGGGATCAGGCACACGAGCAGCGCGACCAGCACGACGACGTCCGACGACGCCCCCGAGTACGACGCCAGCGGAGGGAGGGCCAGCACCACGAGCAGGAAGATGATGGTGAGGGATGCGAGCAGGATGTTGAGCGCGATCTCGTTGGGTGTGCGCTGCCGGCTGGCCCCCTCCACCAGAGCGATCATCCGGTCGATGAACGTCTTGCCCGGCTCTGCCGTGATGCGCACGACGATCCGGTCCGACAGCACCTTCGTCCCGCCCGTGACGGCGCTCCGGTCCCCTCCGCTCTCGCGGATGACGGGAGCGGACTCGCCCGTGATCGCCGACTCGTCGACGCTCGCGACCCCCTCGACGACATCGCCGTCGCCGGGGATCACGTCGCCGGCCTCGCAGACGACGAGGTCGCCGACCCGGAGCGCCGTCGCAGCGATCCGCTGCTCCACGTCGCCCTTGAGCAGGCGGGCGGTGGTGTCGCGGCGCGTGGCGCGCAGCGTCGCTGCCTGAGCGCGTCCGCGGCCCTCGGCCACGGCCTCGGCGAGATTGGCGAACAGGACCGTGAGCCAGAGCCAGACCGCGATCCACCAGGCGAACGCGCTCGGGGACACGATCGCGGAGACGGTCGTGAGCGCCGCACCGACGAGAACCACGAACATCACCGGAGAGCGCCACATCAGGCGCGGGTCGAGCTTGCGGGCGGCGTCGGGCAACGAGGTGAGCAGGCTGCGAGCGTCGAAGGCGCCCGAGCCGATCCTGTGCTCGAGCGGCCCCGGGGTCGTGGTCGTCATGACAGTCCTTCCGCGAGCGGGCCCAGCGCCAAGGCGGGGACGAAGGTGAGACCGGCGATCACGACCACCACGCCGGTGACGAGCAGGACGAACTGGAGCCGGTGGGTGGGCAGCGTCCCCGCGTTGGGCGGGGTCACGCCCTGCTGGGCGAGCGAGCCCGCGAGCGCGAGCACGAAGCAGATGGGCAGGAGGCGCCCGAGCGCCATCGCCACGGCCAGCGCGACGTTGTAGAAGTCGGTGTTCGCGGCGAGCCCGGCGAAGGCCGAGCCGTTGTTGTTGGAGGCGGAGGTGAACGCGTAGAGGACCTCGGACAAGCCGTGCGGCCCGGGGTTGTAGATCGAGGATCGACCGGTCTCGGTGGCCATGGCGGTGCCGAGCCCGATCAGCACCAGTGCCGGCGTCGTGAGGATGTAGAGCGACACCAGCTTCATCTCGCGTGCGCCGATCTTCTTGCCGAGGTACTCCGGCGTGCGTCCGACCATGAGCCCGGCGATGAAGACGGCCACGATCGCGGCGACGAGCATGCCGTAGAGCCCCGATCCGGTCCCGCCCGGCGACACCTCGCCGAGCAGCATGTTGAGGATCGCGACGCCGCCTCCGAAGGCGGTGTACGAGTCGTGCATCGAGTCGACGGCGCCGGTCGACGTCGCCGTGGTCGATGCGGCGAACAGGCCGGAGATCGGGACGCCGAAGCGCACCTCGGTGCCCTCGGTCGCGCCACCTGCGAGCTGCGCGGCCGGACCCGCCGCGGCGGACTGCGCCCACACCACGAGCGCAGCGCAGAGCACCCAGAGGGTCGCCATCACGCCCAGCACCGCTCGACCCTGGCGGAGATCTCCGACCATCCGGCCGAACATCCGGGGCATGCTGAACGGGATCGCGAGCAGCAGGAAGATCTCGAGCAGGTTGGTGAGGCCGTTCGGGTTCTCGTACGGGTGCGACGAGTTGGCGTTGTAGAAGCCGCCTCCGTTGGTGCCCAGCTCCTTGATCGCCTCCTGGCTCGCGACCGGGCCGCCGGGGATGGTCTGCGCGCCGCCCGCGAGCGTGGTCACCGTGGTGTCGCCGTTGAAGTTCTGCACGACACCGTTCACCAGGAGCACGACGGCGAACACGACGGCGAGGGGGAGCAGGACGCGCAGGGTCAACCGGGTGAGGTCGACCCAGAAGTTGCCCACCCGGTCGGTACCTCGCCGGCTCAGTCCGCGGACGAGGGCGACCGCGACCGCGATGCCCACGGCGGCGGAGAGGAAGTTCTGCACGGCCAGCCCGGCCATCTGGGCGGTGTAGCCGAGCGCCACCTCGCCCGAGTACGACTGCCAGTTCGTGTTGGTGACGAAGCTGACCGCCGTGTTGAGGGCCTGCAGCGACGGCATGCCCTCGCGCGACAGCGAGTAGGGGAGGTAGTCCTGCAACCGCAGGATCGCGTAGAGAGCCGCGATCGAGACGAGGGAGAACGCGATGACCGACCGCAGGTAGACGGGCCAGCGCTGGTCGGCGTCCGGATCGACCCCGAACAACCGGTAGCCGACGCGCTCGACCCGGAGGTGGCGCGGCGACTCGACGGTGCGGGCCAGGAGGTCGCCGAGCGGCCGGTGCACCGCGGCGAGGAGGGCGACGAGCAACAGAACCTGAAGCGCGAAGGCGACGTAGACGTTCACGCTCAGAACTCCTCGGCCTTCAGCAGCGCCACGACGAGGTAGACCAGGAGCAGCGCACCGATGACGAGGGAGACGATCCCGAGGGCGTTCACAGCCGTTCCACCCCCCGGGCGACGAGGAGGACGACGGCACCGATCGCCACGACGACGGCGGCGACCACGAGCTCGGTCATGGTGTGTCCCTTCACGCGCCGACGATCGACGCCGGCAGCAGCGAACCTCGGGCGGAGCCGCGCCAGCCGCGTCGCTCACGCAGCCCTGACGCCGGACCAGGGGTTCCTTACGGCTTGTTGACGGTGGTCCGGGCGTGCGCGGCGTCGATCTCGCGGCGCGCCTCGGTCGCCAGCAGACAGGCGACGATCGCGACGACGAGGACCAGAGCGTCCGGGGCGCCGTCCCAGGAGAGGTCGCCGAGCCGGCCGAGGACGAAGCCGTCCACGACGAGGAACGCGAGGGCCGCCGACCCGAGGGCCGCCGGTGCCGTCAGCCACCACGACGCCACGACGGCGACGACGACTGCGCCGGCGACGGCGACGGAGGACGGCAGGGAGAGGAGGCCGCTGACGCCGGCCCAGCCGATCTGTGCGGCGAACGCGATGCCGAGCACGAGCGCGGCCGGCGGTCGAGGGTCGTCGACCGCGCGCCGGAGCGACGTCCAGAGCGGTTCGGGGGTGCGGATCTGCGCCATGCCTCCAGCACAGACCTGAGCAGGCGCGGACGCGCAGCTCCCTGACGCGGTCTTGACGCCCGCAGCGCGATCCTGACGCGACGCTGACGCCTCAGCGCGGCGTGGTGCGCGTGGCTGGTCCGGTCAGCCGAGACCCGCCTGGCTCAGCGCGCTGGCGAGGGACCGCGCGAAGCCGTTGCTGGTGAAGGTGGCCCCGCTGATGCCGGAGATGCTCGCGCTCTGCGCCTCGATGGCCTGCGACACCAGCTGCGGCACGGCGTACGAGCTGATCTGCTGGCTGCGCCGGTCGTTCTCCGGCACGGCCACCGCGGTGATGTCGGTGATCTTCCCGCCGCTCACCGTGACCTGCAGCTGGATGGTGCCGTAGCTGTGCCCGATGTCGACCGCGTCGCCGGTGTAGGTGCCGTCGGTCGCGGTCGTCGAGGTGCCGCCGCCGCTCGAGGATCCTGACGACGACGAGCCCGACGAGGACGAGCCCGCGCCGGTGCTTCCCGAGGCGCTCGACGGCGTGAGGGCGGACGACCTCGTGGTGTGGGCCTCGGGGTTGAGGGCCAGGATCGCGGCGACGCCGGCGACGGTGCCGGCACCGACGAGGGCCGCGCGCTTCATGACGTGCCCCTCTCGAAGGAGTAGCGGTCGGGGGAGTGGAAGGAGAACGCCTCGTCGTGGATGCGGTCCTCCGGGATGCCGAGGACCGTCGCGGCCTCGTGCACCGCGGCCACGAGGTCGGCCGGGCCGCAGGCGTAGACGTCGGTGGCGGCGATGCCGGGCACGAGGTGCTGCAGGGTGCGGGCGTTCACGGGGTAGTCGCGACGCGGACCGACGAGGTAGCGCAGCCGCATCGAGCGGCCGCGGGCGGCGGCGATCGCCTCGAGCTCGTGGCGCAGCACGAGCGCCTCGGCCCGGGGCGCGCGGTAGAGCAGGTCGACCTCGACCCCGGACGGAAGGTCGTCGAGGATCGCGCGCACCGGCGTCACGCCGACGCCTCCGGCGACCAGGACGACGTGGTCGGAGCGCCGGTCGTCGGCGGTGAAGATGCCGTACGGCCCCTCGAGCACGACGCGCGTGCCCGGTCGCAGGTGCGCGGTGCTTCGACTGTGGTCGCCGAGGTCCTTGATGGTGACGCGGATGAACTCCGGCGAGGCCCCGGCCGACACGGAGTACGGGTGCGACTGCCACCAGCCCTCGCGCGTCAGGAACCGGAAGCCGAAGAACTGCCCGCCGCGCAGGCGGAACCGCTCGACGCCCCGTCCCCTGATCCACACCGACACGGTGTCGGCCGACTCGCGCTCGACCGCGTGCACCCGCAGGTCCATGCGCAGCGACTGCCAGATCGGAGCCCCGACCCGGTAGACCACGAGCAGCCCGACGGTGCCGGCGTACATCGCGATCCAGATGGTGCGGGCCCAGGCGTGGTCGACGAACTGCTGGCCGTAGAGCACCTGGTGCAGGTAGGCCAGCGCGATCGCGAGGTAGAAGTAGAGGTGGGTCACCCACCAGGTCTCGTACGTCATCCGGCGCCGCGCGACCCGCCACGAGGTGAGGCCGCCGACGAGCATGAGGACGAAGCCGGCCATCGCCGGGAGCAGCCACGGGTAGGTGCTCAGGAAGTCCCACGTCTGCGCGAGGTAGGAGACCGCGGTCGAGGCGGCGTACCCGGCGGTGACCAGGACGACGTGCGCGGCCACGAGCACGAGCGCCACCGGCCCGAGCTTGCGGTGCCACGACATGAGTCGGTCCATCCCGACCGCGCGCTCGATCACCGGCACGCGCGCCACGAGGACGAGCAGCAGCAGCGAGGCGTAGGTGCCGACCAGGGCGGTCCATCTGCCGACCTCGGTGAGCAGGGCGCCCGGGCCCGAGAGGCTGGTGCGCGTCAGCAGGTCGATGGCGACGACGACGCCGAGGCCGAGGCCGGCGAGCCACACCAGGACGTCGCCGGTGATGGTCCGGGAGTCCGGCGACGCGGGGAACGGACCGCGCGGTCGCGCCGCCGACGGGCGCGGGCCCGCAGCCGTCGGACGCGCCTGCGTGATGCTCATGCCTGCACCCTCGGACGCGAACCTGAGAAGTTCCTGGCAACGCCTGCGCCGTGCCCTGAGACCTCGTGACCGGGCTCCCACGGCCTCTCAGGCGGACGTCCGTCGGTCGGACCAGTGGTTGTGGCGGCACGAGTCCGCGCGGCAGGCTCCTCCCAGCACCAGCGAGGCCGAGCCAGGAGGACCCGTGACCGTCGCACCCAGCGTCCCCGTCGCGCCGTACGCCGACGTCGTCGACCTCGACCGCTACCCCATCCACGACCTCGGGTCGACCGAGGGCCGGGCCTTCCTCGACCGCTGCCGCGCCGACCTCGCGGCGCACGGCGTCTGCTCGCTGCCCGGGTTCGTGCGACCCCAGGCGGTGGCCGCGATGATCGACGTGGCCCGCGCCAACGCCGACGCCGCGCACAGCTCGGAGACGACCCACACCGTCTACTTCACCGTCCCCGACGAGACCGTGGCCGAGGACCACCCGCGGCGGCGCACGGTGCGCTCGGCCAAGCACGGCATCGCCTACGACCAGCTGCCGCTCGACGCGCCGCTGCGCCGCCTCTACGAGCACGACGACCTCACGACCTTCATCGCCGCCGTCCTGGGCAAGGACGTGCTCTACCGCAGCGCCGACCCGCTCGACGCCCTGCAGGTGACGACGTTCCGCACCGGCGACGAGCTCGGATGGCACTTCGACAACAGCGAGTTCTCCGTGACCGTGATGTACCAGCAGTCGGAGGAGGGCGGCGACTTCGACTACGTGCCGGGTACGCGCGACGAGCACGACGAGCGGTACGACGTCGTGCAGCGCGCCCTCGACGAGGACCCGTCGCTGCTCGTCCGGCTGGAGAGCTCGCCCGGCGCGATGGCGATCTTCCGCGGCCACCACGCGCTGCACCGCGTGACGGAGGTCGTCGGCCCCACGCCGCGCATCAACTCGGTGCTCACCTACGGCGAGCACCCCGACATGCGCCTCTCCGACCTCACCTCGATGCTCTTCTACGGCCGCACCTCGTCCTGACCCCGAGGTCTGGCTCGGCCGATCGACACGGAGCCGCTCGGTGCGGCCTCACCGAGGGGGACCCGGGGGGAGAGGGCGGTACGGTCGGCGGTCGTGAGCGACGTTCCCGTGGTGCACCTGCACGAGGTCCTGCCCGACGATCCCGGTCCCCGCACCGGGCCCCGGCTGTCGGTGCTCGTGTCGTTGAACTTCCCGGACCTCAACGACCACGTCGCCGACCTCGTGCGCAGCCTGACCAGGGTCGCGCTCGAGGAGGCCGCCGGCCTGGGCTTCGACTGGCGCCTCGTCGACACCTCCGCGCCGCTGCCCGAGGTCGCCACCGCGCTCGACACCGACGCCGTGCTGATCCTCGGCGGCGGCGACGTCGACTCGGAGCTGTACGGCGTACCGGGACCGGTCCCGCACGAGTACGGCGTCGACCGCGCGGCGGACGACTTCACCGTCGACGCGATCCGCGGCGCCGTCGACCGCGACGTGCCCGTGCTGGCCGTGTGCCGCGGCGTGCAGCTGCTCAACGTCGCGTACGGCGGCACGCTCGTGCCCGACCTCGAGAACTCCGACCTGCACCACGGCGATCACGACAGCGGGCTCTTCCTCGACGAGCACGTCCGCGTCGACGAGGGCACCCGGCTGCTGTCGATCCTCGGCGAGCGCGACTGGCACGTGCGCAACGGCCACCACCAGGCGGTCGACGTCGTCGCGCCGTCGCTGCGGCGTGCGGCGGTCGCCGACGACGGCGTGGTGGAGGCCGTCGAGCATCCCGACGCATGGGCGATCGGCGTCCAGTGGCATCCCGAGGAGGGCGACGGACCCGGCGACGACCGTGCGCTGCTGTGGGGCGCCCTGTACGACGCCGCGCTCGACCGGACCCGGGCGACCGGTTCCGGCTGAGGACGCCGAGCGTCGCGGGCCATCGGCGTCGCACGAACGCTGAGCCCGTCGCGCCGGCTACCGCCTTCTTCGCGCCCCGGCTGCGCCGGTGCGCGAGACTGGGCGCGTGGGGCGGTCGACGACAGGGGCGGGTGGATGAGCGCGGGCACGACCGCGGTCGAGGAGGACCTGCCCGAGGACGGGGCACCGGCCCCCCACCGAGCCCGGGGCCTGCTCGGCGTGCTGCGCGTCGTCCCGTTCACGATCGCCGTGGTCGTCGTGATGGTGGTGCTCGGCCTGGTGACCCGGACGCTGTGGGACCCGCTCGTCGACCGCGACCTGATGGACGTCGTGGCCTACGGCCTGCCCGCGTTCCAGGCCGGCCGCTGGTACACCGTCGTCACGGGCGCGCTGTTCGCGCTGACCCCGGCGCAGTACCTCGCTGTCACCGGCGGGTTCGCGCTGCTCGTCGGGTGGTCGGAGTGGCGGTTGGGCACGAAGCGCGCGGCGCTCGCGACGATCGGTGCGCAGGTGGCAGGCATCCTCGGTGCGGCCGCGTTCCTCGCCCTGCTCGGCGGGACGTCCAGCGGCTGGGACTGGGCCGCGCGCGTGAGCGACGACCTCGACGTCGGGTTCAGCGCCGGCGCGATGGGCGCGGTCGCGGCCGCCAGCGTGACGCTGCTCCCGCCCTGGCGCGGCCGGCTGCGCTTCGTGCTGAGCCTCTACGCCGTCCTCGCCTTCCTCTACATAGGGCTGCTCTGGGACCTCGAGCACCTCCTCGGCGTCCTCGTCGGTCTGGTGCTCGGCCCGTTCCTCGTCGGTGATCGGCCGGCGCTGCATCGGCCCAGGCTGACCAGGCGCGAGTGGCGCGTCACCGCCGCGACCCTGTTCCTGCTCGCCGCGGTCATCCGGCTCGTCGTCTGGTTCGTGCCGGCCGACGGACCGCTCGGCGCCTCCGCGGACGACGACGGCCCGGTGATCGTGCTGATCGGTGCCGCGATCTCGCTGCTGCTGGCCAACGGCCTGCGCAAGGGCCGCCGACGCGCGTGGATCTGGGCCGTCGTCGTGACCGCTCTTGCTCTGGCGCTCGTCCTGCTCGTCGCCGTCATCGCCTCCGCCGCGCTGATCGCGGGCGAGGACGCGTACCTCGTCGTCGACGTCGGCGCGGGACAGGCGCTCCCCGCCGCGGTCGCGGACCTCGTCCTCTGGCTGATGCAGCTCGTCGTGCTGATCGCGGGTCGCCGCGCGTTCCGCGCCGTGTCGCCACGCCGGGCAGCGAGGCTCGACGTGTCCGCGGAGGTCGACCGGCAGGACGGCATCGCGCTGCTGCGCGAGGACGGCGGCGGCTCGCTGTCGTGGATGGGCACCTGGCCGGAGAACCGCTGGTTCGTGCTCCGCGAGGGCGGTGCCGCGGTCGGCGCGCAGGCCTTCCAACGGCACGCCGGTGTTGCCGTCGCGCTCGGCGACCCGGTCGGCCCCGACGCCGCGGGGCGGGCCCGCGTCCTCGACGCGTTCGTCGACCGGCAGTACGCGCTCGGTCAGCGGTTCTGCCTGTTCTCGGTGTCGCAGGAGGTCGTCGACTGGGCCGGGTCCCGAGGATTCAGGAGCGTGCAGGTCGCGGAGGAGGCGGTCATCGACCTGCCTGGCCTGGTCTTCAAGGGCAAGGACTGGCAGACCCAGCGCAGCGCGCTGAACCGCGCGGCCAAGGAGGGTGTGAGCTACGTCGAGGGCCGCCTCGCCGACCAGCCGCGCAGCGTCCTCGCGCAGGCGCGGGCCATCAGCGAGGTGTGGGTCGGCGACAAGGGACTGCCCGAGATGGGGTTCACCCTCGGCGGCATCGACGAGGCGCTCGATCCGGAGGTGCGCGTCGGGCTCGCGATCGACGCCGACGGTCGCGTGCACGGCGTCACGTCGTGGCTGCCCGTCCTCGGACCGCACGGCACGACGACCGGCTGGACGCTCGACGTCATGCGCCGGCTGCCCGACGGCTTCCGTCCGGTGACGGAGTTCCTCATCGCCAGCGCGTGCCTGTCCTTCCAGGAGCAGGGGGCGCAGTGGGCGTCGCTGTCGGGCGCGCCCCTCGCGCACTCGGGCGAGGGCGAGCTCGGCGGGCTGTCACGTCTGCTCGACCGGCTCGGCGCCATGCTCGAGCCGCTCTACGGCTTCCGGTCGCTGGACGCCTTCAAGGCGAAGTTCCGGCCGCGGCACGTGCCGCTGTTCATGGTCTTCCGCGACGAGGCGGCGCTGCCGCGCATCAGCGTGGCCCTGACCGAGGCCTACCTCCCGGACGCGACGACGGCCGACCTCGCCAAGGCCGGCCTCGACGTCGCACTGCGCCGCGGCGACTGAGGACGCAGACGGGGGCGCCGCGCCGCTCGAGGAGCGCGGGCGGGGTCAGCGGGGCTGGTCCGACCCGATCCGCGGGGCGTGCAGCGGGATATCGGCAGCGAGCAGCAGCCGGGCGGCGCGCTCGTCGACGTCGACCGACCCGGCCTCGCCGCAGCGCGGGCACCGGAACTCGGCCCGGGTCGCCCCGCTCTCGGAGCCCGCCACCAGCCGCGCCTGGTCGACGGGGACCTCGACGGTCCCGCACCGGACGCACTCGACGCGGAGGCTGGCGCTCACGTTGTCGGCCACCCGTCCATCGTGGCACGGCCCCGCGGCGGTGCCCAGGCGACGCGAGCACCGATCCTCCCGCAGGGGTCGCGGAGAGTGACCGCGGGGCGAGGCCCGTCCCTCGCCCGTTCGGCGTAGCGCATCACCCTGCGTGCATCTGCGTCACGTGGCGCAGCGGCGGTCCGCGAAGTTCACCCGATCGGCGCAATCGCTGCCGCGGCGTGAGCACCCGTCGACGCGACGTGGCGATCGGCTGTCATCGTGCTGACGTTCCGGCACTCAGCGCGATCATGGTCTGACGGTGAGCAGCACCGCGGCGTCGGCGTCGGCACGCGCGGTGCCGCGCCCGTGACAATTCGTGATCCCTTGGGCCGCAACGAATGTCACGGATTGATTGCTTCTGCCAGACGCCCTCCGTTGTCGCAGCGTTCAACTAGCGTTCAGCCCTCGTAAGTCCCGAGGGGCGAGGGGGTCGGGCGAACGTGGGCGTGCCGCGCGTGGATGGCGACACCGTGACGGTGCTCGTCGTCGCGCGGCCGGACGCAGCCGACCCCACCGCTGCCTCGCCCGAGCTCGACGCCGTCGTGGGCGATGTCGACGCCGATGTCCTCGTCGTCCTCGGGGGCTCGTCAGCAAGCACCGGATCGCTGTGGTCGACGATCGTCGACGCGCGCCGCTCGCACCGCCGCATGCGCGCTGCCTGCCGCGCCTCGTCCGGCCACGTACCGCTCGTCCGGCCGGCGAGGCGACGTCCGGTCGACTGGCTCGTGGTGCTCGACGGCACGCGCGCACACCCGGCGGGCCTGGTGGAGGGCCTCGTCGGGACGGCGCGCCAGACCCACGCCGACCTCGTCGTGGTGCACCGCACTGCGCGGACGAGGTCCCGTTCCGCCCGTCGCGGCGGCGCGCGGGCGAGCGGTCGTGACGGCGGCGTCACCGTCGAGCGGCTGCTGCACAGCCTCGTGCCGCAGGGTGCGGTGAGCGCCAGCGGCGGGGGGTTCGCCGTCCGCCTCGACCGCGTGCCCGACGGGGGTGAGGCGGCCCGTCGGAGGCTGACCACGGGTCGGCGACCCCTGGTCGTCGCCCACCACCGGGTCGCGGGGACGGTGCAGGCAGCAGGCCCGGCATTCACCGTCCCGCCGCGCACCGAGCCCCGCGCACGGCCGCGCACGCGCGACCGCCTCGTCGACCAGGGTCGCAAGGCCGCGGGATTCGCGGGTGCCGGAGCCACCGGCATCCTCGTGAACAGCGCCGCGCTCTGGGCCTTCGTCGAGCTCCTCCACCTGCAGCTGGCGTGGGCCGCGTTCCTCGCGACCCAGGTGTCGACCCTCTGGAACTTCCTCCTGGTGGACCGGCTGGTCTACCGCGGGGAGAAGAACAGGCCGTGGTACCTCCGCTACCTCGGCTTCGCGCTGGTGAACAACGCCGTGCTCCTGCTGCGGCTGCCGCTGCTGTCGTGGATGACGTACGTCCTCGCCGTCCCCTACCTGATCGCCAACCTCGTCACGCTCGCGCTCGCGTTCCTCGTGCGCTTCCTCGTGGCGGACCGTCTGCTGTTCCGAGCAAGGAGCCCTCATGACCCTCACTCCCGACAAGCCGCAGGTGGCAGCGCAGCCCCGCACGTCGTCGCCGTCCCCGTCGGCCGCGCGGCCCGGCAAGGGCCGACCGGTGGAGCTGGTGGTCGATCTCCGCACGCTCCGGTCGCTCGGCCGGCCTGACGCGCGCGCGGCCACCGGGCTCGC
>JAKOVT010000226.1 GCA_029781935.1 Actinomycetes bacterium | reverse complement strand
CGTAGGTCGTGGAGCCGACGACCGGCTCGACCGAGCCGGTCAGGCGCGAGAGGCGGTCGTACGTGTAGGTGGAGGTGTCGCCGAGCGACGCACGGGCGAAGACGTCGGTCACGCCGTTCGCATCGCCCGAGGCGAACTCGGTCGCCGCCGAGACGAACGCGATGACGGTGCCGTCGGCATTGAGCGCGGAGACGGTGCTCGCGGCGGTGCCTGACAGAAGACGGGACGGTCGATCCACGTGCTCCGCGCAATGGGTGAACCGAATCAACACCGCATCATGTCTCATGTCGCGGTGTCTCAGGGTACGCTCGCCGAAGGGCGCTTCGTCGTTGATCGAGATCGGCGCGCGCGTAATCGAGATCATCCCGCGGGCCTGTGGCACCGTCGCGCATCGCCTGGAGCGCCAGTTCGACGAACGCAGCGTAGTCGTTCGCCATCTGCTGCCACTCGCTGCTTGGCGCCCGCAGCGACCGCATCCTCGCCGCGATGTGCGGCCCACGTTCGAGTACGCGATGTGCCCATGCCCAAGCCCGATCCTGGTCCGTGGGGCCCGGATACGCACGCACGAGGTCGTCGAACTCGTCAATCAGGCGGCCCAGCCTCCGATCGAACTCCCACCGAGGCCCTGATGGCCACCCCAGCCGGCGCGCAACGAATCCTGGAACACCGAACGCGATGACCGCGAACGCGCCGACTACCAACGCGTAGACGAGGTCGAGCGGATCGATGAGGTCGGACTCCAGGCCCCGTCCTGCGACGGCGATGCATCCCATGGCCAGGACGACGACCGATGCCGCGAGAGGCCGCCAGTCTCCACTCCGTCTCTGGATCACGATGGACAGGACGAGCATGGCCGCCGTCAGAACCAACGACAGCGGGGTCACCGCGGATTCCGAGTTCGGCGACTCGACTCCCAGAGGACGCGTGACTTGACCCCGACGTCGTTCGCGAGCGGCTCGCCAAGATCGTTCTCGGGACTCAGCAGGAGGGCTGCCGTCTTCGCGACGGCGACAACGACCGCCACGATCGCCGCCGGTCCCTTCAACGTGCCGAATGGCTCGAACTCCCCTGGCTGCCTCGGCGGCGGGTTGAATGGAGGTCCCGGCGCCGGCGTGAGCGGCGCGGGCTTCGGCCCCACGGCGGCGTAGATCGATGCCCCGATGAGGCCGCCCCCGATCATGAGCGCCGCGACGCAGCCGGCGCTGATCCCGACGGCCGCCGCTGCTCCGGGCGGGCCGAGCACGGCGAGGGCGAGGAACTGGACACATCGCCCGCTGGGATCCGCATACGTCGTCGGGTCCGCCCCTGCATAGAGGCAGCGGTTGAGCGATATCGGCACCGTCACCGACCCGGGCCAGGTGTCGCGGGTCAGGAAGCGTCCGGTCGTCGGGTCGTACATGCGGGCCCGGAGGTCGACGAGACCCGTGGCGTCGACGGGCTCCCCGGTGAAGCCGTAGGGCTGGGCAGAGGAGCCGGTGGAGACGGTGGGGACGCCCCAGGCGTCGGTCCGGTAGGTGGCGGTCACCGAGCCTGCCGCGTCGGTCAGGGAGCGGACCGAGCCGAGGCGGTCGGCGTGGACGACCTCGACCGCCGAGCCCGTCGCGGCGTACAGGAGCCCCTGACCCCAGACGTACTTCCTGCTCCCGTCGGAGAGGATCACCGGGAGGTCGCGGTCGGTGTCGAGGACGTAGGGCGTGGTGGCCGCGCCCGAGGTCTTGGTCACCCGGTTCCCGTCGCCGTCGTAGGCGTACGTCTCGGCCACGGTGCCCACCGCGGCGGAGAAAAGACGACCGAGCCCGTCGTACCCGAAGGCGTCGGCTCCCCGGGCGACGACCTGTCCCGCGGCATCGGTCGTCACCGGCGTCGCCCCGATCGCGACCAGGCGGTCGGCCCGGTCGTAGCTGTAGGTCGTCGTCGTGCCCCGGGCCCGCGAGGTCCGGTTGCCGACCGGGTCGTACCCGTACGTCGTGGAGCCGACGACCGGCTCGACCGAGCCGGTCAGGCGCGAGAGGCGGTCGTACGTGTAGGTGGAGGTGTCGCCGAGCGACGCCCGGGCGAAGACGTCCGTCGCGCCGTTGGTGTCGCCCGAGGCGAACTCGGTCGCCGCCGAGACGAACGCGATGACGGTGCCGTCGACGGCCAGGGCCGAGACGGTGCTCGCCGCGGAGCCGGTCTCGCCGAACGTGCCGACCGAGACGAGCGTGGTCGTCGCGGTGGACGTGTCGCGGACGAAGACGTCGGGGACCGCGTTGGTGTCGTCGAGCGTCGCGTTGTCGGCGGTCGTGAACGACACGAGCGCCCCCGTCCGTGAGACCGCGGCCGAGGTGGCGGCGTAGTCGAGCTGGCGGTCTGGATAGCTGGGGATGTCCTCGGCAAGCGAGGCGAGCTCGGTCGTGCCGGCGACGATCCGCCGGACGAAGACGTCGCGGACGCCGTTGGTGTCGCCGGTGACGAGGTTCGTGGCGGTCGACTCGAAGGCGACCGAGCCGCCGTCTCCGGCGACGACCGGCCACTCGGCGACGTTGTTCGCCTGCGCCCCGGTCGAGGAGACCGAGAGCCGGGTCGTCGTGTTCGCGCTCCGGTCGCGGAGGAAGACGTCGCGCTTCGCGTTCGTGTCCCCCGACACGAGGTTCGTCGCGGTCGAGCTGAAGACGACCCGGCTCCCGTCCTCGCTGATGTCGGGGTTCTCCGACGTGTTGTTGGACTGCGTCCCCGCGGTCGCGACCGAGACGCGCGTCGTCGTGTTCGCGCTCCGGTCGCGGACGAAGATGTCGGCCTTCGCGTTCGTGTCCCCGGACACGAGGTTCGTCGCGGTCGAGGCGAAGGCGACGTAGCTGCCGTCGCCGCTGATCGCCGGCGAGTCCGCGGCGTTGTTCGCCTGGGTCCCCGCGGTCGCGACGGAGACCCGGGTCGTCGTCCCGGTCTGGCGATCCCGGAGGAAGATGTCGGCCTTCGCGTTCGTGTCCCCCGTCACGAGGTTCGTCGCGGCCGAGCGGAACGCGACGTACCGTCCATCG
>JAKOVT010000219.1 GCA_029781935.1 Actinomycetes bacterium | reverse complement strand
CGTCGAGGTCTGCGCGTCTTCTCGGTGGCGCCCTTCGCGTCGGCCGGTGTCACCAAGGCCTCGGGCCAGGTGCTGCCGACCGTGCCCGGCGCGGAGGCCGCCACGCTCGATGCGCTGGCCGATCCCCGTGACGGTGATGGCGCTCTCGCCGAGGCGGCGCGTCTGCTGCGCGAGCCCGGCGCGGTCCTGCTGGTGGGCGAGCGACTCGCCCAGTCGCAGGGCGCGCTCTCGAGCGCCGCACGACTGGCTGCCGCGACGGGTGCCCGGCTGGGCTGGGTGCCGCGACGCGCCGGCGAGCGCGGCGCGCTCGACGCCGGTGCCCTCGCCGGGCTGCTGCCCGGCGGACGCCCGCTGTCCTCGCCCGCGGCGCGCGCCGAGGTGGCCGCGGCCTGGGGGGTCGACCCCGCGTCCTTGCCGGAGGCACCCGGTCGCGACCTCGAATCGGTCGTCGCGTCCGTGCTCGCCGACGTCTCGGCCCTCGCGGCCGCTGCGCCCGGCACCACGGTCACCCGCTCGGTGTCCGCTCTGCTGGTCGGCGGCGTGGAGCCGGCCGACCTCGCCGACCCGTCCGCCTTCCTCGCCGCCCTCGACGCCGTCCCGTTCGTCGTCTCGCTCGAGCAGCGGCACTCCGCCGTCACCGAGCGCGCCGACGTCGTGCTCCCGGTCGCCGCCCTGCAGGAGAAGCAGGGCAGCTTCCTGGACTGGGAGGGTCGCGTCCGCGACTCCGCCCAGGTGATGCGCGAGGCGCTCACGATCCCTGATGCACGGGTCCTGGCGATGCTCGGCGACGAGCTCGGCCTCGAGCTCCCCGGCGACGTCGCTGCGCTGCGCGCCGAGCTCGCCGCTCTCGGTGCCTGGACCGGCGAGCGCGCCGAGGCACCGAGCGTGGCACCGGGCGAGGCGGTGTCCCCGGCCGACGGCGAGGCGGTGCTCGCCACCTGGCGCCAGCTGCTCGACCGCGGCCTGCTGCAGGAGGGCGACCCGTACCTCGCCGCCACGGCGCGCACGCCGGTGGCCCGGGTGTCGCCGGCGACGGCCGCGTCCGTCGGTGCCGTCGACGGCGCCGAGCTGACCGTGTCGACCGACGCCGGCTCGCTCACGCTGCCGCTGGTCGTGACCGCGATGCCGGACGGCGTCGTCTGGATCCCGGCGAACTCCGACGGCTCCACACCGAGGGCGACCCTCGGTGCCGGCCACGGGGACCTCGTCCGCATCGTCGGAGGTGCCGCATGAACCACCTGCTCGCCTCGACGGCCTCCGACCAGGTCACGCTGGACGACTTCGGGAAGGACCCGCTCTGGCTGGTCATCCTCAAGGTCCTCGTGATCTTCGTGGCGCTGCTCCTGCTGACGCTGTTCACCACCTGGTACGAGCGCCGCGTCGTCGCCAAGATGCAGAACCGCCCCGGCCCGAACCGCGCCGGTCCGTTCGGCCTGCTGCAGCCGATCGCCGACGGCATCAAGCTCGCGCTCAAGCAGGGCATCACGCCGGTCAATGCCGACCTCGCGGTCTACCTGCTCGCGCCGATCATCGCCGCGACCGCGGCCATGATGATCTTCGCCGTCGTGCCGATGGGGCCGATGGTGAGCATCTTCGGCACCGAGACCCCGCTGCAGCTCACCGACTTCTCCGTGTCGGTGCTGTACGTGCTGGCGATCGCGTCGGTCGGCATCTACGGCATCGTGCTCGCGGGCTGGTCCTCGGGCTCGACGTACTCGCTGCTCGGTGGCCTGCGCTCGAGCGCGCAGATGATCTCCTACGAGATCGCGATGGGCCTCTCGTTCGTCGCCGTGTTCCTCTGGGCCGGCACGATGTCGACCTCGCAGATCGTG
>JAKOVT010000217.1 GCA_029781935.1 Actinomycetes bacterium | reverse complement strand
GATTCGAGGTCTGGTCCATGGGTGGGATTCTCCGCGAGCCGATGTTCTGGCTCGTCATGGTCGTGGTCATCCTGCTGTTCGGCGCCAAGCGCCTGCCCGACGTCGCGCGCGGCGTGGGGCGCTCCCTGCGGATCTTCAAGGCCGAGACCGAGGGCCTGCGCAGCGACGGCAGCACCGAGCCCGCCCCGGCGGCCCCCGCCGCCCCTCCGGCCGTCACGGCCGCTCCGGCGCCTGCTGCGCCTGCCGCGCCCGCCCCTCCGGCTGCCGCCGAGGCGCCGCGCTACCTCGTCGACCCGGTCACCGGCGAGCAGATCCTCGCCCAGCCCGTCGTGCCGCCGGCCGACGGTGCCCCGCGCGCCTGAGCCCGAGACGTCCGTCCCGTGGTGGCCGGTGAGGTGAGCCCGGGCCGCACCCGGCAGCGCCGTCCGCGCAACCCGGACGGCTCGATGACGCTCTTCGAGCACCTCAAGGAGTTCCAGGTCCGGCTGTTCCGGGCCATCCTCGGCGTGCTCGCCGGCTGCATCGTGGCGTACTTCTTCTACGACCAGATCTTCGCCGTCGTGCGCCGCCCGTTCGATCTCGTGGTCGAGGAGGCCCGGGCGCAGGGCCAGACGATCACGCTCGCGGTCAGCGGCGTGACCGACGCCTTCACCCTCCAGCTCGAGGTCGTGCTCATCGCCGGCGTGGTGCTCTCGCTGCCGATCTGGCTCTACCAGCTGTGGCGCTTCCTGGCGCCCGGCCTGAAGAGCAACGAGCGGCGCTGGGCGATCCTGTTCGCCGCCGTCGCCACCCCGCTGTTCCTGTTCGGCGCCTGGGTCGCCTACCAGACGATGCCGAACCTCCTGCACCTGCTGCTCGGGTTCACGCCGCAGAACGTCGCGAACATCATCAACGTCAACGAGTACCTCGGCTTCATCATCCAGATCCTGCTGTTCTTCGGGATCGGGGCGCTCATCCCGCTGATCTTCGTGATGCTCAACTTCGCCGGTTTCCTCACGGCGCGCGGGCTGCTCAAGCAGTGGCGCTGGCTGGTGATCGGCGTCCTGACCTTCGCCGCGGTGGCCACACCCACGGCGGACCCCTTCACCATGCTCATGGTGGCGCTGCCGTTCCTGGCGATCGTGGTCGTGGCCGTGCTCGTGATGTGGCTCAACGACGCGCGTCGGTCGCGCAGCCGCGGGGCCGACCCGCTCGCGAACCTGTCCGACGACGAGGCCTCGCCCGCGCCGGAGCCGGTCGTGGTCGCCGACGACCTGCGGCCGTCGCGGATCGACGACGAGGTCACCTGAGCTCGCCCGACCTGACCGCGTCCGGGTCGTGTCGGGTCTAGAGTCCGGCGGCGTGACCTCTCGCATCCTGGTGCTCGTCAACCCGAGCTCGGGCAAGGGCAAGGCCTCGCTCGCGGCCCCGACCGCCGAGCAGCGGCTCCAGCAGCGCGGGCACGAGGTCGTCCAGGTCCTCGGCTCCGACTTCGACGACGCCCTGGCCCGCCTGCGCGACAGCATCGAGCACGAGCGGCCGGCCGCCGTCGTGGCGTGCGGGGGAGACGGCACGGTCCACCTGTGCATCCAGGCGCTGGCCGGCACCGGGATCCCGTTCGGCATGCTCCCGTTCGGCACGGGCAACGACAACGCGACCCTGCACGGCATGCCGGCCGACCCCGTAGGGGCTGCCGACATCGTCGCCGACGCGCTGCACGCCGGGCGCACCAAGGTGGTCGACGCCGGGCTCGCGGTGTCGGCCGACGGCGTCTCCCGCTACTTCCTCGGGGTGCTCTCCAGCGGCTTCGACTCGATGGTCAACGAGCGCGCCAACCGGATGACCTGGCCCAAGGGGAACGCCCGCTACCTGGCCGCGATCCTCGCCGAGCTCCGCACGTTCAAGGCGGTGCCCTACGACATGGTGGTCGACGAGGGCCTGCCCACCGAGGAGCGGGTGAGCAAGCGCGGCATGCTCGTCGCCGTCGGCAACGGCACGCAGTACGGCGGCGGCATGCAGGTGTGCCCCGGCGCGCTCGTCGACGACGGCCTGCTGTCGCTCACGTTCCTCGACGAGCTGTCGACCCCCACCTTCCTGCGCGTGTTCCCGAGCGTCTACAAGGGCACCCACGTCCAACGGCCCGAGGTGCACGAGCACGCCGCCACGACCGTGCGCCTCGACGCCCCGGGCCAGGTGGCGTACGCGGACGGCGAGCGCATCGGACCGCTCCCGGTCGACATCTCGATCGTCCCGGGCGCGCTGCGCCTGCTCGTCCCACCCCGGGACGGCGCCGCGACATAGCCTGTCGTCATGGACTCGCCCGCCGCGCGCTACGACGCCGCCCGCGCCCGCGCCGCCGACGAGGCCACCGCCCTGCACGAGTTCCGCGGCCTGTACGAGTTCCCGCTCGACGAGTTCCAGGTCGAGGCCTGCCGTGCGCTCGAGGGGGGCAGCGGCGTGCTCGTCGCCGCTCCCACCGGTGCCGGCAAGACCGTCGTCGGCGAGTTCGCCGTGCACCTCGCGCTGCGCGCGGGGCGCAAGTGCTTCTACACCGCGCCGATCAAGGCGCTCTCGAACCAGAAGTACCACGACCTCGTGGCCCGGTACGGAGCCGACAGGGTCGGGCTGCTGACGGGCGACAACACCGTCAACGGCGAGGCGCCCGTGGTCGTCATGACCACCGAGGTCCTCCGCAACATGCTCTACGCCGGGTCGCACACGCTCGAGGGCCTCGATTACGTCGTGATGGACGAGGTGCACTACCTCGCCGACCGCTTCCGCGGAGCCGTGTGGGAGGAGGTGATCATCCACCTGCCCGAGCACGTCGCGGTGGTGGCGCTCTCCGCGACCGTGAGCAACGCCGAGGAGTTCGGCGAGTGGCTCACCGAGGTGCGCGGCGCGACCGAGATCGTCGTCGAGGAGCACCGGCCCGTGCCGCTGTGGCAGCACGTGATGGCGGGCGACCGCCTCTACGACCTCTTCGTCGACGACCACCAGACCCGCGTGAACCCCGAGCTGGTCCGGCTCGCCCGCGAGGACGAGCGCATCGCACGGATGGGAGCCCAGGGCAGGGGGAGCGGTCCGGGCGGCCCGCGGCCGCAGCGCGGCGGACGTCGCCCCCGCAACGTCAACGTCCCGATGCGGTTCGAGATGGTCGAGCGCCTCAACCGCGACCGGCTGCTGCCGGCGATCGACTTCGTCTTCAGCCGCGTGGGGTGCGATGCCGCGGTCGACCAGTGCCTCGCGGCCGGGCTGCGGCTCACCTCGAACGAGGAGCGCCGCCGCATCCGGGAGATCGTGGAGGACCGCTGCCAGGACCTGCCCGACGACGACCTCCAGGTGCTGGGCTACCTCGACTGGCTCGACGGCCTCGAGCGCGGCTTCGCGTCCCACCACGCCGGGATGCTGCCCACGTTCAAGGAGACGGTGGAGGCGCTGTTCCAGCAGGGCTTGGTCAAGATGGTCTTCGCCACCGAGACCCTCGCGCTCGGCATCAACATGCCCGCGCGGACCGTCGTCCTCGAGAAGCTCGTGAAGTGGAACGGCGAGGCGCACGCCGACGTCACGCCGGGGGAGTACACCCAGCTCACCGGGCGCGCCGGGCGGCGGGGCATCGACGTCGAGGGGAACGCGGTCGTCGTCTGGCACCAGGGCTTCGACCCGCAGGCCCTCGCCGGCCTCGCGTCCACCCGCACGTATCCGCTGCGGTCGTCGTTCAAGCCGTCGTACAACATGGCCGTCAACCTGGTCGGGTCCGTGGGGCACCACGCCGCGCGCGAGCTGCTCGAGACGTCGTTCGCTCAGTTCCAGGCCGACCGCGCCGTGGTCGGTCTGGCCCGGCAGGTGCGCAAGCAGGAGGGGGCGCTCGAGGGCTATCGCGAGGCCATGAGCTGCCACCTCGGCGACTTCGAGGAGTACGCCGAGCTGCGCCGGCGGCTCACCGACCGCGAGAAGGAGCTCGCGCGAGACGGTGCCGTGCGTCGCCGGGCCGCGGCGGCCGCATCGCTCGAGGCGCTCAAGCCCGGCGACGTGATCCTGGTGCCGGCCGGACGACGGTCGGGCGTGGCGGTGGTGCTCGACCCGGGCCTGCACGAGCGCGACGAGCCGCGTCCGTCGGTGCTCACGATCGACCGGCAGGTGAAGCGGCTCTCGGTGCTCGACTTCCCGGCCCCGGTCGAGCCGCTCGAACGCGTGCGGCTGCCGAAGAACTTCAACCCGCGCTCGGCCAACTCCCGGCGCGACCTCGCCGCGACGCTCAAGGACGTCGTGGGCGACCTGCGGGTCGACCGGCCGCGCAAGGCGAAGACCGGCAGCGGCGAGGACGAGCAGGTGCTCGACCTGCGACGGCGGATCCGGGCCCACCCCTGTCACGGCTGCGACGACCGCGAGCAGCACGCCCGCTGGGCCGAGCGCTACCACCGCCTGGCTCGCGAGACCCGGTCGCTGGAGCGCCGGGTGGAGAACCGCACGAACTCGATCGCGCAGCAGTTCGACCGCGTGTGCGCGATCCTCGAGCGGCTCGGCTACCTCACGTCGTCCGACGACAGCGCGGAGGTCACCACCGCGGGGCGCATGCTGCAGCGGCTCTACAACGAGATGGACCTGGTGGCGGCCGAGTGCCTGCGGCAGGGCATGTGGGAGGGCCTCACCGTCCCCGAGCTCGCGGCGTGCGCCTCCGTGCTGGTGTTCGAGTCGCGCCAGGCCGACGACGCCGTGCCGCCGCGCATCCCGCCCGGGCGCTGCAAGGACGTGCTGGGGTCGACCGTGCGGTTGTGGGGCGAGCTCTCGCAGCTCGAGGCCCAGGAGCGCCTGCAGTTCCTCCGCGAGCCCGACCTCGGCTTCGCGTGGGCGGCGTACCGCTGGGCCGACGGAGCGCGCCTCGAGTCGGTGCTGCGCGACGGCGAGCTCACCGC
>JAKOVT010000203.1 GCA_029781935.1 Actinomycetes bacterium | reverse complement strand
TCGAGCCGCCCTTCTCCGGGAAGAACGCCTCGGGGTCGGTCTGAGCGCACAGCGCCTGCTCCTGCCAGCCGAGCTCCTCGGCGTCGGTCAGCGGCAGGACGGTGACATTGGTGCTGCTCACCGGTGTACCTCCTCGACCTGGTCCCGTGGTTCCCCCCGGGTGGGGCGCCTGTCCCGCGGAACCGGATAGGCCGGCGCGAGCGCCGGCACGGGGTGAATTACACGCGTGTAAGAGGGCGCCGTCAACCCCGCGGCCCGCATGATCCCCGCATAGCGGGTGATCAATCGATCACATTGCGTGATCACACCGGATCCCGGGGTCGGGCGTGTCCTCGGTGCTGACAGGATCGTGCCGTGCGCATCACGGTCCTCGCGGGCGGCATCGGCGGCGCCCGCTTCACCCGCGGCCTGCTCCACCACCTCCGGGCGTCGGCGGGCACCGCCGCGACGGAGGTGACGGTCGTCGGCAACACCGGCGACGACATCCGCGTCTTCGGCCTGCAGGTCTGCCCCGACCTCGACTCGCTCATGTACACCCTCGGCGGCGGCATCAGCGAGGAGCGCGGCTGGGGCCGCGAGGACGAGACCTTCGTCGTGAAGGAGGAGCTCGCCGCGTACGGCGTGCAGCCCACGTGGTTCGGGCTCGGCGACCGCGACACCGCCACCCACCTCGTGCGCACGCAGATGCTCGCCGCGGGCTACCCCCTCTCGGCGGTCACGGCCGCGCTGTGCGCGCGCTGGGAGCCGGGCGTGGAGCTGCTCCCGATGACCGACGAGCGCGTCGAGACGCACGTCGTGGTCGACGGCGACGAGCCGGGCACGCACCGCGCGCTGCACTTCCAGGAGTGGTGGATCCGGCATCGAGCGGCACTGCCCGCGCGCGAGTTCGTGCTCGTCGGCGTCGACGATGCACGGCCGGGACCCGGTGTGCTGGAAGCGATCCGCGACGCCGACGTCGTGCTCCTGCCGCCAAGCAACCCGGTCGTGTCCATCGGCACGATCCTGCAGGTGCCCGGTGTGCGGGAGGCCGTCGCGAGCACTGCGGCGCCCGTCGTCGGCGTCTCCCCCATCGTCGGCGGGGCACCGGTGCGCGGCATGGCCGACGCCTGCCTCGCGGCGATCGGCGTCGCCACGACCGCCGAGGCCGTCGCTCGGCACTACGGCGCCCGTCGCCCGGTGGTGGGCGAGCCGGACAGCGGTCTGCTCGACGGCTGGCTCGTGCACGACGGCGCCGACGCCGACGCCGTGGCGCCGCTCGAGGCGCTGGGCATCGCCGCACGAGCCGTCCCGCTGCTCATGACCGACCTCGAGGCGACGGCCGCGATGGCCGCGGCGGCGCTCGACCTCGCCTCGGTCGTCCGGAGGTGAGCGGCCTGCAGGTCGCGCCCGTGGAGGGCGTGCCCGAGGTGGTCGCGGGCGACGACCTCGCCGCGCTGCTCGCGCCGCTGCTGGAGGGCCTCGTCTGGCCCGACGGCTCCCGCGGCGTGCGCGACGACGACGTCGTGGTGGTGACGAGCAAGGTGGTGAGCAAGGCCGAGGGCCGCACGGTCCGGGCGGACGACCGCGAGCAGGCCATCACCGACGAGACGGCCCGCGTGGTGGCCACCCGTCGCACCCCGCGCGGCACCACCCGCATCGTCGAGACCCGCCACGGCTTCGTCATGGCCGCGGCCGGCGTCGACGCCTCGAACACGCCGCAGGGCACGGTGGTGCTGCTGCCGGTCGACCCGGACGGCAGTGCCCGACGGCTGCGCGCCGGTCTCGCCGAACGGCTCGGCGCCCGGCCGGCAGTGGTGCTCTCCGACACGTTCGGCCGGCCGTGGCGCGAGGGCCTCACCGACGTCGCCGTCGGCGCGGCCGGCGTCGCCGTGCTCGACGACCACCGCGGCCGCACCGACAGCCACGGCAACGTGCTGGAGATGACGATCACGGCGGTCGCCGACGAGGTCGCCGGCGCCGCGGAGCTGGTGAGCGGCAAGGCATCCGGCGTCGCCGCCGCCGTGGTCCGCGGGGTCGCCGCGCACGTGACCGCCCACGACGGGCCGGGCGCGCAGGCGCTGGTACGCCGTGCCGCCGACGACCTGTTCCGGCTCGGCACGGCCGAGGCCGTGGCCGAGGGCCGACGCGACGCGGTCGGGGCGCGCCGCACCGTGCGGTCCTTCACCGACGACGCGATCGACCCCGAGGCCGTCCGCCGTGCGGTGGCGGCGGCGATCACCGCACCGAGCCCGCACCACACCGAGCCGTGGCGGTTCGTGCTGCTGTCCGACCCCGACCTGCGGACCCGGCTGCTCGACGCGATGGCCGAGCGCTGGGAGCAGGACCTGCGCGGCCTCGACGGCTACGACGACGACTCGGTCGGGCGACGCCTCCGGCGCGGCCGGGTCCTGCGCGAGGCACCGGTGGTGGTGCTCCCGTTCCTGGAGCTCGACGGCGCGGCGCACCACTACCCCGACGAGCGTCGGCGGGGCTTCGAGCGCGACCTGTTCCTGGTCGCCGGCGGTGCCGCGGTCGAGAACCTGCTGGTGGCCCTGGCCGCCGAGGGCCTCGGGTCGGCGTGGATCTCGTCGACCGTGTTCTGCCCCGAGGTGGTGCAGGAGGTGCTCGACATCCC
The DNA here is from genome assembly GCA_029781935.1 of Actinomycetes bacterium. Taxonomy (GTDB): domain Bacteria; phylum Actinomycetota; class Actinomycetes; order S36-B12; family CAIYMF01; genus Longivirga. The sequence continues at coordinate 6,021 of JAKOVT010000203.1, read as the reverse complement.
CCGCACGTGGCAGCCTCTGGGCGGCGTCGCGATCGGGCACCCCGCCTCGCCCGCGCCCGACCGCGGGCCGCGCGACCTCGACCGCCACCTCGTCGTGCGCTGACCGGAGGACCCGTGACCCTCGACCTCGCCTCGCTGGGCGCCCGCTTCGACCACACGGCCGTCGCCGGCCCGTCGCTCGCCCCGCTCGTGGCCTTCTACCGCGACGTCCTGGGCGGCCGGTTCTCCCACGGCGAGGTGCTGCCGATCGGCGCCGTCGTCGCGACCTTCGAGCTCGGCGACGGCCGGGTCGAGCTGATGGCGCCGACTCCGGGCTCGGCGTTCTTCGACCGGTTCTTCGAGTCGACCGGTGGCCGCGGCGGCGTGCACCACCTCACCTTCGCCGTCGACGACCTCGATGCCGCGGTGCGGTCCCTGCACGAGCGGGGCATCGCCACCTTCGGCCACGTGACCGACCCCGGCGGCATCTGGTCGGAGGTGTTCGTGCATCCGCGCGACAACGGCGGCGTGCTGGTGCAGCTCGCGGAGATCGGCGACATCGACAGCGTCGTGCTCCACGACCTCGACACGATCCTCGCCGCGTCGCAGTGAGTCGGCGATGATGGCCTGATGAGCACCTCCCCCGAGGTCGATGCGTACGTCGCAGCGCTGCCGGAGGGCACGCGGACGGTCGTCGAGGAGATCCGACGACGCGTGCACGACGCCGTGCCCGGCACCGACGAGGGCATCTCCTACGACATGCCTACCTTCAGCCGTGACGGACGCGCGTTCGCGCACGTGGCGGGCTGGGCCAAGCACGTGAGCATCTACCCCGTGCCCGAGGTCGACGACGTCCTCGCCGCCGAGGTCGCGCCGTACCTCAGCGGCCGCGGGACGCTGAAACTGCCTCTGGCGCAAGAGATCCCCTACGACCTCGTCAGCCGCCTGGTGGCACTGCTCGCCGAGCAGAAGACCGGCTGAGCGTCGTCAGGCGGGGTCGGGCGACGGGCGGCCGAACAGCCAGCCCTGGCCGTGGGTCCAGCCCATGGCGGCCAGCAGCGCCGCCTGCTCCTCGGTCTCGACGCCCTCCGCGATGCCGAGCATGCCGAGGCCGTTCGCGAGCTGTGCGAGACCTCCGGCCAGCACCTCGGTCGTCCCGCCGTCGCCGGTGAGGCGCCGGGTGAACGACATGTCGAGCTTGAGACCGGTGATCGGCAGGTCGCGCAGCAGAGCGATCGACGAGTAGCCGGTCCCGAAGTCGTCGAGGTGCACGCCGATGCCCAGCTCGCGCAGCGAGGTCAGCTCGCGCGCGACGTCGTCGACCTTCGACAGCACGGCCGTCTCCGTCACCTCGACGCTGAGGCGGCGGGGGTCCACACCGTGCTCCGACAGCTGCGCGACGAGCTTCTCGCGCCACCACGCCCGGGAGGTCTGCACCGGCGAGAGGTTCACGCTGACGTTGGGCAGGTCCGGGCGCGCGGCGAGCATCTCTCCGACCAGGCGCATGACCTCGTCGCCGATCTCGACGATGAGACCGGACTCCTCGGCGACGGGCAGGAAGTCCAGCGGCGGAACGAGCCCGCGCTCCGGGTGCATCCAGCGCACCAGGGCCTCGTGGCCCACCACCACACGGTCGCTCAGCCGCACGATCGGCTGGTAGTGCACCACGAGCTCGTGCTCCGCGACGGCGCGGCGCAGCTCGTCCTCCGTCGTGAGGCGGGCGACCGCCTGCTGGTGCATCGCCTCGTCGGCGAAGTGGAACCTCTGCCTGCCCGAGGACTTGGCGCGGTAGAGGGCCGAGTCGGCGTCGCGCAGCAGGCTCTGCGCCGACGAGTCGAGGGTCGACACCGCGACGCCCATCGAGGCGGTCGGCGCGATGCGGTGGCCGCGCAGCTCGATCTGCGGCGTGATGCCCTCGAGCACGCGCTCGCAGATGGAGCCGAGGTCCTGAACCTCGTCGACGTCGGGGATGACGACCACGAACTCGTCTCCGCCGAAGCGGCCGACGTGATCGCCGGGGCGCAGCGACGCCGTGAGCCGCTGCGACACCGTCGCGAGCACCTCGTCGCCGGCCTCGTGGCCCAAGGAGTCGTTGACCACCTTGAAGTTGTCGAGGTCGATGAACAGGACGCCGACGTCGTTGCCGGAGCGGCGCGCGGTGCGCAGCTCCTCCTCGAGGATGTCGACGATCCAGTCGCGGTTGCGCAGCCCCGTCAGGGGGTCGTGGAACTTCCGGTACTCGTTCTGCAGCTCGGCGGTGATGTCGCGCAGCTGCGTGACGACGTATGCCGGGTTCCCCGCGCGGTCACGGACCAGCACCACGGTGCGCTGGGCCCAGACCTCGGTGCCGTCGGCGTGCATCAGCCGGACGTCGTCCACGTAAGCCGCGCCGTCGGCCGCCGCGCGCTCGCGGTTCTCGGGCGGTGCGAGGTCGGTGGCGAGGTGGTGGTGGAACCACTCCTCGTCGCGCCCGACGAGGCGGCACAGCGCGGGGTTGACCGCGCGGAACCGCTGGTCGATCCCGACCACGGCCATGCCGACCGCGGAGGAGTCCATGACCGAGCGGAACATCTCCTCGGACTCCTCGAGCGCCTCGCGCGCCGCCACAGCCTCGGAGATGTCGCGGGCGCTCCCCACGCGCGCGACGACCTGGCCGTCGTCGCCGACGACCGACCGGACCACGACGGAGAACCACTGGTAGTCGCCGTCCTGGCGTCGGAAGCGCGCCTCGTACTCCGAGTCCTTCGCGGCATCGGCGGTGCCGTTGGCGACCAGGATCGAGGTGAGGTCGTCGGGGTGCACCCACTCGGTGATCCGGTGACCGACGACGTCGTCGGGCTCCCAGCCCAGCGAGCCGGTCACCGACGGCGACACCCACCGGACCCGCATCGTCGGGTCTGCGCGGAACACGATGTCGACGGAGTTCTCGGCGAGCAGGCGGAAGTCGGCCTCGCGCAGCTCGAGCGCCTCCCGGGCCTCCACCTCGGCCGTCGCGTCGCGGGCGCTGCCGATGTGGCCGACGACAGCGCCGGACGCGTCGACGAGCGGACCGCCGCTGACCGACATCCAGATCCAGCGGCCGTCCCGGTGCCGGTAGCGCACGAGGAACGACGTCGTGCGGCCGGCCGCCAGCGCGTGACGGCCCTCGTCGCGCCTCGCGACGTCGTCAGGGTGCAGCAGGTCGCCCAGGCCCGTGCCCACGACCTCGTCGGGCCGCCAGCCGAGCACACGCGACACCGAGGGCGAGACCCACGAGACGCACCCGTCGGCGTCGGTGCGGAACACGACGTCCGCCGCTTTCTCGGCGAGCAGCCGGAACTCGGATTCGCTGCGCTGCAACGCGCGCTGAGCCTCGATCTCCGCGGTGGCGTCGCGACCGCTGCCGACGACACCGACGATCCGGCCGTCGGTGTCGAGCATGGGGGCCACGGTCACCGACAGCCAGACCCAGCGGCCGTCCTTGTGCCGGTACCTGGCCGCGAAGGTCGCCGACATGCCGTCGGCGACGAGCGCGCGTGCCCGGTCGCGCGACGCCACGTCGTCGGGGTGCAGCAGCTCGAGGAAGTCTCGTCCGACGAGCTCGTCGGCGGCCCACCCCAGCACCGCGGCCACGGAGGGCGACGTCCACTCGACGATGCCCGTCAGGGTCGAGCGCACCACGATGTCCGCGGAGTACTCGGCCAGCAGACGGAACATCGCCTCGCTGCGCTCGAGCGCCTCCCGAGCCTCCACCTCGGCCGTGGCGTCGCGAGCACTCCCCACGGCGCCCACCACGGTGCCCCGCTCGTCCACGAGCGGCGCGCCGCGCGCCGACAGCCACAGCCAACGGCCGTCCTTGTGACGGTAGCGGGCCAGATGGCTGGCCCGGCCCCCCGAGTGCACGTGCTCCCTGCTGCGGTCCCGCACGACGAGATCGTCGGCGTGGATGAGCTCGGCGAGGTTGCGGCCGATCAGCTCCTCCGGCTCCCAGCCGAGCACCTCCCGCACCGAGGGCGAGGTCCACTGGACGACGCCCTCGAGATCGGTCTGCGTCACGATGTCGACGGAGTTCTCCGCCAGGAGCCGGAACATCGCCTCGCTGCGCTCGAGCGCCTCGCGCCCGGCGACCTCGGCGCCGATCTCGCGCGCGCTGCCCACACGACCGACGCTGCGGCCGTGATCGTCGAGCAGCGGGTGGCCGCTGATCGACAGCCAGCGCCAGGTGCCGTCGGCGTGCTGGTAGCGCGCCTCGTACGCCGTCCGCCCGTCGACCGCGGCCTCGATGGCCTGCCGCCTCGCCTCGAGGTCGTCCGGGTGCACGTGCTCGGCCGAGTCGCGCCCGACCAGGTCCTCGGGCCGACGGCCGAGAACCCACTGCACGGACGGCGACAGCCAGGTGAAGCGACCCTGGTCGTCGAGCCGGAAGACGATGTCGGCGGCGTTCTCGGCGAGCAGGCGGAACTCCGCCTCCCGCTCCTCCAGCGCGTGTCGCGCCTCCACCTCGCGCGTCACGTCGCGCAGGTTCCCCAACCGTGCCACGACCGTGCCGGACACGTCGTGCACCGGTCTGATCTGCGCACCGAGCCAGACGTAGTGCCCGTCCGCGTGGGAGAACCGCGCCTCCAGGTACGCCGGCGAACCTGCGTCGACCGTCTCCATCGCGACCTGCCGCGCGGCGAGGTCGTCGGGGTGCGTGCGTTCGAGGAGCGTGCTTCCGAGCATCGCCTCCGGCGTCACGCCCAGGAGACGGTCGACGGATGGCGACACCCACTGGATGCGACAGTCGAGGCCGAACAGGGCGACCATGTCCCCCGCGTTCTCCGCGATCAGCCGGTACTCGTCCTCCCGTGCGTGCAGCGACTCGAGCGCGGCCACGCGCTCGGTCGCGTCGCGCAGGGTCGCCACCACACCGTGCCCGGACAGGTCGCCGTCGCTGCGGACGCCGGCATCGACGTGCACGTAGTGCCCGTCCCTGCAACGCAGCCGCAGCACGGCCGTGGCTGGCGGTCCGCCGACCGCCGACTCCCGCAGGACGCGGGCCGCCTCCCGGTCGTCCGGGTGCCACAGGTGCAACGTGCTGCGACCCACGAGCTCGTCGGGCGTCCACCCGGTGAGGACGGTCAGGGACGGCGAGATCCAGCGGAGCACGCCGTCGACCTGGTGCGCGACGACGTCCTGGCTGTTCTGCACGAGCAGGCGGTAGCGGCGCTCGCTGTGCACGAGCGCCTCGCGCGCGGCCTCCGCCTGGTCGACGTCCTCGAGCTCGGCGTGCCCTCCGGACACCTCGCCGTCGGCTCCGTGCAGGAGGGTCGCCTCGACGCGGTACCAGCGGTAGTCGCCGGACGCGTGGCGGATCCGCCAGACCGGGTCGAACTCGTCGCGCCCCGCGACGAATCCGGCGCCCTGCTGGATCAGGCGGCCCCGGTCCTCCGGGTGCACCAGCGCGGGCGCGTGGCCGCCGAGGAGCTCCTCGCGCCGCCAGCCCAGGACGTCGCAGAAGCCGTCGCTCACGGCCGTGAAGACACCGTCGCGGTCGAACTCGTAGGTGAGCGCCTCGGCGACGGTCGCGCCGGAGCGCGATCCCGCCGTCGTCGTCATGACGTCTCCTACGGACCCGAAAGATCTTCTGGCGGATCACGGTACGCACGTCCGGCCACCGGACGCGCGCCGAGCGGACGGTCCGGACCAGTGGTCGGTCCGCGACCCGAGCGGTCAGCCGGACACCCGGGAGAAAAGCTCGGGGAAGACGCGCGAGACCTTGGCCGTGAGGTAGTCGCCGTACGCGCCCTCCCAGGCGTGCACGCTCGCGCCGTCCCAGCGCGAGCCGGCATCGTCGTCGGGCGCCTCGCCCTCGAACACCGTGTCGGGCAGCGGGGTCACGCGGGCGTCCCACGAGGGGTCGACGAAGAGCGGGAACGAGACGCGGTCCTGCCCCGAGAGGTTGCGCACCCGGTGCGGGTCGGAGCGGTACCGGCCGCGCGTCATCCGGTCGAGCATGTCGCCGATGTTGACGACGAACACGTCGGGATCGGCGGGTACGTCGATCCACTCGCCCTGAGAGCG
>JAKOVT010000181.1 GCA_029781935.1 Actinomycetes bacterium | reverse complement strand
AACCACGGCTACGGGTCGGCCATCACGGCGGCGGTCGTCGAGGTCCTGCTCCCGGTCTGCACGACCGTGATGCTCTACGCCGACGACGCGAACCCGACGAGCAACCACGTCTACGAGAACCTCGGCTTCGTCCACGAGGCCGACATCGTGGAGCTCGTGCCCTCCTCCGGCTGACCGGTCCGGCAACCGTCGGGAGCCGGGGCGGCACCGGGTTACCTGCGGGTAGGTTGGCGGCCATGAGCGACGACACCCCCACCCTCAACGGTCACGGCGGCACGCACGCGGTCGCTGCCGCCACGGCGCACGGCGTGGAGACGATGTTCACGCTGTCCGGCGCGCACGTGTTCCCGCTGTACGACGCGGCGGTGGGCGGCAAGGAGGGCGCGGCGACCGGATCGGGGCCGATGCGCCTCATCGACGTGCGGCACGAGCAGACCGCGGTGTTCGCCGCCGAGGCGACCGCGAAGCTCACGCGCACACCGGGTCTCGCCGTCGTCACCGCCGGGCCCGGCGTCACCAACATCGTCAGCGGAGCGACGACCGCGCACTTCAACGGGTCGCCGCTCGTCGTCCTGGGCGGCCGCTCCCCCGACGCCCGCTGGGGCACGGGCGCGCTGCAGGAGCTCGACCAGCCGCCGCTGCTGGAACCGGTCACCAAGCACGCCGCCACGGTGCGCTCCCCGGCCGAGATCGGCGACGCCGTGTCGCAGGCGTTCACCACCGCCGGGTCCCCGCACCGCGGCCCGGTGTTCCTCGACATCCCGATGGACGTGCTGTTCTCCTACGCCGACGTCGCGCCCGCCGCGGCCGTCGCCCCCGAGCGCGTCGCGCCGGATTCCGACGATGTCGACGAGATCGTCCGGCTGCTCGCGGAGTCGGCCCGACCGGTGCTGGTCCTCGGCGGCGACGTCTGGGCCGGCCGTGCGGAGGAGGCGGCGCTGCGGTTCGCCGAGGGGTGCGGCGTACCCGTGATCGCCAACGGCATGGGTCGCGGGATCCTGCCGCAGGGCCACCCGCTGCTCGTCACCCGCGCGCGCGGTGCCGCGTTCTCCGGTGCCGACCTGGTCATCG
>JAKOVT010000169.1 GCA_029781935.1 Actinomycetes bacterium | reverse complement strand
CCGTGGCGCGCGACCAGCGTGCCGAGGTCGCGCACGCTGACCTTCACGACGGAGTCGTCGTTGGCCACACGATCGAGCGCGGCGTCGTCGAGGCCGATGCAGGGCACGCCGTCGACCACGGCGATCGTCGCGGGCACGGCACCGCCCTCGCGCACCGAGTCCTCGATCTCGCGCGCCACCCGCAGGTTGTCGGGGCGCGGGAGGCCGTGGCTGATGATCGTGGACTCGAGGGCGACGACCGGGCGCCCCGAGGCGAGCGCGTCGGCGACCTCGGGATGGATCGAGAGCTGCATGCCGCCACGGTATCGACGCCGTGCCGCTCGAGGCGCTGCCGGTGCCCCTCGGCCGCTACGTTGGGACCGTGACCGACCCGGTTCCCCCGCCCGCGCACTGGGAGGCCGACGTCGCCGTCCGCGACGGGCGCACCGTCCGGATCCGGCCCATCACCCCGGACGACGCCGAACGGCTCGCTGCCTTCCACCGGTCGTTGTCCGACGAGACCGTCTACTTCCGGTTCTTCGCGCCGTACCCCGAGCTGACCGAGCGCGACATCGAGCGGTTCACCCATGTCGACCACGTCGACCGGGTGGCGCTGGTCGCGACGGTCGGCGGCGAGCTGGTCGGCGTCGGCCGCTACGACCGCGTCGACGCGACCGACGCCGAGGTCGCGTTCGTCATCCGCGACGACCACCAGGGCCGTGGCCTCGGGTCGGTGCTGCTCGAGCACCTCGCGGCCGCGGCGCGCGAGCGGGGAGTGAAGCGGTTCGTGGCGGAGGTGCTGCCGACGAACCGGCGCATGCTGTCGACGTTCCAGGAGGCGGGCTACCACCCGAGCCACAAGCTCGAGGACGGGGTGGTGTCCCTCTCGTTCGACATCAGCCCCACCGACTCGTCGGAGGAGGTGCGGCTCGCGCGCGAGCACCGGGCGGAGGCGCTCAGCGTCGCGGCGCTGGTGTCGCCGCAGTCCGTCGTCGTCGTCGGTGCCGGACGCGATCCCGCCTCCCTGGGCCACCGCATCCTCAGCCACCTCCTGGAGGGCGGCTTCACCGGCACCCTCACCGCGGTGAACCGCGCGGCCGCGGCCGAGGGTCAGCAGGTCCTCGGCGTGCCGACGTACGCCTCGGTCTCCGACATCCCCGAGGCGCCCGTCCTCGCCGTGGTCGCGGTGCCGGCCGACGAGGTGCTCGCGGTGGTCGACGACTGCGCTGCGGCAGGCGGCGTGCGCGGGCTGCTGGTGGTGTCGAGCGGGTACGCCGAGATCGGCCCCGAGGGCGCGCAGCGCCAGCGCACGCTCGTGCGCCGCGCACGCGGGCACGGCATGCGGGTGATCGGACCCAACGCGCTCGGCATCGTGAACACGGATCCGGCGGTGAGCCTCAACGCTTCGCTGGCCCCGGCGATGCCGGGTCGCGCTGCAATCGGGTTCTTCTGCCAGAGCGGGTCGTTGAGCCGCAGCGTTCTCGGTCGTGCGGTCCGGCGCGGGCTCGGCGTCTCCACGTTCGTGTCCGCCGGCAACCGCGCCGACGTGTCGGGCAACGACCTCCTGCAGTTCTGGCAGGACGACGACGACACCGAGGTCGTGCTGCTCTACCTCGAGAGCCTCGGCAACCCGCGGAAGTTCTCCCGCGTCGCCCGCCGCCTCTCGCGGTCCAAGCCCGTCGTGGCCATGCGCACCGGGCGCTCCACGCAGGCCTACCCGCTCGGGCACACCGTGCGTCGTACGTCGTTGCCGCCCGCCGCGGTCGACGCGGTGTTCGCGCAGGCGGGGGTCGTGGAGGTCGACTCGCTGGGCCAGATGTTCGACGCCGCAGGACTTCTCGCGTTCCAGCCGCTGCCCACCGGTCGGCACGTCGCCGTGGTGGGCAACTCCGACGCGCTCGCGGTGCTCACGACCGACGCGTGCGAGGCCGCGGGCCTGCACGTCGTGGGGGAGCCGGTGACCCTCGCCCACGACTGCACCCCGCACGAGCTCGCCTCGGCGCTCGCGGCCGTCCTCGAGGACCCCGCCGTCGACTCGGTGGTCGTGGCGCACGTGCCGATGCTCGGCTCGCACGGGCGGCCCTGGGAGCGCGTGGTCGCCGAGACCGTGCTGCGGCGCAGCAAGCCGGTGGTGGCCGTGCTCGTGGCGGCGGAGGACGACTCCGGCCTCATCCCACCGCCGTCCGACTCCGCCGACCTCGTCGCCGAGCACGCGTCGGTGCCGTTCTACGGCACGGTCGAGGAGGCGGTGCTCGCGCTGCAACGCGTGACGAGGTACGCCGAGTGGCGCCGGCGCGACGCCGGCGACGTGCCCGAGCTCGAGGACGTGCGGCCCCACGTCGCCCGTGCGGTCGTGGGCGAGGTGCTCGACCACGCGGGCGACGGCGGCGGCGACACAGATGTGCTCGAGGCGATCGACGTCACGGCTCCGCCTCCCGAGGACGCGCCCTCGGTCGACCTGCTCGCCGAGCGCGCCGACGATGCGCTCACCCGGCTGCTCGCGTCGTACGGGATCGACGTGTGGCCGGTGGTGCCCGTGGCGTCCGAGGAGCAGGCCGTCGCGGCCGCGCGCGAGCTGGGCTTCCCGGTGGCGCTCAAGACGCTCGACCCGCGCTTCGTCTCGCGCACCGACCTCGGCGCCGTGCGGCTCAACATCGAGAACGAGCGCGCCGTGCAGACGGCGTACCTGTCGATGGTGGCGTCGTTGGACCCCGGCGCGATCCGGCACCTCGTGGTGCAGCGCATGGCGACGCCCGGGGTCGCGTGCGTCGTGGCGTCGACCGAGGACCCGCTCTTCGGCCCGGTCGTGACCTTCGGTCTGGCCGGCGTGGTGCCGGAGCTGCTCGGCGACCGCGGGTACCGCATCCCGCCCCTGACCGACCAGGATGCGCGCGACCTCATCCGCACGCCGGGGGCGTCGCCCCTGCTGCACGGCTACGGCGGCACGACGCCGGTCGACGTCGACGCGCTCGAGGACCTGCTGGTCCGTGTCGGCCAGCTCGCCGACGACCTGCCGGAGCTCGCCGACCTCCGCCTGGAGCCGGTCGTCGTCTCGCCGTCGGGGCTCGCTGTCCTCGGCGCGCGCGCGACGCTGCGGACGGCGGACGCCCGCTGGGACACCGCGACCCGGCGGCTCGGGATCTGAGCCCGTCGGTGTTCCTGCCGGAGGGGCGCTCCGGTTCTGAAGATCTCGGGTGCGCTGGGGCCCGTCGGTTTGTGGCCGGCTCTCGTGGGTCGTCGTCCCGGGCGCCTTCACGGTCTCGTGCGGGGCGTCGGCTGTGTTCATGCCGGCTCCAAGCTCGTCGCTGCGCTCCTCGCGTCGCCGGACCCCGCCCCTCGCGACTGCGTCGCGAGCCGGTCAGGCCCGGTCGTGCGCGTGAGGTCGCTGTCGGGTGGGTGGGGGCCTGACCGGCGGGGCGGGGTACTGCCCGCTCGTGCTGCTCGGGTGGTGGTTCTGACGAGCGTCTCTGGGCTGGGTTCTCGGGGTGTGACCGGGCGGTGGGTTGCGGTCGCGGTTGCTGTGAGGGGGATCGCAGGGGGGGTGAAACGGACTACGGCGGTGTCGGTGGGGCGTGGTGGGATAGCGGGATGACCAGCGACGCCGCGACGGGGGAGAGCCGTGTCAGCGTCCGGGAGGCGCTGAACCCGCGGATCGTCCGGGTGCTGGTGGGGCTGGGGCTCTCGGCGCTCGGCAACGGTCTGGTGATGGCGCTGTTCGTCGTCTACCTCAACCAGGTCCGCGGGTTCGACCTGCGCACGGCCGGACTCATCCTCACCTTCCAGGCGTTGTTCGGGCTCGCCGTCTCGCCCTTCGTCGGCTCCCTGGTCGACCGGATCGGGCCGCAGCCGGTGCTCGCCGTCGGGTGCCTGATCATGGCTGCGGCGACCGCGGCGTTCGGCTTCGTGACGTCGGTACCGCAGGCGATCGGCGTCGCCGCCGTCATGGCGGTCGGCAACGGCGCGATGTGGCCGCCGCAGGCAGCTCTGCTCACCCGCCTGTCCCAGCCCGAGCACCGGCAGCGCGTGTTCGGCCTGCAGTTCATGATGCTCAACCTCGGCCTCGGGCTCGGCGGCCTCGTCGCGGCCGCTCTGCTCGACGTCCACCGACCCGCCACCTTCAGCGCGATGTACGTGATCGACGCCGTGACCTTCCTCGTCTACTTCGCCGCGGTCGCGAGCCTCCGCGGCGTGTCCGGTCCGGAGGCGAGGCCGGAGGAGGACGAGGGCCCGGGCGGCTACCGCGAGGTGGTGGCCGACCGGCGCATGCGTCGCTACGTCGTCGGAGCGCTGATCCTCATGACGTGCGGCTACGGGTCGATGGACGCGGGCCTGCCCGCGTTCATGACCACCGTCGCCCACCTGCCGGTGAACGCCATCGGCGTCGTCTTCTTCCTCAACACCCTCGTGATCGTGCTCGGTCAGGTCTTCGTGCTGCACCGGATCGAGGGCCGCAGCCGCAGTCGGCTGATGGCGGTCGTGGCGCTCATCTGGGGCTCGTTCTGGGTGGTCGTGGCGATCTCGGCCAGCCTCCCGCCGCTCACCGCAGGCATCGCCATCGCACTCGGCTTCGCGGTCTTCGCGGTGGGCGAGATGATCCTGTCGCCCGTCGGCCCCTCGCTCGTCAACGCCTTCTCGCCGCCGCACCTGCGCGGCCGGTACAACGCGGTCGCGGGTCTCATCTGGGGCGTCGCCGGCGCGCTCGGGCCGGCGATCGCGGGTATCGGCATCGGAGGCGGCTGGGGCGTCGCGTGGGCGCTGACCCTCACCGGCGGCTGCCTGGTGGCGGCGGTGGTCCTGTCGTCGCTGCGCGGCCTGGTGAGCGCCGAGGAGGACGGACGCGCGCCGTCGCCGGTGCTCGCGGCGAGCGAGGTGGGAGGATGACCGGCATGACCGGTGACGCCACCCTCGCCCCGCGCCTGCGCGCCGACATCGAGCGCAGCGGCTACTACCCCGAGCTGGTGAGCGACACGCTCGACACGGCGCTGGCCAGCGAGCCCGTCCTGGCCTACGTCGTCCACCACGAGGCCACGTTCGACCACGACGAGCTGCGCCGCCACGTCACCGTCCTCGCGCTCACACCCACCCGCCTCATCGTCGGCCACACCGACGAGCACCCGGCCGACGAGACGTCGTCGCGGCCCTACGCCACCGCGTCGACCGAGGCTGTGCGCATCGAGCGGATCGACTCCGTCGTGGTCACGCGGGTCGCGGCCGAGGCGGAGAAGCACCGTCGCGGTGCCCCCGTGCGCGAGGTCGTCCTCACCATCGGGTGGGGCGCGGTGAGCCGGATCGACCTCGAGCCCGCGTCGTGCGGCGACCCGCAGTGCGAGGCCGACCACGGCTACACCGGCACGGCGTCCAACGACGACCTGGCCCTGCGGGTGAGCGAGGCGGCCGACGGCGCCGAGGTCGTCGCGCAGACGCTCGCCTTCGCCTCGGCGCTCTCCGAGGCCACGGCCCACCGCACGCGCTGAGCCCGTCGAACGGATCCGGGTGTCGGGTCCCGCCCGGGCCCGACCTCTTGCGATACTGAGGCCCTTCCCCTGCACCGCCCCGCCGTCAGGCATGCCCGCACACCATCACGCCGCCGAGGAGCCGCAGGGAATGGCCGAGCTCGTGTTCTTCTCCGGGACGATGGACTGCGGCAAGTCCACGCTCGCCCTGCAGACCGACCACAACCACGCGGCCCGGGGGCGCGCCGGCGTCGTGTTCACGTCGCTGGACCGCGCGGGGGAGTTCACCCTCTCGAGCCGGCTCGGTCTGAAGGTGCCCGCGGTCGAGGTGGCACCCACCACCGACTTCTGGCAGCACGTCGTCGACGTCCTCGAGTCCGGTGGCCGGTGCGACTACCTGATCTGCGACGAGGCCCAGTTCTACTCCGCCGAGCAGGTCGACCAGCTCGCCCGGATCGTCGACGACCTCGGTGTCGACGTCTTCTGCTTCGGCATCCTCACCGACTTCCGCACCCGCATGTTCCCGGGGTCGGCCCGGCTCGTGGAGCTCGCCGACCGCGTGCAGGTGCTGCAGGTGGAGGCGCTGTGCTGGTGCGGCGCGAAGGCGACCCACAACGCGCGCACGGTCAACGGCGAGATGGTCGTGGAGGGCGAGCAGGTGGTGGTCGGTGACACCTTCAGCGCCGACGTCGTGGCCTACGAGGTGCTCTGCCGTCGCCACCACGCGAAGCGTCTGACCGCCGCGCGAGCGCAGGCCTCGCACATGAGCCCGACCCCGCTTCCCTTCAGCGAGCAGGAGATCCGCGCTGCGGCGCGATGACCATGAGCACCGACCAGATCTGGCCGTTCCTGTCCGTCGCCGGCCTGCGCGAGCGCCTCGGCGCGGACCCGGCACCGACCGTGCTCGACGTGCGCTGGGCGCTGTCGGGTCCTCCGGGGCGCGAGGCGTACGCCGCGGGCCACGTGCCCGGCGCCGTCTTCGTCGACCTCGATGCCGACCTCGCCGACCCGCCCGGCGCCGGCGGCCGCCACCCGCTCCCCGACCCGCAGCGCTTCGCCCGCGCGATGCGGCGCAGCGGGGTCACCCTCGACCGACCGGTCGTCGTCACCGACGGCGGCGACGGCAGCATCGCGGCGCGGCTGTGGTGGCTGCTCACCCATCACGGGCACGACCACGTGCAGGTGCTCGACGGTGGGTTTGCCGCGTGGGCGGCGTCGGGAGCCGAGGTGGCGGTCGGCGACGAGGGCGCGCCGTACGACGACGCCGGACCCGCCGACGGCTACCCGTTCCTGGCCCTCGAGGCGCGGCTGCCGGTGGTCGACGCCGACGGCGCCGCGGCGCTCGCCCGAGACGGCGTGCTGCTCGACGCCCGCGCGGCCGCGCGCTATGCCGGCGAGGTCGAGCCGGTCGACCCGGTGGCCGGCCACATCCCCGGCGCGCTGTCGATGCCCGTGCCGGCCTCGGTGCTGGGCGAGGACGGCCTGATCGTGGAGCGCGACGAGCTCGTCGCCCGGTTCGCCCGGGTGGGCGCGGTGCCGGGCGCGGCCGTCGGCGCCTACTGCGGTTCCGGCGTCACCGCGGCGCACCTGGTCCTGGCCATGCACGCCATCGGCATCGAAGCGGCGCTCTACGCGGGATCGTGGTCGGGCTGGGTCACCGACCCGTCGCGACCGGTCGCCACCGGCTCGCTACCGGGCTGATCGAGGAGGCCCTCCGCTGCGACGAGCGGGCGACAACGGTCCGCGCGCCAGCAGCGCCGGTCTCGTCGCTCGGCCACCGTGCCGCAGGTCGATGTTGGCCGTCCCGGACTTTCAGCCCTCGGGCGGGCGGGTGCCGAAGAGGATCTCGTCCCAGCTCGGCACCGACGCGCGCTGCTTGGCGGCCGGCCGGGGTGCCGCGGGCTCGGCCGTCTTGGCCTTGCGGCGGGCCCGGCGCGACGGGGCCGGCGCCTCGGGGCGGGCGAGGCCGGGCAGGGTGTCGTACAGGTCGTCGAGCGGCGCGGAGTCGTCGGGCTCGGCCGGCGGGCGGTCGAGCAGCTCCACGACCTCGGCGCCGGAGGAGCGCTCGACGATCGCGGTGAACGCGGCGTCGGGGTCCTCGATGTCGTCCTCCCACGCCTCCTCGCCCTCGGCGAGCTCGCCTCCGGGCAGGCCGACGAGGAACGGTCGGCCGTCGGGCTCGAGGGCCACGGTCGTCTGCTCGCCGAACAGCCACGCGCTGGCCGGGTCGTCGGGGACGACGGTGCGGCCCGCAGGGTCGTAGATCCACAGCGCCGCCGTCGCGCCGAGCGCCACGGTGTCGACCGGGTCCCAGGACGCGAGGAGCGACCACCGGCCGTCGTCGCGGCGCCAGGCGTCCCACTCGAGCAGCTCGACGTCGGCACCCCCGGCCGCGAGCGCGTCGGCGACGGTGGCCTCCACCGTCGTGGCGGTGCCGCCCTCGCGCAGCTCGGTCTCGCGGGCCTGGATCGCCAGGTGCTCGCGCTCGGCCAGGACGGGGCCGGCGAAGCGCATGATCCGCTCGACGGGGAGACCGGAGCTCGCGGCGATGTCGTCGGGGCTCTGGCCGTGGCGCACGCGGAGCTGGATGTCGCGGGGGCTGGTGCCGTCGAGGGCGATCTCGAGCTGGCCGAGACGACTGCGGTCGCGGCGGACCGCGGCCTCGAGGCGCTCGTCGCAGGGCACGGTGTACCGCGTGCCGTCGCTGCTGCTGAGCACCAGCGACACGCCGTCGTCGGACAGCCCGACGAACGCCAGCTCGCGCATCGGTCCTCCTCGCCTGGGGAGCGGGTGGAGACACCCCGCTGCCGGTCAGTCTCGCCCGCGGAGCCGCCCGGGTCGAGGACCGCCACGCAGGGGATTGCTCAGCCGGCGGGGTGCGGGTCGTCCTCGTGGCGCACGTCGTGCAGCGCACGCCCGACGCCGTGGATGCCGAGCGTGGCGAGCGCCGCTGCGAGCAGGGCGCAGACCGTGAGCAGCACGTAGCCCGCCGACGCGCCGCGCGCGTCGATGAGCAGGCCCGAGACCGTGGTGCCGACCGCGAAGCCGACGGTCAGCCCGGCCATGCCCACGGTGAGCCCCTCGGTGAGCCGCTGGGCGGGCACGAGCTGCTCGATGAGCGCCAGCCCGGTGATGAGCGACGGCGCGACCGCGAGGCCGGCCACGAGCGACAGGGCGCCGAGCACGACGAGGGAGCCGACCAGGGGGAAGGGCAGGCCGACGACGGCGAGCGCGATCAGAGCGGTGCGCCACTGCAGGTGCAGGGGCATGCGGGGGTGCAGCGTGCCGAGGACCAGGCCGGCGACGGCCGAGCCGGCGGCGTACAGGGCAAGGAGCACGCCGGCCCACGACCGGGCATCGTGCTCGGCCGCGAAGGCCACCGTCGACACCTCCGACGACCCGAACACGCCGCCCACGAGGATGAAGACGGAGAACACCAGCGGCACACCGGGGTACCGGATGGCTGCGCGCCCCTCGCGGTGCTCCGCGCCCGCCGCCGGCGGCTCGGTCGCCCGCTGGGGCACGAGCAGCACGGTCCCCACGAGCAGGAGCAGGATGCTCGCGGCGATCGCGCCCCACGACTCCCAGGACACCGCGAGCAGCGTCGCGACCGGCGGCCCGGCGACGAACACGACCTCGTCGAGGACCGACTCGAGCGCGAACGCCGTGCGGACGGTGGACGGCTCGGTGAGGACGTAGGCCCATCGGGCGCGGATCGCGGACCCCACGTGCGGGATCGCGCCCTCCCCGAGCGCCATGGTGAGGAACCAGGTCCAGATGGGCGCGTCGGCGAGGACGAGGACGACGAACAGCACGAGCATGGCGATCGAGAAGGCGACGGCATACGGGAAGACGCGGTGCTGGGTGTAGCGGTCGATCCCGCGCGACAGGAACGGGCCGAAGGCGGCTGTGGCGAGCGCGCCGGTCGCGGACACCGCGCCGGCGAGGCCGTACGACTCGCCGCGCAGGGTCAGGAAGAGCACGACGCCGAGACCGAGCATCGACATCGGGAACCGCTGGACGAAGCCGGCCGCGCTGAAACGCAGGGTGCCCGGTCGCCGGAGGAGGTCGGCGTACGGCGCGAGCATCCGGCGACGCTATCCACCCGTGGTGCGATCGGGCGAATCCGCCGACAGGATGTCGGCCATGACGGTGACCGGCCCGCGGGGCTCCTACGACGCGGTGCTGCTCGTCTCGTTCGGCGGTCCCGAGGGGCCGGACGACGTCGTGCCCTACCTCGAGAACGTCACGCGCGGCCGCGGGATCCCGCGCGAGCGCCTCGTGGAGGTGGGCGCCCACTACACGTTCTTCGGCGGCGTCTCGCCGATCAACGCCCAGACGCGCGCGCTGCTCGACGCCATCCGCGCCGACCTCGGCGACGCCGGCCTGGAGCTGCCGGTCTACTGGGGCAACCGCAACTGGCACCCCTACCTCGCCGACACGCTGCGCACCATGCGCGACGACGGCATCACGAGCGCGGCGTGCTTCGTGACGTCGGCGTACTCCTCCTACTCGGGGTGCCGGCAGTACCGGGAGAACCTGTACGACGCCGTGGGCGAGGTGGAGTCCGACGGTCGAGGTCCCGCCCCGCGCCTGGACAAGCTGCGGCACTACTTCGACCACCCGGGCTTCGTCGACACGATGGCCGATCACGTCGTCGACGCCGTCGGGCGGCTCGGCGTCGCGGCTCCGCGCCTGGTGTTCACCACGCACTCGATCCCGCTGTCGGCGGCCGCCACGAGCGGCCCCTCGGGCGACGCGTACGTCGCGCAGCACCTCGAGGTCGCCCGCCTGCTCCACGAGCGCGCGGCGCGTCGCGCGCCGGTCGCGGCGGACTGGGACCTCGTCTACCAGTCGCGCTCCGGCGCGCCGCACATCCCGTGGCTGGAGCCCGACATCAGCGACCACCTGAGCGCACTGCGCGCCGACGGGGCCGACGGTGCAGTGATCGTCCCGCTCGGGTTCGTGAGCGACCACATGGAGGTGCTCTGGGACCTCGACACGGTGGCGCTCGACCACGCGCGGTCGATCGGCCTGCCGGCCGTGCGCGCGGCGACCGTCGGCACCGACCCGCGGTTCGTCGCCGTCGTGCGCGACCTGGTGCTCGAGCGGGTCGGGCGCTCGACGGCGCAGGCGCTCTCGGTGCTCGGTCCGTCGCACGACGTCTGCCCGGCTGCGTGCTGCCCGAACCCGCGCGGCGAGCGGCCCGCGCTGTGCGGCGCCGAGCCCGTCGAGGGCTGAGGCGTCGGGCACATCGGCCCGACCGGCCCCGCGCAGGCGCACGGCGTAGGGCAGGATCGAGGCCGTGAGGCTGTCCTACGACCCCGAGCTCCTCGACGAGCTGCACGACATCGCCATCACCGCGGGCCGCGAGGCCGGTGACGCCGCGCTGGAGGGTCAGCGGGCAGGGGTCACCGTCGCCGCGACCAAGTCGAGCGCGACCGACGTCGTCACGGAGATGGACCGCCGCAGCGAGGCGCTGCTGGTCGACCGCATCCTGTCGCGCCGCCCCGACGACGGCATCGTGGGCGAGGAGGGCTCCGACCACGTCGGCGAGACCGGCGTCCGCTGGATCCTCGACCCGATCGACGGCACGGTGAACTACCTCTACGGCCAGCCCTCGTGGGCCGTGTCGGTGGCGGCCGAGATCGACGGCATCGTGGTCGTGGGCGTCGTGGTCGCGCCGGTGCTGCGCGAGACCTACGTCGCGATGCTCGGCAAGGGCGCCCGCCTGCACGACGCCGACGGCGTCCGCACGCTGCGGGTGAACGATCCGGTCGAGCTGCCGACCGCTCTCGTGGCGACGGGCTTCGGGTACACCCGGGAGCGGCGGGAGGCGCAGGCGCGCGTGGTCGCGGGCGTGATCCCGAACGTCCGCGACGTACGCCGCCTCGGCGCGTGCAGCATCGACCTGTGCCACGTCGCCGCCGGCCGTGTCGACGCCTACTACGAGCGCGGTCCGCAGGCCTGGGACCTCGCCGCAGGGGGGCTGGTGGCCCAGGAGGCGGGTGCGAGGGTCGAAGGCCTGCACGGCGCGGTGGCCGGCGACGACCTCATCGTGGCCGCAGGCCCGCGGCTGTTCCGCCCGTTGCACGACCTGCTCGACGAGCTCGGAGCCGACCAGGACTGACCGGAGGTCCCATGCCGCCGTCCGCCGTGCCCGCTGCGCTGATCACGGGCTGCTCGACCGGCATCGGCCGGGCGACCGCCCTCGCCCTGGACTCGCGGGGCTTCACGGTCTTCGCGACCGCGCGTCGTCCCGAGACGCTGTCCGACATGACGTCGCGGGGGATCCGCACGCTCGCGCTCGACGTCACCGACGAGGCATCGATGGTGGCGGCCGTCGAGCAGGTGGAGTCCGCGCACGGCCATGTCGCCGTGCTCGTCAACAACGCGGGCTACGCGCTGCAGGGGCCTGTCGAGGAGGCGTCGATCGATGCCGTTCGGGCGCAGTTCGAGACCAACGTGTTCGGGCTCGTGCGCCTCTCGCAGCTCGTGCTGCCCGCCATGCGCGCCGCGCACGACGGCCGGATCATCAACATCGGGTCGATGGGCGGCCGGTTCACCTTCCCGGGCGGCGGCTTCTACCACGCGTCCAAGCACGCCGTGGAGGCGATCAGCGACGCGCTGCGTCTCGAGGTGGCGCCCTTCGGCGTCCACGTGTCGCTCGTGCAGCCCGGACCTGTGCAGTCGGCGTTCGTCGACGCCGCCGTCGGCTCCCTGGACGAGCTCCACGACAGCGCCTATGCCGGCTTCCGGCGCGAGATCGCTGAGCGCATGCACCAGGCCTACGACGGCAGCCGGAGCAACCTCGAGGTGACTCCCGAGAAGGTGGCCGAGGTGATCGTCGCCGCTGCCACGAGCACCCGGCCGCGTTCCCGCTATGCGGTCGGCGCGATGGCTCGGACGCTCATCACGTCGCGCCGGCTGCTGCCGGACGTCGCGTGGGACCAGGTGATGAAGGCGGCGTGGCCGACCCCGAGGGCCGAGGGCTAGTCGAGACGTCGGAGCTCGGCGCGGTACCAGTGCCCGTTGTGCACGTACCTCTCCACGGCGTACCGAAAGGCGTCCTGGGCCACGGCGTCCTCGCGGATGCGGCACGGCACGCCCAGGGCCATGGCGCGCGCCGGGACCTCGGTGTCGTTGGGCACCAGGGCGGAGGCGCCCACGAGCGCTCCCCGGCGTACGACGACGCGGTGCAGCACGACCGACCCGGAGCCGATGAGGCAGTCGTCCTCGACGGTACAGCCCTCGAGGTGCGCGTTGTGGCCGACCACGCAGCGGTCCCCGACCACGGTCGCCAGGCTGTCGGTGCAGTGCACGACGGTGCCGTCCTGGATCGACGTCTGCGCTCCCACGACGATGGTGCCGTGGTCTCCGCGCAGCACCGCGGTGGGCCAGACGGTGGACTCGGGGCCGATCCGTACGTCGCCGATCACGACGGCGTCCGGGTGGACGAACGCGGCCGGGTCGATCTGCGGCGTCCGCTCACCGAGCGCGTAGACGGGCACGGCGTCCTCCTGCGGCGGGGTGTGAACCTTCATGAACGGGGGAGGGTGTGACCCATCCCACCTGCTGGTTCACCGACTGTACGGGGGGTCGGTTCGCGGCTGGCACAGTCGTCGGGCACAATCCCCGCACGTCGTCAGGACCGCGGGGGAATATCTGCGGGTCCCTGGCGTTGACGGGCGGGCAAGGGGGCTCCGAGGACGCAGCGCCCGAGCACGACCGACGAGGACGAGACGCGAGGACGAAGATGGCGACCGACTACGACGCACCGCGCAAGACCGACGACGAGCTCGCCGAGGACTCCCTCGAGGAGCTGAAGGCGCAGCGCGCCACCAAGGCCGCCTCCAGCGTGGACGTCGACGAGGTCGAGCTCGCGGAGAACCTCGAGCTGCCCGGCGCCGACCTCTCCGACGAGTCGCTGACCGTGCGGGTGATCCCGCGCCAGGCCGACGAGTTCACCTGCTCGAAGTGCTTCCTCGTGCACCACCGCAGCCAGCTGGCGCGCGAGACCAAGTCCGGCGAGCCGATCTGCCGAGACTGCGCCTAGAGGAGCGACCATGACGGGGCCAGGCGCGAGCACCTCCGGCGGACCCACCCCCGAGGACGACGCCCTGGCCGGCCTGCCCCCCGTGCCGTCCGACCTCACCGAGGCCGAGTCGCGCGAGGTGGGCGAGATCGTGGGCCGCCTCGGCGACGAGAACCTCAGCAAGTCCGAGCGCGCCCAGCAGCTGGTGCGCCTGACCGGCATCGTCGGTGCCCGCACCCGCCGTGCGGGCGGACGCGCCGTGGCCAGCGGCAAGGTGCTGGCCGACCTGCTCATCGACGCGCTGCCGCACATCCCGGTGCGCGACCTGCAGACCCTGACCGAGCACCACAAGGGCCTCAGCGGCGAGGCGCTCGCCGACGCGCTCGTGCGCAACGCTGCCCGTACCACCGGCGGCATCGGGGCCGCGGGCGGCGCCGTGGCTGCGGCCGAGTGGGCCACGCTCCCGCTCCTCGTGACCGTCCCGCTCGAGGTCGTGGTCGAGACGGTGGCGGTCGCCGCGGTCGAGGTGAAGCTCGTCGCGGAGCTGCACGCGGTCTACGGCGTCGACATCCCCGGCACCGGCACCCAGCGGGCGACGGCGTTCGCCGGCTCGTGGGCGACGCGCCGCGGCCTGGACCCGATGAAGCCCTGGACGATCCCCAACGTCCTCGGGATCGCGGGTCGCCAGCAGCTCGGCAAGCGCATGATCGGTCGCTTCGCCCGCAACCTGGGGACGGTCATCCCGTTCCTGGTGGGCGCCGTCGTCGGTGCCTCGGTCAACTCGAGCGAGACCAAGAAGCTCGCCGTCGAGCTCCGCACCGACCTCCGCAGGGTGCAGGCCGAGCGCCTCTACCCCTCGCCCTGATCGTCGCAGCGGCGGCTCAGTCGACGATGTGGGGCGCGGTCACGCGGTCGATCACGACGTTGACGATCGCGATGGCCGCCGCGGTGGTGGCGGCCCACAGGATGATCTTGACCATCGACTGGCCGGGGTCGCTCGCGTGCGGCGGCTGCTTGCCGGTGGCCGCCCGGTAGCCGCTGTCGAGGACCTTGCGCACCAGCCAGGTCGCCCCGATGGCGGCGACCGGGGCGATGACCTTCACCAGGGTGGACGGGTCCTCGGTCTCGAGGGCCTCGGAGACGCTCGACATCACGTCGTCGGCCACGGTGCTGCTCCTTCGATCGGCTGGTGCCCCAGCCTGCCATGCCGGGCGTGCTCGCGGGGGCTCAGCCGCCGTCCCGCGCGCCCGCGGGCGGAGGGCCGGCCGCCGCGCGGGCGGCATCGCGCGCCGGAGCGAGGGCGCGGGCCAGAGCGTGCCCGTCGCGCGAGGAGATCAGCCAGTAGGGGTGCGGGTCGCGATCGTCGTCCACCTCGACCAGCACCGATCGCGAGATCCAGCCGCGCGTGCACAGGTACGCTGCCGGGTCGGCGAGCCGGCCGCGCGCGTCGCGGGTCTGGTCCTGGTCGAGCGGCGCGATGCGTCCGACGTACCGCAGGGGCAGACGGGCCCGACCGGCGCGCAGCACGCGGTCGTCGACCACCACCGTCGCCGCGGTCGACAGCAACCACCACGCGGCGAGCGCTTCGGTGACGGCGAAGGTGCTTAGGCCGGCGACGTCGCCGAGATAGAAGCCGTACGCGACGCCGAGCGACGCGGTGAGGAAGGTGGCCAGCGCCCAGACGTACCACGGGGCGTGCAGCCGCTCGCGGTAGGCGACGACGGTGCCGTCGACGCCCTCCTCCACCGCCGATGGGTCGCTCACGGGTCCGAGCCTGCCACGCGGACTGCGCGGACCCGGCGGGTAGGGTCGGGCACCGTGACGAGCGAGGGTGCGGGCCGCGGCGGCCTGCTGCCGACCACGCCGCCGCCCGACGCCGTGCTTCCCGAGCGCAACCCGAACGCGCCGGCGCCCGGCGAGCCGATCCCGAGCCACTACTCGCGCTGCTACGGCTGCGGCACGGACCACCCGACGGGGCTGCACCTGCAGGTCGTGGCGGGGGAGGGGCTCAGCCTCACCGGCCGGTTCACCGTGACCGACCACCACCAGGGCGCGCCGGGCCTCGCGCACGGCGGCCTGCTCAGCGCCGCGTTCGACGACGCCCTGGGCTCGCTCAACTGGCTGCTCACGGCACCGGCCGTGACCGCCCGGCTCGAGACGGACTTCCGGCGACCGGTGCCCGTCGGCTCCACGCTGTTCATCGAGGCGGAGGTCGTCGGGGTAAAGGGGCGCAAGGTCTTCACCCGCGCGACCGGCCGGCTCGACTCGCCCGACGGCCCCGTCGCCCTGACCGCCGCCGCTCTCTTCATCCAGGTGCCGGTGGAGCACTTCACCACGCACGGCCGTCCGGAGGACGTCGAGCGCGCCCGCGAGGACCGCGCCGTGCGCCGCAGCGTCGACAACCTCGAGGTGAACCCGTGACCCGTCCGCCGCACGCCGTCGACGTCCTCGTGCGGCGCCTCGACCCCGACCTCCCGCTGCCCTCGTACGCGCACCCGGGCGATGCCGGCCTCGACCTGGTCACCACGGTCGACGCCGTGCTGCAGCCGGGGGAGCGCGCGCTGCTGCCGACGGGCATCGCGATCGCCCTGCCCGAGGGGTACGCCGGCTTCGTGCACCCGCGGTCCGGGCTGGCGCTCCGGCACGGGCTCTCGATCGTGAACGCGCCCGGCACGGTCGACGCGGCGTACCGCGGCGAGCTGGCCGTGACCGTGGTCAACCTCGACCCGCGCGAGCCGGTGCACCTGCGCCGGGGCGACCGGATCGCCCAGCTCGTGGTGCAGCGCGTGGAGCACGCCGTGCTCCACGAGGTCGACACCCTCCCGGGGTCCGACCGCGGCGAGGGCGGCTTCGGCTCGTCCGGGCGATAGGTTCGTCCCGTACCCCACGCGAGGAGTCAGTCGTGTTCCGTCGTCGCAAGTCCCAGGACGCCGACCCCGTCGAGACCGAGGCCGACGAGACCGAGGTCGACGACGAGCTCGACGACGAGCCCGAGCCGCGCGTGCCGGGCCCGTACGACGAGTCCGAGGCGCCTGACGACGACCTGGTCCGCCTCGACCTCGGCGGTCTCCGCGTGCCCGGCACCGAGGGCATGGAGCTGCGTCTCGACCTCGACGAGGCGACCCAGACCGTCGTCGCCGTCACCGTCGTGACGGGCGACTCGGCCCTGCAGATCATGGCCTTCGCCGCGCCGCGCACCGAGGGCATCTGGGACGACGTGCGCGAGGAGATCCGGGTCGCGCTCGCCGCGCAGGGCCCGGTCGAGGAGGCGCAGGGCACGTTCGGCAGGGAGCTGCTCGCGACGCTGCCGGTCGCGGGCCCTCAGGGGCAGAGCGGCGTGCAGCCCGTGCGGTTCGTCGGCGTCGACGGCCCGCGCTGGTTCGTCCGCGGCCTGCTCAGCGGTCCCGCCGCACGCAACGCCGACGCCGCGGCACCGCTCGAGGACGTCTTCCGCAACACCGTCGTCGTCCGCGGCTCCGACCCCATGGCTCCGGGCGACCAGCTGCCGCTGCAGATGCCGGGCGAGCTGCCCGAGGGCATGCAGCAGGGCGACCCGGGTGCGCGGAAGCTGCTGCCGCCGCCCGAGCGCGGCCCGGAGATCACCGAGATCCGCTGAGCTCCGCGAGCGCGTCGGCGGCTGCCCGACCGAGCACCGCGCGGTCGTCACGCGGGTCGTGCCGGCCCACGGTGCGCAGCACCGCCCGGGGCAGAGCGCGCGCCCAGTCCTCGGCCACCGCAGCGGGGTGCAGCGGGTCGTCGGCCAGCGCCACGACGGCGGCGGGTGAACGCACGGTGCGGAGCTCCTCGAGCGTGGGTGCGGTCGACGCGGCGGCTGCGCGCAGCGCCGCCAGCAGCTCGGCGTCGTCGGAGTACGTCGACCACCCGGCGACGAGCTCGTCCCGGATCCAGTCGTCGCGGGTCGACGCGTCGGCTGCGAGGCGGTCGAGCACCCGGCCGCGACCGTCGCGCGCCAGATCGTGCGCCGCCGCGGCCGTCATCGCGGCGACCTCTCCGGGCGGCCCGGTCCACGCCGGCATCGCCAGGACGAGCGGCCACCGCGCCTCGCTGCGCGCGGAGAGCAGGACCAGCGCGTGCGCACCCATCGAGATCCCGGCGGCGAGCACCACCTCGCGACCCGCGGCGGCGTCGGCGAGCACCTGCGCCGACACGTCCGCCCCGCCGCGCAGCCGGGGCGCCACGATCTCGACCGCGCGCGGCAGGCAGGGTGCGAGCAGACGGCGCACGACCTCCGGGCTCGACCCCGCGCCGTGCGCCAGCAGCACCACCTGCTCCACGGCCGCATCGTCGCAGGCGGGATAGCCTGGGCGCATGAGCACGGACACCGGGCGCCGCGGCCCGTTCTCCCGGTGGGCGCGCACGCAGAGCGAGCTCGACGCCGACTCGCTCGAGGAGCGCGCCGCCGACCAGGGCGCCACCCTCGTGCGCGACTGCGCGCGCGGCGAGCGCACCACGGTCGCCGGCCGGCTGCGGTCGGTCACCCTGCGCCCCGTGGCCAGCGCGCCGGCGGTGGAGGCCGAGCTGTGGGACGGCACCGGTCGCCTGACGCTGCTCTTCCTCGGCCGACGGCGTATCCCGGGCATCACCCCGGGCCGGCACCTCGTGGTCACCGGTCGCCCGATCGTCCGCGACGGCGAATGGTGCATGGTGAACCCCCGCTACGTCCTCAAGCCAGTGTCGGCGGAGTGACCCCGTGAGCCAGGACGCACCCGGTCCGGACGGGGAGCGCCCCGAGCACCACGAGCATCACGAGCACCACGAGGTCGGCGACGCCCTGCGCGGCGGCGTCGACGAGGGCTCCGGCGCGCCGGGCGCTGCCACCACCGAGCAGCTCATGGCGCAGGCGGTCGGCGGCTGGCGCGGCATGCTGGACTCGAGCCTGCCCAGCGCCGTGGTCCTCGTCGTGTACGTCGTCGACGGCCAGCAGCTGGGGTCGGCGATCTGGGCGGCGGTGGGTGCCGGGGTCGTCATCG
>JAKOVT010000168.1 GCA_029781935.1 Actinomycetes bacterium | reverse complement strand
CCGGGCATCACCGATACTGAGCGCACCCGAGGACGAGCAGAGGGCGGGAGACCCCATGAAGATCGTCGTACTGGTCAAGCACGTGCCGGACGCCGCGAGCGATCGCGGGTTCGCTGCTGACCTGACCACCGACCGCGCGGCCGTCGACGGCCGGCTGTCCGAGCTCGACGAGTACGCCGTCGAGCAGGCGCTGCAGATCGTCGAGAAGTCCGGCGAGGGCGAGATCACCTACCTGACCATGGGTCCCGAGGCTGCGGGCGAGGCGCTGCGCAAGGCGCTGTCGATGGGCGGCGACGCGGGTGTCCACGTGGTCGACGACGCGCTGCACGGCTCCGACGCGCTCGCCACGTCGCTGGTGCTGGCCGAGGCTCTGAAGAAGCTCGAGTGGGACGTCGTCATCACCGGCATGGCCTCGACCGACGGCACGATGAGCGTGGTCCCGGCGATGCTGGCCGAGCGGCTCGGCGTCCCCGGCCTCACCCTGGCGGGCAACCTGGCGATCGAGGGGTCGACGGTCACCATCCGCCGCGACTCCGACGACGCGTCGAGCACCATCACCGCCGAGCTGCCGGCGCTGGTGAGCGTCACCGACCAGACCGGCGAGGCCCGCTACCCCTCGTTCAAGGGGATCATGGCGGCCAAGAAGAAGCCCGTGACCACGTTCTCGCTGGCCGACCTCGGTGTCGATGCGGGTGCGGTGGGGCTGGCGGGTGCGTGGTCGGCGGTGGAGTCCGCGACCAAGCGTCCTCCGCGGCAGGCGGGTGTCGTGGTCACCGACGAGGGCGACGGCGGCGTGAAGCTGGCCGAGTTCCTCGCTACCGGCAAGTTCATCTGAGAGGCGTGGCTGACATGGCTGAGGTCCTGGTTGTCGTCGACCACGTCGACGGTTCTGTCCGCAAGCCCACCCTGGAGCTGCTGACGCTCGCCCGCCGCATCGGCGAGCCGTCGGCGGTGTTCCTGGGCACGGGCGTCGAGAACGCGAGCGCGGTCCTGGCGGAGCACGGCGCGGCGAAGGTCTACGTCGTCGACGCTCCCGAGCTCGACGAGTACCTGGTGGTCCCGAAGGCCGACGCCCTGACCCAGATCGCGCAGGCGGCCTCGCCCGCGGCGATCCTGGTGACGAGCTCGGCGGAGGGCAAGGAGATCGCGGCCCGCGTCGCCGTGCGCCTCGGCTCGGGCCTGATCACCGACGCGGTCGACGTCGCGGCCGACGGCAGCGCGAGCCAGTCGGTCTTCGCGGCCTCCTACGTCGTGAACGCGAAGGTCACCCACGGCACGCCGGTGATCACGGTGAAGCCGAACGCTGCCGCGCCCGAGGCCGCTCCCGCCGCGGGCGCGGTGGAGAACGTCGCCGTCACGTTCTCCGACCTGTCCAAGGCGCCCAAGGTCACCGGGGTGGTGCCGCGGGAGAAGTCGGGCCGCCCGGAGCTCACCGAGGCTGCGATCGTCGTGTCCGGCGGCCGCGGGGTCGGCGGGCCGGAGGGCTTCGCCACCATCGAGGCCCTCGCCGACGCCCTCGGTGCGGCCGTGGGCGCCTCGCGCGCCGCGACCGACGCCGGCTGGTACCCGCACGCGTTCCAGGTCGGGCAGACCGGCAAGACCGTCTCGCCGCAGCTCTACATCGCCAACGGCATCTCCGGTGCGATCCAGCACCGCGCCGGCATGCAGACCTCGAAGACCATCGTCGCGGTGAACAAGGACGCCGAGGCCCCCATCTTCGAGCTCGCCGACTACGGCGTCGTGGGCGACCTGTTCGACGTCGTCCCCCAGCTCACCGAGGAAGTCGCCAAGCGCAAGGGCTGAGCGGCTCTCGACCGTCCTGGAGGGGGCGGGCTCCTTCGGGGGTCCGCCCCCTCCGGCCGTCCTGCCTAGACTGTCGGCCGTGGCGACGACTCCGGTGTACCTCGACCACGCCGCGACGACGCCGATGCGCCCCGAGGCGCTCGAGGCGATGACCGCCGAGCTCGTCGCGGTCGGCAACCCGTCCTCGCTGCACGCGTCGGGCCG
>JAKOVT010000156.1 GCA_029781935.1 Actinomycetes bacterium | reverse complement strand
TCGGTGCCCGATCCCGACGAGGCTGATCGCGTGCTGGGGGTGCTCGGACGTGCGTCGGAGGAGACGGCCGACGGCGTGATGACCGGACCGCAGATCGAGACGGCGACGGGGATACGCCGAGGCCGCCTCGAGCTGCTGCTCAAGATCCTCGCGGTCGACGGCGCCGTGACCCGCGCCGAGTCCGGCTGGTACGCGACGGGTCGGCCGTGGTCGTACGACTCCGCGAAGTACGCCGGCATCGTCGCCGCCCGTCGCGCGGAGGCCGACCTCATGCGGGAGTACGCCCGCGGTCACGCCTGCCTCGAGGTGCTGCTGCGCCGAGCGCTCGACGACCCGGTCGCGCCGGGGGAGAGGTGCGGCCGCTGCTCGGTGTGCACCGGCTCGCTGCCCGGCGGGTTGTCGGCGTCGGTGCCGCGGGACTCTGCGGACTCGGCGCGCGCGTTCGTGCGCGGTCTCGACGTCGAGCTCGAGCCGCGCGCGATGTTCCCGGCGGGGCTGGCCGCTGCGTCGGGGCGTGCGGAGTGGAAGGGCAAGATCCGGCCGGAGTGGGCGGGCATGACCGGGCGGGCGCTGGCCTTCGCCGAGGACATCGGCTGGGAGGAGATGGCGTCGGTGACCGGCCCGTCGGCTCCGGACGCTCCCGCGCCCGACTGGCTGGTGGCCGGGCTCGAGGCGCTGCTCGACCGATGGGTGCCGGCGTTGCCGCAGCGCCCCGAGGTCATCGTGCCGGTGCCGAGCTCGAGCAAGCCGCTGCTGGTGACGTCGCTGGCGTCGGTCTGCGGATCCCGGCTCGGCCTACCGGTCGTGGAGTGCCTCGAGCAGGTCGGGCCACGGCCCTCGCCGTCCCTGTCACCAGCCTCGCGGGCGGCCGCGCTCTCCACGCGGCTGCGTCTGCGTGCCGGCGTCCCCGTCCCCGACGCGACCGTCCTGCTAGTCGACGACACCTGGCGCACCGGCTGGACCGCCACCCTCGCGACCGTCCTCCTCCGCGACGCCGGCTCCCGAACGGTGGTCCCCGTTGCGGCTCACCGCTTGCCGTAGCTGATTCGCGGCCTCGTCGATTGACGGGGCGCCACTGCGAACTGACGCCGTACGGTGGTCGCATGGCGATGGACTTCGAGCAGGTGTGGAGCCGAATCCGCACTCACGAGGGCGAGCTGTTCCATACCGTCACGGGGCTGCCGTTCACGTACACGGTGCCGGGCAACTACCTGCGGGTGGACCGCACCGTGAGAAATCTGTCGCGGACCAACTTCCGAAAGGCGGCAGATCTCATGCCTGCGCCTTCGGGTCCGGCCGCGCTCGCTGGCCTGCAGGGTGCGTCGTACACATGGGCGATCTTGATGGACCCTCGGGTCCGCAGCTCCGCCTGGTGATTGATCGAACTTCGGTCACGTGCTTGGGGCGGCTGACCTCACCGCGGACTCGATGGTGTCGGCGATCACGGTCGGCTGCTCGTGCTCCCAGAAGCGAAGGACCAGCCAGCCGGCGTTGGTGAGCATCTGTGTGGTCTCGACATCACGAGCCTTGTTGCGGGCGAGCTTGGGCGACCAGTAGTCGCTGTTCTGGGAAGGCGACGTCGCGTGCTCGGGGCAGCCATGCCAGAAGCAGCCGTCGATGTAGACGGCGACCTTGAGCCGCGTGAAGGCGATGTCCGCGCGTCGTCGAGGAGCCATCGGCAACGGGTAGTCGACGCGATAGCGCAGACCCCGACTGTGCAGGAGCGTGCGGACCGCGAGCTCCGGCTTCGTGTCGCGTCGAACGTTGCCGAGCATTGAGCGACGGGTGCCCTCCGACGTAGCCCACGATGGGGTGGGAGCACGACCTGGCACCCGGTCATGGTGCCAGGTCGGCATCCCTCGCCCGACTAGCTTCTCTGCGCCGCAGCTGCGAAGCTGCGAGCCGTGGGGGCCACCGGATACGCACGGTATGTGCGGTCCGATGTGGACGAAGGCGACCCGGAGCAGGTCGAGGTCGATGGGTTGGCGCAGCAGTTGATCGCCCACCTCGACTCCAGGGCCGACCAGATCGATCTGGCGCACGTCCACGGGGCCTCCAGCCTGGCGATCCAGAGCATCGTCGCCCAGCTCTTGCGCGAGCAGCTCGACTTCGGAGAGGAGGTCGTGATCCGCGTGGGCGACGGGCTCGTGACCCGCCCGCGGCCCGACTTCTTCTATCGGCTCCACGAGGGTGCGGGCATCCTCGCCGAGGTCGAGCGGGGCGGGACCACCACGAATAACCACGACCTCAAGGACATCTGGAAAGCCCACATCAGTCCGGACACCCAGCACTTGTTCCTGATCGTCCCCCACGCCAACTGGGCGGCGTCGGGCCTCGCTCGCGAGCGGCCGTTCCATCGCGTGGCGACGCGCATCGAGGCGTTCTTCGGCGATCCGCGCCGCGAGATCGACGTCAGAAGCGCGCACGTCTTCGGCTACGGGCGGAGCGCACCGCTCGCGTGATCCAGCGACTGGTCAGGGCTTCGGAGTGCGCCAGACGAGGGTGCTGCTGCCTGGACCCGGGGCGCACACCAGGCGTGCGCCGGAGGCACTGACGGCCTGGGCGCCTCGAGTCGTGCAGGCAGCTCCTGCGGTCGCGGTCGCGCTGGGCATCACCGGCCCCTTGGGGGTGAAGGCCGACGCAATCCGGTTGAGGATCGTCGGGCCCGCGGTGACGAGGAACGCGAACAGGAGGATGCCCACCGCGAGGCGCACGAGCTCCTGTCGGACCGAAACCCCTCGGCGCCTCCGCTGTGCGCGCCCCGGTCCGTTCGAGGCGCGACCGCCGGCAGGAGTGGGATGCGAGGGCGCGTGACCTCCGGCGGCTCCGCGGTGTCGGCGGCGCACTGTCCGGGCCACAGCCTGCTCGGTCGCCATCTGACGAGCGAAGCCTTCGACCCACGGCGCTGCGGCGGCTGGCGGCAGCGATTCGGTCCAGCGCTCGCTCCAACGGAGATGCTCGTAGACCTCGCTGATCCGCGCGTCGCTCAGCGACGGTCGCTGGTCGAGCAGCCACGCGACGAGCGCCCGGCTGTCGAGGACGCCCACGTCGACCGGCGCCTGCTTGATGCGCAGGTTCGCCCCGACGGTGACCACGAGCGGATGGATGCGCGGCGAGCAGGAGAGCCCGGCGGCAGCGGAGCGAGCCCGACTGGCCTCGTGGCGCGCGTTGCGGATGTAGTGCTGGTGATCGCGACCAACGAAGACGGCGTCGCCCTTGACGTCGACGTTGGCACCGGCGTGGTGCTTCGTGTTGATGGTGAACACGCCGGCTGGTCCGATGACGACGTGGTCGATGTCGGAGCCGCGAGTCCCGACCGGTACGCCGTGCAGCACGTGCCACGACGGCCCGAGCCGTTCGAGCTCGCGTCCGACCTCGGCCTCACCGACGTACCCGACGCACCAATGCACGATGCCCTCTTCGAGTGTGCCGGCCATCCCGTCGATCACCGAGGCCGTGGCGCTCCGGTGCTGGGCCTCGATCTCGGCGAGCACGGCGTGCCCTGGACGATGCACGGACAGGTCGGCCCCCGGGCCGATCGGCGCGGGCGCCTGCGTCGCAGGGGGCCGCTCGAGAAGTGCCCGCCGCAGGTCGGGGAGAACCGCGGGTGCCAGTTCCGGCGCGTACCACCACTCTTGACGACTGACGGCATCCATCGCCCACACGGCCTGGCCCGACGGCAGGAACGCGAAAACCAACTCGCGGCCATCGCGGCGTTCGGAGACGAGCCGAAGATCCCCCACTCTCGTGCCCTCGACCGGGACGGCGTGCTCCTGAAGCGAGTGAGCGCTTCCATCCGCGACCACCCCCGGCGCGATCGGCCGAGCGAACGCGAGTCCGCCGGTGCAGTGCGCCAGGATGGACGCGATCACAGGGGGTGCGATGGCGGGGCGGTGCTATCCGGAGCGGCCGCGGTTCAAGAACGGTGCGGAGGAGCGGGTCTGGAAGGCGTTCCGGGCGAAGCTGCGCGAGTGCGATGTCCTGCTGCACGGCGTGGTCCTCTGCGGGCGCGACGGCGACTGGGAGACCGACCTCGTCGTGCTGATGCCGGAGGGTTTCGCGACGGTCGAGGTCAAGGGTGGCCAGGTCCGGTTCGAGGGCGGCGAGTACGTCCAGGTCGGCGCTCTCGGCCGGCACGCGATCGACCTCGCCGACCAGGCCAAGAGCGAGAAGTACCTGGTACGTCGCTACCTCAAGGACCACCGCCGCTGGCCCGGGCCGCCGCCGCGGATGGTGCATCTCGTCGCGCTGCCCGACACCGCGCAGCCGGAGGACGAGGACCTCGGACCGGGGCTGCCGCGCTATCTCGTGATCGCGAAGGGCGAGGAGCGCGACGCGATGGGCAGGATCTACGACCTGCTCGTGGGGAAGCTCGAGAACCAGCCGCAGACCCCGCCGGGCGCCGCAGGAGTCGAGGCCGCCGTCGACATCCTCGCCGGCCGGGGCGACTCGCAAGCGGAGGTCGCGGCGCTGCGGCTCGTGCGCGAGGAGCTCGTCGAACGGCTCACCCAGGAGCAGCACACCGTCCTGTCGATGGCCCGCCGGCTGCCGCGCTACCAGGTGGTCGGCGGACCGGGCACGGGCAAGACGTTCCTCGCAGTCGAGCAGGCGCGACGCTGGGCGGCCGCGGGGGAGCGCGTCGCGTTCGTCGCCTACTCTCGCGGGCTCACGTCGTGGGTCGAGCGGCTCGTGTCGTCGTGGCCCGACGACCTGCGGTCTCGCCTCGACGTCACCACCTTCCACGCCCTGGGCTACCGCTGGGGCGCGGTCGCGTCGGAGGCGGCGCAGCAGCCCGAGTGGGACGTCGAGATCCCGCAGCGGATGGCCGTGCTCGCCGCCGATCTCGACGACGAGCACCGGTACGACGCGATCGTCGTCGACGAGGGGCAGGACTTCGGGGCGCTGTGGTGGGCCCCGCTGCTCGCGGCGTACCGATCGCCGGCGTCGCAGCACCTCGCGGTGTTCAGCGACGCCGCGCAGCAGGTGTTCGGCCGCGAGGGCGGCGACGGCCTCGGCCTCCCGGTGCTCACGCTCGACGAGAACCTGCGCAACTCCGGCCCCATCTCGGCCGCGGTGAACCTGCTCCTGCCCGAGGCGATGACCGTCCTCGGCGGCGGTGGTCCGGCCGTGCGGTTCGTGCCGTGCTCGTCGGAGGACGCCGTGGCGGCCGCCGACGACGAGGCCGAGCGTCTGCTCGGCGAGGGCTGGGCGCCGTCGGATCTCGCGCTGCTCACCACCCACCACCGCCACCCGGTGCAGGTGGAGCTCGTCGACGCGCACGGCCGCGAGGGCTACTGGGACACGCTCTGGGACGGCGACCAGTTCTTCTACGCCACGGTGCCCGGGTTCAAGGGCCTCGAGCGGCCGGCGATCGTGCTGGCAGTCGACGGGTTCCGCGACGACGCGACCGCGCGCGAGACGCTGCTCGTCGGCATGTCGCGCGCCCGCGACCAGCTCGTCGTGTGCGGCGACCCGGAGGTGCTCCGCCGCGTCGGCGGCAAGGAGCTCGTGAAGAAGCTCCAGCGCAGCGCTGGCTGAGTCAGAGGTAGAACGGTCCCCCGACGCACAGGCCGGACACGTTGGTCCAGTGCACCCTCGTGACACGGACGGTCGCGCGGTCGCCGGTGATCCGGGGCAACCGGCTGCCGTCGTCGTCGATGCAGTCACCGCCGACCTCGAGCGTCATCTGGTGCCCGGTCGCCTCGTCGCGCGACGCGAACAGGTTCGTATCGAGGACGCCGTACTTCGCGATCGGACCCCACAGGCTGCCCACCGAGTCGACCCCGCCGACAGCCACTCCCGGCAGCGCCGAGGCCAGAGCCGCGCGCAGCTCGCGTCCGGCGCCATCGGCGGTGAGCTCGCACGTGAGCCCGATCAGGGTCGGCACCGTGAAGCTGCGAACCACAGGCGGCAGCCAGCGCGGCGGGAGGTCCTCGCCATCGCTGCGCGCCAGGTAGGCCTTCGCGAGGATGTCGGGGGTCAGCTGCTCGCCGACGTACGCCGCCATCGGGCCGCCAGGCGCGATGCGGGAGTCCTCGGTGGTGATGACGCGGTAGGCGTTCTCGAGATCGTGTACCCGCACGCCGGGAGACTAGGCACACGGTCACGCGGACGCGCGTCGAAGGCGTCGTACGACGACGTTGTTCAGTGCTGGGACTGGCGGCTGAAGACCAGGGTGGGCGGGTCCATCTGAGCCAGCGCCGACGTGAGGCGGGTCGCGTTCGCGCTCGACGCCGAGGCCCAGGCGATGAGCGCCGGGACTGTGGCGATGTCGACGCCGAGGCGCGCGATGAGCTCGGGCACCCGAGCCTCGGGCACCTGATGGATCACCTCGGTCTGCGCCGTACCGCCACCGGGGGCCTCGTGATGCTCGACCTCGTGCGTGATCTCGAGGCCCCGCACGGGGTTCCAGGCGGCGACGGTGGAGACGCGTCGCGCGGGTGAGGACTGCTGGTGGATGACGAACGTCTGCTTGCCGGCCTGCACGGAGATCCCCCGATCCCGCCCGGTCTCGTTCACCGGGCCTGAGAACGATCATGGCAGCCGGCTCCGACAGTGGCTCGGCCAGCGGGCAAAGCGCGGGGGCTCGGAGCACGGAGTCCGGACGATGCGGCCGCTGCCAGGCGATCGGGCGAGAGCGCGAGGAG
Organism: Actinomycetes bacterium; assembly: GCA_029781935.1. Lineage (GTDB taxonomy): Bacteria > Actinomycetota > Actinomycetes > S36-B12 > CAIYMF01 > Longivirga. Next base: position 47,614 of record JAKOVT010000156.1, on the reverse strand, counting down.
ACTGGCGGTGCGGGCGGGTGTGCCGTCCCCGCAGTTGTCGGTCGCCTGCGCGTGAACGTCGAGCGGGGAGGTCGACCATGTCGCACGACATGCAGCCCATCACCGGCGTACCGGTCCCGGAGGCCATCGAGCACGACCTGGCCCTCAAGCGGCTCAAGGCCAAGCGCGAGTTCCAGGGCCACCTGGTCGTGTACGTCGTCGTCAACGCGTTCCTCACCCTGGTGTGGTGGTGGTCGGGCGGCGGCTACTTCTGGCCGGGCTGGGTGATGGCCGGATGGGGCATCGGCATCGTGATCCGGTTCTACGACGTGTTCATCCGTCGTCCGATCACCGAGGCCGACGTCCAGCAGGAGATGAAGCGCGGCGGCATCGCCTGAGGCTCGGTCGGGATCAGTACGCTGCGCTCGACCCCGGGGTGGCCGGTGGACGCGCGTCGGTGCCTGCGGCCTCGCCGCACAACCGCCGCTCGTCCTCCTCGGTGCACTCGCCGCGCAGCCACACGGCCTCCCAGTCGACCCCGCGCCGGGCGTACTCGGCCGTGATGTCGTCGCGGTCCCATCCCGGATGGGCCAGCATCCACGCGAGCATGCTGCCAGCGGGTGGTGGCCCGGACGCGATCGTGCCGCCCATCAGCTGCGCCGCGAAACGGGCCGCGATCTCCGCTTCCTCGGTCAGTTCGGGATGCTCGCGGCGGATGCCGTCGTCGCCAGGGGTGGACACTGCGGTGCTCCTCCGATGCGGGCGCTTCCCGGACCTCGTGTGCGAGGACGGGCGGATCGTCACCCGGGGCACCGTGCGCACGTGCGCGGTTGCCAGCCGACCTGCCGGGGCATCGGGTCGGACTTTCGTGATCCGCGAGCACTGTACGTCGCTCCTCCGACGGACCTCGCCGCTAGGGTCGCCGGCATGCGTCGTACGGCTCACCGCTGCGCCGGAGGGGTCGCCCTCCCAGGGCGTCCGCCCGTGTCGTAGCGGCACGGGCGCGCCCCCACCTGGGAGGCGAACCACGTGTCGCACACCGACAGCACCGACCCGATCCCCGTCGTCATCTGGTACGCCGGCCGCTCGGCCGAGCACGATCACCGCCACGGCGCGTGCGACCTGCCGCGCACGCTGAAGGACTGGCTCGCGGGCGGGTCGCGCTGCACCTGGACGTGGGGGAGCCAGCCGCGCACCGTGTGCGCCTGCGGCCACCAGCACGGCCGGCAGTGGCTGCGGGAGGACCGGCGGCGCAACCGCAAGCTGGTGCGCGTGCAGCTCTCCTGGGCCCGGCACCTCGCCAACGCCTGCGGCGACCTCGACGACGTCATGCCCGCGGCGTATCCACGTCGCTGAGCCGGCACGCGGCGCGCCGGATGCGGGGATGCGGATGCGACGGACCCGGGAGGAGGCGCACCCTGGTGGCTGGAGGGCTCGATGGCCGACGTCGTGTTCGTGCGGGAGATCGCGGGTGGCCGCGACCTCGTGCTCGCGATCGACCACGACGGCCGGCCCGCGTGGGCGCTGGACCTCGACCGGGGACTGCAGTGGTGGTACCCCGGCGGCGACACGCCTGGCGTGCGCGCGGCGATCGAGGAGGCGCGGTCGTCGTTCGCCACGCTGCCGGTCGCGGCAGTGACTCCGGCGATGGGACCGCACCCGGCGGTCGAGCTCGGCCGACGAGCCGAGCGTTCGGCGTACGCCGACGAGGCCGAGGAACCGCCCGGCGACGACCTCATCTCCCTGCTCGTCGGCCGGTGGTCCCGGTTCTCCCGGCCGACCCGGCTCGGGCTCACCGCCGTACTGCTGGCTGCGGTCGTGGTCGCGTTCAGCATGCTGCTCGGGGGAGTGGGCGGGACGGCGTCCGACGAGCCCCCGGTCGGCGACGACGGCATGACCGTGACGCAGGTGCAGGTCGCCGGCACACCGTGCCCGACGCGGGGACTCCTGGCGTACGACGCGAGCGGTCAGCGCCTCGTCTGCGTCCCCCCGAGCCGAGCCATGCCCAGCGACCTCGAATGGCGCCCCGTGGGCTAACCCCGTCGCTGGTCGCCGTTCGCGGTGGTGACGAGGCACCCAGGTGCCCTCTCGTCACCGGGGTCGCGGCGCTGGCGGGACATGTGCGTTGTCCACGGCGCGGATGGCTCGGCGCCCCGTCCCCAGCGGCGCACGGTCCGCGGTGCCTGCGGCCCTCGCGTCCCTCCACCCTGCCGCCGTGTCTGGACGCACTCGACCGCTCGACCGCATACCCGGGCTCCGCGAGCTGGCGGAGCGACAGCTCGGTGTCGCACGCCGCGACCAGCTCGCGGCCCTCGGCGTGACGCCGAGACATGTGCGGGGGCAGGTGCGAGCACAGCGCTGGCGCACGATCGGTCCGCTGGTCGTCGCGCTCAGCACCGGTGCCCTGACCCGAGCGCAGCAGATGTCGGTGGCGCTGATCAACGCGGGCGACGATGCGGTGCTGGCCGGTCGCACCGCGTTGGAACGGCACGGTCTGCGCGGATGGGAGGACCGCCGGATCCACGTGCTCGTCGGTCCGGAACGGCGGCCGCCCCGGTTGGCCGGTGTCGTGGCGCACCGTACTTCGGCCCTCGAGCCCCTCTCGGTCCGGGCTGACGGGGCGGTGCACCGCGCGGCGACCGCCGACAGGTTCGCCGGCGGCGTCGGCGGTCTGCCGTGCAGCACACCGGCCCGCGCCGCCATCGACGCCGCATCCTGGGAGCGGTCGGCCGCAGTCGCGACGGCGCTCGTGATCGCCGTCGTCCAACAGCGACTGACTCGGCCCGACGACGTGGCGGACGTGCTGTCCCGTCGGCCGAGAACGCGGCACCGCGCCGCACTGCTGGTGGCACTTGCGGACGCCGGTTCCGGGGCCGAGTCGCTCCGCGAGGCGCAGGTCGCGCGGCTCGTGGAGCAGGCCGGTCTCGGCGTACCGCGCCGGCAGGTGCTGATCCAGACGCCCGCCGGACCGCGTCGGGTCGATCTTCTGGTGGTCCTGCCGGACGGCCGGCGGCTCGTGATCGAGGTCGACGGGCCGCACCACCTCGACCCGCGTGTGCAGGCCGCCGACGCGGAACGCGACGCGGAGCTCACCGCGCTCGGGTACGTCGTGCTCCGGATGCCGGTTGCGGCGCTGGCGCAGGACTCCGCCCGGGTTCTCGAGTCGCTCCGGAGACTCGCGCGCCCGGCTCCTCGGTGATGAGGAGGCACCGGAGTGACCCGTCATCACCGCGGATCGGGGGAGGGGTGGATTCGCGGGAGTGTGGTGGCACTGGAGTGCCTCCTCGTCACCGGACAGCGGATGGCTAGGGTCGAGGTCGTGGGCGACGACGCGGTGCGGGTGCTTCGTGAGGTGTTCGGGTTCTCGTCGTTCCGGGGGGCTCAGGCGGAGATCGTCGAGCGGACCATCGCGGGCGAGGACTCGGTCGTGCTCATGCCGACCGGCGGCGGGAAGTCGCTGTGCTACCAGCTGCCGTCGCTGGTGCGGCCGGGCGTCGGGATCGTGGTGTCGCCGCTCATCGCGCTGATGCACGACCAGGTCGAGGCGCTCCGGCTGCTCGGCGTGCGCGCGTCGTACTGGAACTCGACGTCGTCGGACGAGGAGGTCTACCGCACCCGGCAGGCGCTGCGCTCCGGCGAGCTCGACCTGCTGTACGTCGCCCCGGAACGCCTTCTCACGCCGAGCTTCCTCACCACGCTCGACGAGGTAGCCGACAGCGGGGGCATCGCGCTGTTCGCGATCGACGAGGCGCACTGCGTGAGCGCGTGGGGACACGACTTCCGCCCCGAGTACCTGCGGATCGCGGAGATCACCTCGCGCTTCCCCGGCGTACCGCGGATCGCGCTCACCGCCACGGCCGACGCCATCACGCGTCGCGAGATCCACCAGCGGCTCGGGCTCACCGAGGCCCGCGAGTTCGTCACGAGCTTCGACCGACCGAACATCCGGTACGTCGTCGAGGAGAAGAACGACGTCCGCGCACAGCTGCTGCGGTTCCTCGCCCAGGGCGACGACGGCGAGGGCTTCCGCGGCCAGACCGGCATCGTCTACTGCCAGTCGCGCAAGCGCACGGAGGAGTTCGCGCAGCTGCTGCGCGACAACGGCTACGACGCGATCGCCTACCACGCCGGCATGCACGGCGACGAGCGCAGCGCCGCGCAGCAGCGGTTCCGTCGCGAGGACGGCGTGGTCGTCTGCGCGACGATCGCGTTCGGCATGGGCATCGACAAGCCCGACGTGCGATTCGTCGCCCACGTCGACATCCCCAAGAGCCTCGAGGGCTACTACCAGGAGACCGGACGCGCCGGCCGCGATGGCGAGCCGTCGGTCGCGTGGATGGCGTACGGCCTCGCCGACGTCGTCGCGCAGTCGCAGTTCATCAGCGGCGGGGGCGCGTCGGTCGAGCAGCAGCGCGTGGAGCAGATGAAGCTCGACGCCATGCTCGGGTACGCCGAGGCCGCCACCTGCCGCCGTCGGGTGCTGCTCGCGTACTTCGGCGAGGAGTCGGGCGACTGCGGCAACTGCGACACCTGCCTCTCGCCGCCGGAGCTGTACGACGCCACGGTCGACACGCAGAAGGCGCTGTCGGCCGTGATCCGCACGGGTCAGCGGTTCGGTGCCGGTCACATCATCGACGTCCTGCGCGGCAAGAAGACGGCCAAGATCGAGAGCTGGAACCACCACGACCTGCCGACGTTCGGCGTCGGCGTCGAGCTGTCGGACCAGGAGTGGCGGTCGGTGATCCGCCAGCTCGTCGCGCGCGGCCTGCTCTCGCCCGACCCGTCGCGCATGGGCGCCCTCACCGTCACGGAGAAGGCGCGTCCGGTGCTCGAAGGTCGCGAGACCGTGATGCTGCGCCGGATGACCGCGACACCCGCGCGCGTGAAGAAGGCCCGTGCGTCGTCGCCCGGAGGCGCCCCGGCCGACGTCACCGACGACGACCGCGCGCTCTTCGAGGTGCTCCGCGCCGAGCGCCGTGCCCTCGCCGACGCGGAGGGAGTCCCGCCGTACGTCGTCTTCCCCGACCGCACGCTCTGGGAGCTCGTCGCCGCGCGACCGCAGACGCCCGAGCAGCTCCTCGCCGTGAACGGCATCGGCCCGGTCAAGGCCGAGAAGTACGGAGCGCGCTTCCTCGAGCTCCTGTCCGGCCCCTGACCCCCCGCTGATGGATGGGTGGACGACCCCCCTACGTGCCTCTCACCCCTCCAGAGGGAATGGTTGACCTCGGGGGACGGGTGGCTCAGGGTCGGTGTGTCGGACCTGGGAGGTGCTGTGCTCGAGACTGCTGATGAGATCGCGGAGCTGCAGGAGCTGCTCGACGCGTCGATCGCGTCGGACAACGAGCACCTGCTCGCGATCATGACTCCGGAGCGGCGGCTGTCGGCGGAGCAGATGGCCCAGCTGCTCGTCGGGATGCAGGTGCTCGTGGTCGCGACCGCGACCGCCGACGGGCGACCGCTCACCTCCTGCGTCGACGGCCACTTCCTGCACGGGCGCTGGGTCTTCACCACCGACGCCAGCGCCACGAAGGCCCGTCACCTCGCCGCCCGGCCGGCGGTGAGCGCCACCCATGCGCGCGGGGAGGAGCTCGGGATCTTCACGCACGGCACCGCGGAGCGGCTCACCCCCGAGCATCCGGACTTCGCGATGGTCGACGAGCACCTCACGACGTACTACGGCGCCTCGCCCTCGACCTGGGCGCCCGATATCGCCTACCTCCGGATCCAGCCGCGCTGGATGCTGGCGTACGCCGCAAGCCCCGCCGCTCTGTTCGCCACGGCCTGAGCACCCGCGGCCAGCGGGGGTCGCGCCCCGTCCCGCGGAGGACACGTGCTCGGGGGCGGCCGCGGGGCGCGGATCCGGCGTCGAGCGGTGGAGGGCGTCCCGCCGACCCAGGAGCCGTCGAGGGGCTCGACCCCTGAAGATCGTCCAGGCAAGGCAACCCTGTGTTGCTGGTGCGCCTCCTGTGCCACTCTGGGTGCAGGCGCGGCGCTCGGGCCGCTCCGGGGGCGCGGAGGGGCCGGTGGCGAGCAGGACGAGCGTGCGCACCGTGCGCGTGCACCTGTCGATCGACGACGTCGAGCTGCCGCGCGAGGCGCAGGCGGTGCGGGCGGCGCTGGCGCCGTTGCGCGCCGACCTCGACGTCCCCGACGTGCGCGAGGCCGACATCTTCGTGGGCGTCTACGGCGACCGCTACGGCGAGATCGACCTCGAGCGCGGCGTCTCGGGCCTCGAGGCCGACTACCTGGCCGCCGGACGCCGACCGCGCCTGGTCTACGTGATGCCCGGCAGCGATCGGCGCGACGACCACCTCGCCCTCCTGCTCAAGCGGATCCAGGCCGACGACCTCACGTCCTACCGCCGGGTCTCCGACGCCGACGAGCTCGCGCGCCTCGTCGCCGACGACGTCTCGATGGTGCTCATGGAGGCGTTCACCGGCGGTACGCCGAGCATCCCGCAGCAGGCGAGCGCACCCGCCGCCGAGACGGGCGGACCGCGACCGGGACCCCGGGCCCGGATCCCCGCGCCGTGGCACCGGCTCGTGGGACGCGACCGCGAGGTCGAGGAGGTGTGCTCGCTCATCACCCGCGAGGCGCGGCTGGTCACCCTGACCGGACCGGGAGGCATCGGGAAGTCGCGCCTGGCGATCGAGGTCGCGGCGTGCTGCGAGGGGCAGTTCCGCGACGGCGCTTGGTTCGTCGACCTCGCCGGCGTGCGCGACCCGGCGCTCGTGGCCCCGACCGTGGCGCACGCGCTCGGCGTGCGGGAGTCGGCCGGCGCGCTGCCGGTGCAGAGCCTCAAGACGTACCTCGCGAGCATGCAGGCGCTGATCCTGCTCGACAGCTTCGAGAACGTCACCACCGCCGCGCCCCTCGTGCTCGACCTGCTCGCGAGCGCTCCGGGAGTGCGGTTCTTCGTCACCAGCCGCAGCGTCCTGCGCGTGCGCGGTGAGCAGGAGTACCCGCTGCCTCCCCTGCGCACGCCCGAGGCCGGCGACACCGACCCCGCGCACAGCGCTGCGCTCGAGCTGTTCCTGGAGCGCGCTGCGGCCGCGAACCCCCACCGGGCGATGTCCGACGCCGACCGGGCCGCGGCCGCGGAGATCTGCCGGCGGCTCGACGGCGTACCGCTCTCGCTCGAGCTCGCCGCCGCGCGCACCCGCCTGCTGCCGCCCACCACCCTGCTCGGCCGGCTCGCGCACGCGCTCGACGTCCTCGGCGACGGCCCGCTCGACCTGCCCGAGCGCCAGCGTGCGCTGCGCACCACGCTCGACTGGGACCATGCGCTGCTCTCCGAGGAGGAGCAGGTCGTGTTCCGCCGCCTCGCCGTCTTCCCCCGCGACTTCACGCTGTGGGGCGCCGAGGCGGTGATCGACGAGCCGGCGCTCGACGTGCTCGACCTCCTCGACAGCCTCGTGGGCAAGAGCCTCGTGCGCACGACCGACGCCGAGCCCGTCACGGGCGAGCCGTGCTTCGTGATGCTGTCGACGATCCGCGAGTACGCGCACGAGCACCTCGCCGAGTCGGGGGAGGCCGACGACGTCCACTCCCGTCATGCGCAGGGCGTGCTGCGCGTGGTCGAGCGCGCGGCGCGCAACGGGCCGGCCGAGCTCGAGGGCTGGCTCGGCATCCTCGAGCACCACCACGACGACATCCGCGTGGCGCTCGACTGGGCCGACCGCAGCCGCGACGTCGAGACGCTCCTGCGCCTCGCGGCGTCTCTCGGGCCGTTCTGGCGCGCGCACTGCCACTTCAGCGAGGGCCGGCGCTGGCTCGACCGCGCGCTCGCGCTCTCGGCCGGGCAGCGCACCGACCTGCGCAGCGACTTGCTCAACGGCGCCGCCTACCTGTCGCGCGCCCGCGGCGACTACGACGTCGCCGAGCGGCAGTACCGCGAGTCGCTGGAGATCCGTGAGGAGCAAGGGGATCCGGCTGCTATCTCGGCGTCGCTTCGGTTCCTCGGCAACGTCGCGTTCGACCGCGGCGACGTCGAGTCGGCCGAGGGCTGGTGGCGCAGGAGCCTCGAGGCCCTCGACGGTGTCGACGACGTCGTGCGCCGAGCATCGGTGCTCAACAACCTCGGTGTCGCTGCGCACCACCGCGGTGCCGACGCCGAGGCGATCGAGCTCTACGACGAGGTGCAGGAGCTCTCGAAGCAGATGGGCTCGGTCGAGCTGCTGGCGCGGGCGCGGATGAACACCGCCACCGCGCTGCTCAGCCTCGGCGAGCTCGACCGCGCTGCACGCGTCGCCCGCGACGCCGTCGAGGGCTACGCCACCCTCGACGACACGTGGGACCTCGTCGACGCCGTCGACGTCCTCGCGAGCGCTCTCGGTCTCGCCGGCCGCACCGCCGAGGCGGGATGGCTCTACGGCGGCGCCGCGGGTCTGCGGGCTGCGCTCGACGTACGCCGACCGCTCACCGAGGAGCGCGCCCATGTCGAGACGATCGCGCGCGTGAAGGAGATCGCACCGGACGACTTCGAGAAGGCCTACGCCGAGGGCTCGTGCGCCTCGCTCGACCAGATCGTGGAGCACGCGAGAAGCCATGAGGGGCAGGGCATCCCGGGATGATCCTCACGCCCGACCAGAAGCTGCGCGTGTTCGTGAGCTCGACCCTCGGGGAGCTCGCCGCCGAGCGCGCCGTCGTGAAGCAGGCGATCGAGTCGTTGCGTCTCGCGCCGGTGATGTTCGAGATGGGCGCCCGCCCGCACCCGCCGCGCGCTCTCTACCGCGCCTACCTCGAGCAGTCGCACGTCTTCCTGGCGATCTACGCCCAGCGCTACGGCTGGGTCGCGCCCAGCATGGACATCTCCGGCCTCGAGGACGAGTACCGCCTCAGCGGCGACCGTCCGAAACTGGTCTACGTCCGCGACCCGGCGCCCGAGCGCGACGAGCAGCTGACCGCGATGCTCGCCGACGTCGCCGACGATCCGCGTGTGCGCCTGCGTCTGTACTCCGACGCCGACGAGCTCGGCAGGCTGGTGTCCGACGACCTGGCCGCGCTGCTCGCCGAGTCGTTCGGCTCGGCCTCCGTCACGCAGGAGACCGGCACGCCGAGCGGGCCCCTGCGCACCGCACCGGGCGACGTCGCCGGCATCACGTCGCTGCCCGTGCCGACCAGCTCGCTCGTCGGCCGCGACCGCGACGTCGAGGCCGTGGTGGAGCTGTGCCGGCGCGACGGCGTACGCCTCGTGACCATCACCGGCATGGGCGGCATCGGGAAGTCGCGCCTCGCGCTCGAGGCGGCGCATCGGCTCGAGCCCGACTTCCCCGGCGGCGTCGTCCTCGTCGCGCTGTCGGAGGTGCCCGAGCCCGGGCTGGTCGTCACGAGCATCGCCAGCCGCCTCGGGATCCGGCTGGACACGCAGCGGCCGTCGGTCGACGCCGTGGCGGAAGCGCTCGCCGAGCGCGGCGAGCTGCTGCTCGTGCTCGACAACGCGGAGCAGGTCACCGACGCCGCCGACGACCTCGCCGCGCTCGTGGGCACGTGCCCCGGGCTCACGGTCCTGGTCACCAGTCGAACCCGGATCCGGCTGGTGGCGGAGTACGACTACCCGCTCGGGCCGCTGGACCTCGGGCCGGTGCTCGACGACGGGTTCGGGTCGCCGACCCGCGACCCGCTCGCGCTCGACCTGCAGGCACGCCGCTCCGACGCGGTGCGGCTCTTCCTCGACCGGGCGCGCGCGGCTCGACCCGACCTCGAGATCGCCGAGGACTCCGAGGAGATGGCGGCCGTGGTGGCGCTCTGCCGGCGGCTCGAGGGCCTGCCGCTGGCGATCGAGCTGGCCGCGGCCCGCTGTCGGTTGCTGCCCCCCTCCGCGCTGCTGGACCGGTTGGACCGCAGGCTCGACGTGCCTGCGGCGCGATTCGCCGACCTGCCCGAGCGGCAGCGGACCATGCGGGCCACCCTCGCGTGGAGCTTCGAGCTGCTGCGTCCGCCGGAGCGCGAGCTGCTCGCGCAGCTGTCGACGTTCGTCGGCGGGATGTCGCTCACCGCAGTGGAGAGCGTCGTACGGATCGACGGCGACGTGCTGGAGTCGCTCGCGGTGCTGGCCGACCACAGCCTGCTCGACGTCGATGCGTCGGTGGTCGATGCGCCGCGGTTCACGATGCTCGAGACCGTGCGCGACTACGCGCGCGAGCAGCTCGAGGCGTCGGGACGCGCGGAGGAGATCGACCTCGCTCACCGGACGTGGGTGCGCGACCTGGCCGAGCGGGCGAAGGCCGCTCTGCCCACGGAGGGGCACGGGGGCTGGCTCGAGCGGCTCGAGCTCGAGGCCGCGAACATCCGGATCGCCGGCCTGCGCGCGTGGGCCGACGGCGACCCCGACACTCTCGTGCACCTCGGCTACAACCTGTGGCTGTGGCTGTGGGCCCGCCACCACACGCGGGAGGCCAGGCTCTGGCTCGAGCGCGCCATCGACCACCCCGAGCGGCTCTCACCGCTGGCGCATGCGCGGCTGGTGTGGACCCTCGCGGGCGCGGGCGTGGAGCAGGGCGACAACGACGCCGCGTTGAGCCACCTCGCCGAGGCGACCGCACGCTTCACCGACCTCGACGACGCGGAGGGACTGGCGCTGTGCGGGTTCCTCGACGCGTCGCTGGCGCCGCTGTCGGAGGAGTACGAGCGCTCGGTCGAGACGTTCCTGCGCGTGGGGAAGGAGCTCGTCGCCCAGGGCAACGTGTTCGTGGCCTCGGTCTGCTCGAGCACCGCGGGGATGATCCTGGCCCAGCTCGGCCGCTTCGACGAGGCCGAGGAACCCCTCGATCGCGGCCTCCGGGAGGCCGAGGAGATCGACTCCGCGATGCTGCGCGGCCAGACGCTCGTCGCACGCGGTTTCGCGCGCCTGGGCCGCGGCTCGCTCGACGACGCCGCGCGCGATCTCGTGGGCGGCGCCCATTTCGGGCACCTCGCCGGCAACCCCGAGACGCTCTCGTTCGCGTGCGACGGGCTGGCCGCGGTGCTCCTGGCCCGCAACGAGTCTCCCGACGTCGCGGCGCAGCTCGTCGGCGCGTCGCACGCCCTGCGCGACCGCGCCGGAATCGTGCCCTGGCCCGGTCTCCGGCCGGTGATGGCGGCCATCTTCGACGGGGTGCGCGCGGTGGCGGGCGAGGAGGTCTTCGAGCGCAACCGCCAGATCGGACGCCACCTCGACCTCGACGCCGTGGAGGCGTTGACCCGCAGCCTCGTCCCGGCCACGTCCTCGGCGTAACCCCGCTGCGGTCGGCTGGTCGGCCGGGGCCCTTCGACCCACCGTGCGGCCTAGGGTGGGAGCGAGGGAGGCGCCATGTGCCGTTGGTTCGCGTACCGAGGGGCGCCGCTGCGCACCAGCGAGCTGCTGCTGCATCCGGTGCACTCGATCGTGGCGCAGTCGCTCGACTCGCCGCTCGGGGCGGAGACGGTGAACGGCGACGGATTCGGGTTCGGCTGGTACCCGGTCGACGGCGGCGATCCGGGCGTGTTCCGCAGCATCGAGCCGGCCTGGCACGACCGGAACCTGCGCTCCCTCAGCGAGGCCACGACCTCGCCGCTCTTCTTCTGCCACGTGCGCGCGGCGGCCGGTCCGCCGATCCAGCAGACCAACTGCCACCCGTTCGCGCACCTCGGCTGGCTGTTCATGCACAACGGCGTGATCTCGGGCTTCCGCGACGTCAAGCGCGACCTCGTCCTGCAGGTCGACCCGCAGCTCTACCCGGACATCCTCGGTACGACGGACTCGGAGGTGCTCTTCCACCTCGCGCTCACGCTCGGTCTGCGCGACGACCCCGTCGCGGGCATGGCCCGTGCTCTCGCGGAGGTCGAACGCGTGGGGAAGCAGCACGGCGTGCCGTTCCCCTTCCAGGGCTCGGTCGCGGTCACGGACGGCAGCACCGTCTGGGCGTTCCGGTACTCCTCGCAGGGCCGCACGCGCTCGCTGTTCCACTCCACCGACCTCGCGGACCTGCGCGCGATGTACCCGGACGAGGAGCGGCTGAGCCTGTTCAGCGACGACGCGCACGTGGTCGTCTCGGAGCCGCTCAACGACCTGCCCGGCGTGTTCCGCGAGGTGCCGGAGTCGACCGTGGCGATCCTCGATGCCAGCGGCTACCGCCACGCCGAGTTCGTGCCGGACGCCCGCGCATGAGCGGTACGCCGTCGCTCTCGCAGCGCCGGATCACCTGGGCCGGTTGGGGTTTCGCGATCGGCTCGGCGCTGTTCATGGCCGGCGTACCGCTGAGCCTGTCGACGACGCTGTCCCCGAGCGTCGCGGGCTGGACGTTCTTCGTCGGGTCGGTCTTCTTCACCACCGCGGCGTCGCTGCAGACCCTGGCCTCGCGTTCGCCCGACGACGAGGCGACCGCACCGTTCCACACCTGGAACCGGGCGGACCGGGCGAACCTGATCGCGGCGGCCGTGCAGCTCGTCGGCACCGTCGAGTTCAACATCACGACCCTGCGAGCGGCGCTCGACGCGGCGGACCGCGCGACGTACTCCACGCAGAGCGTGTGGAACCCGGACGCGATCGGCTCGATCCTGTTCCTCGTCTCCAGCGCGATCGCCCTCGCCCCGGTCGTGCACCAGCGGCGCCTCACCCGGGTGCGCGACCGCGCGTGGGTCATCGCCTGGGCGAACATGATCGGGTCGATCCTCTTCGGCGCCTCCGCGGTCGGCGCGCTCACGCTGGCGTCGGGCGAGCTCGTCAGCCTGTGGTGGGCCAACGTCGGCACCTTCGCCGGTGGCGTCTGCTTCCTCGTCGGTGCCGTCCTCATGCTCCCCTTCGCCCCCTCCGACCCCGCTCTGGATGCGTGAGCCTGCGCGGTACAGCCAACGCTGACGCCTCGAATCAGGGGGCGGACCTGCTCGGCTCCCGATTCCGGACCGGTCCCGGGGTGCGGGAGCGCTGCCATGTCCGGAGAGTGGTCGGCTCCGGTCGAGGGGTGGAGTCGGCGGGGGGCGAGGACGAGACTGGAGGTGTCAGGACCAGGCGGCTGCATCTCGGGCCGTCCGCCGAGAGCCTGGAGGTGGGGTCATGAGCACCACGTCGCTCGACAGGGACCTGCACGACCTGCCACCGCTGCACGTCACCACCGTCGGCATCCCGCCCGACGAGCACCTCACGCCGCACGAGTCGCACGTGCGCGAGCGCGAGCTGTGGCGGGGGAGCGATCGCATCGCCTGGATCGCTCTCTGGGCTCTCGTCGTGATGCTCGGGTTCTTCCTCATCGCCATCGCCGTCCCGCCGCTCACCACGACCCCGACCGGGCAGGGTCCGGTCGCCTGGACCGACTACCGCGCCGGCGAGCAGAGCCCGTCGTCCGAGCTCACGACCCTCGCGCCCAACCTGGCGTCGCCGTTCACCGGAGAGGCGTACGCCGGGCTGCCCCGCTTCTGATGTCCGCGCCGCCACGTGACGCCCACGAGCGGCCGGGGCCGCGTCCCCCGCGCGGTCCCGGCCCCACGTCCGCCGGTCGATGAGTGCCCGGGCCGGCATCGGGGCCGGTGGGGGCACACATCGACGGCGTATCAGCCGCGGGTGGGGGAGTAGAGCAGGCCGAGGAACTCGCTGAGGATGCGCTCGCGCAGGCGCGGCGGCATCGCCTCCAGCAGGTGGTTGACGCCGGCCATCCGTTCGGGCAGTCCCTGGCCGCTGACGGCGCTCGGGTCGAGACCGGCGAAGGCGAGCAGGCCCGCGAACTCCTCGCGGCTGAGGGTGTCGGGGTCGAGGTTGCGCGCGACCTCGACGAGCTCGGGAGCCGGTGCGGCGCTCGGGATCTCACGGGCCGCAGCCACGGACGCCTCGAGGTCGGCGATCAGCGGGTCGACGTTGGCCAGCGAAGCTGCCGTGACGGTGAGGTGGAGGTTGCGCGGCAGGTCGAGGTAGGCGAACTGCGGCTGCAGGTACCAGCCGCGGGCACGCGTCTCGTCGGCTACGACGAACACGTCGACGGCGTCGTCGTCGGACGCCACCGCCACGAGGGAGGCGTCGGGGACGCCGAGGATCCGCAGCCCGTCGATAGCGCCGATCCGCTCGATCAGCGCCCGGGTCGCGTCGTAGGTGCGCTGGGCCAGCTCGGCGTAGCCGTCGGCGCCGACGTGCTGGAACGCTGCCCATGCCGCGGCGAGCGGACCGGCCGACTTCGTCGACTGCATCGTGGTGTTGATCATCGCGTAGCCCGGCCAGTCGGCCGACGCGAAGTACGACGCGCGGCGCATGGCCGGGTCGCGGAACAGAAGGGTCGAGGCGCCCTTCGAGGCGTACGCGTACTTGTGCAGGTCGACAGAGATCGACGTCACGCCGTCGACCGTGAAGTCCCACTCCGGTACGTCGATCCCGATGCTGCGGTACCAGGCGAGGACCCAGCCGCCGATGCAGCCGTCGACGTGGCACGGAATGCCGCGACCGCTTGCCGCAGAAGCGATCTCGGGCACAGGGTCGACGACGCCGTGCGCGTAGGACACGGCCGAGCAGACCACGAGCACGGTGCTCGAGTCGCAGGCGGCGTCCATCGCGGCGGGGTCGGCACGGAACGTGCTGTGGTCGACCGGCACGAAGCGCATCTCGACGCCGAAGTACTCGCAGGCCTTCACGAACGCGGCGTGCACGGTGGTCGGTGCCACGATGTTCGGCCGTTCGACGTCGCGGCGGGCGTCACGGGCGGCCTTCACCGCGAGCATGCACGACTCGGTGCCGCCGGAGGTGAACGTGCCCACGGAGCCCTCGGGTGCGCGGACGAGGTCGAGCACCGTGCCGACCACCTCGTTCTCCAGCCCGACGATGGAGGAGAAGACGGTCGGGTCGAGCCCGTTGACGGCGGCGTACATCGACCGCGCCGAGTCCATGACGGGGTCGAGATCGGCCAGTCCGGAGTCGTACACGTAGGCCCAGGTGCGACCTCCGTGCGTCGGCAGGTCCGAGGCGTGGCGTGCCGTGAGGTCGGCCACCACCTCGTCGCGGCTGCGCCCGTGCTCCGGCAGTGTCATGGGTTCCTCCGTGATGTCGTGGGCACGGGCACCGGACTGCCATCGCGTGTCCGGACATGCGCTGGCATTCCCGGAGATGCGATGACGTCCGGACGGCCACCGGCGCCGCCCGTGCCCGGGGATGACGGGGCGAGGAGCGCTCGGGCTGCGCTGGTCATCGGTCGGCCTGCTCGACCGGTGCGATGCCGGTTCCGGTGCCGGCCTCCTCGACGACGGCCGCCAGCCTCTCGGCCGAGAGGTCGTAGCCCCGCAGTGCGAGCAGCGACAGCAGCATGGCGACAGCAGGCAGCACGCTGAACGCGAGCAGGATCCCGGTGACCGCGCTCGAGGACTGGTCGACGACGTCGGTGCCCTCGCGGGAGACGAAGCCGAACACGGCCAGCAGCAGCCCGACGAGCGCCGGACCGACAGCGAAGGCCGCGGTCTCGCCGGCGGTCCAGAGCCCGGTGAGCAGTCCGCTGCGCCGGACGCCGGCACGGGCCTCGTCGGCCTCCACCGTGTCGGGCAGCATCGCGAGGGGGAACAGCTGCATCCCCGAGTAGCCCACGCCCGCGAGCACCACGAGCGCCAGCACCACGCCGGTGGGGACCACCCTGCCCAGCACCATGCCGAGGGACGCCGCGGCGTACAGCAGGGAGGCGACGACGTAAGCGCGCTTCTTGCCCGCGCGGTGGCCGTAGCGCGCCCAGAGCGGCATGACGACGATCGCGGGCGCGACCAGCCCGGCGAAGAGCAGGGTCGTCGACTTCTCGTTGTCCAGGATGTACGTCGCGAAGTAGGGGATCGCGGCCAGCGTCGCTGCGGTGGCGAGCGCCTGGACGATGAAGGTGCCCCACAGTCGCAGGAACCACGGGTTCTTGCGCGCGACCCGCACCGCCGTGAGCAGCGACCCGGCTCCGGTCGGCCGCGTCGTGCGCGGGGCCTTCCGGGTGCCGACGACCGTGGCCAGCATGCTCACGAGCATGAACACCGCGATCGCGACCGCCATCACGAGGTAGCCCCCGCGGCCGCCGCCGGCCGAGTCGACGAGCACCGGTGCGAGCGCGCCGGCGGCGAGGATGCCGATGGTCAGCGCCACGATGCGGAACGACACGATGGTCGTGCGCTCCTGGTAGTCGTCGGTCATCTCGGCGGGCATCGACACGTAGGGCACCTGGAACAGCGCGTACGCCGCGGCGGCGACGAGGAACGCCACGCCGGTCCACACCGCGGCCGCACCCGTCGACAGGCCGAGCGGGGCGGCGAACATCGCCACGAAGAACACCGGAAGGATCAGCGCACCGGCGAGCATCCACGGCCGTCGGGCGCCCCAGCGGGTGTGCGTGCGGTCGGACCACCCGCCGACGAGCGGGTTCCAGACGACGTCCCAGAGCTTGGGGATCAGGACCGTGACGCCTGCGACGCCGGCCGCGACTCCGAGGGTGTCGGTGAGGAAGTAGAGCAGCAGCAGGCCCGGAACGGTGCCGAACGTGCCCGTGGCAAGCGAGCCGAGGGCGTAGCCGACGTACGTGCCCCGGCCCAGCCTGCGCGTCGTGGTCGCCACGTCGCGCATCCTGGCACGACCCGGGACGGGATCCGCGGCGAACGGCGCACCGGTCCCGGGCAGGCTGAGGTGCCTCTCGCGGACCACGGGCATCCGTCGTCACGGGCAGGACTGCCCGGTGCCGTCGAACGCGCTGGCGACCGGCGAGGTTGTCGAGCCGGCCGGCGGCGACGGGGGGAGACGCGGCCGGTAGCGCGAGCGACCGCAGCCGCAGCGGATCAGGCGGCCGCAGGATCGGGCTGGTGGATCCCGAAGGTGTTGCCCTCGGTGTCGAGGTAGTAGCCCTGCCAGGCCATCCCGACCAGGGCCATCTTCGGGAGGGCGACCAGGCCGCCGGCCTCGAGGATGCGTGCCTCGGTGGCGTCGTAGTCGTCGACCTCGAGGGTGCAGACGTAGGAATTGGTGCCCTGGTGGGCCGCTGGCGCAGGAGCGGGGCGCTGGAGGAGGCCGCCGTTGATCCCGGGCTGGTCCTCCGGTCCGGTGACGATGCCCCAGTAGGCCGCGCCACCGACAGCGGCGCTCCAGTCCTGGAACTCCCACGAGAACGCGGCCGAGTAGAACGCCTTGGCGCGCTCGATGTCGTCGACCTGGATCTCGAAGTGCACGACTCGCGACATGTCTCCTCCTGCTGCTGGGGTGCGACGAGTCAACCAGCCGGCTCCGACAGGGGGTAGGTCGCGACGCCGTCCGGGGCGCGCATCGGCGGCACGAGGCACCGGCACAGGGGCGCGCGGCTCGAGGGGGCTTCGCGGGGCTGCCGGGCGGATACTGGGGGCGGGAGCGACCGCGACGCGCGTCGGCTCCGGACCCGCGGTCGAGCACGTCGGCGTCCCTCCCGGGGAGGCGGCCATGTACGACGAGACGGGCACGATCCTGGTCGGTGTCGACGGATCTGCGAACGCGACGGCGGCGGTCGGCTGGGCGGCCGAGGAGGCCGCGCTGCACGGGTGGCACCTGCTCCTGCTGCACGCGCACGTCATCGACGACCCGTACGGCGAGCGGGTGCAGCACCCGGACGGCGAGAGCTTCCTGCCCGCGTTCCTCGAGGAGCACCGGGTGCGCCTCGCCGAGTCGTGGCCGCAGGTCGACGTCCGCACCGAGGTCGTCCGCGGCAACCCGGCGAAGGCGCTCATCGAGCGCTCGTCGTCGGCGGTGATGACGGTGGTGGGTGCGCGCGGACGCTCGTTGGTGGAGCGGATGCGCCTGGGCTCGGTGAGCCGGCACGTCGCCAACCACGCCCACAGCGTCACCTGCGTGGTGCGCGAGCTGCCGCCGGGCGTGGGCCGTCCGGTGGTGGTGGGCATCGACGACTCCGAGCACGCGAGCGAGGTGCTCGCCTGGGCCGCGTGGGAGGCCCGGTTGCGTGCCGCGCGGCTCGTCGTCGTCCACGCCTGGGACCTCCCGACGGGAGACCCCTACGGCGCGTGGATCCCGACCGCCGAGATGGCCGACGCGATCGAGAAGGAGGCGCGCGACTTCGTGATCGACGCCGTCGGCGCGCTGGGCGACGAGACCCAGGGCCTCGACGTCGAGCTGCGCGTGCAGCGCGGTCACCCGGTGACGGTGACCTCGCGACTGGCCGACACCGCGCAGCTGCTGGTGCTCGGCACGCACGGCCGCGGCTGGTTCGAGGGCATGGTGGCCGGCTCGGTGACCTCGGCCGCCCTGCACGACGCCGCGTGCCCGGTGCTCGTGGTCCCGCGTGAACGCGTCTGACCCGGCCGGTTCAGCGCGGTAGGCGTCACGACCGCTCCCGTGCGCGAGGTCGAACCGGTGATCGCGGCGGGACTTCTGAATGCCCTCGCGTTTCCGGACATGCGATGGCATTCAGGGTGAGGGCACGGGGGCACGGGCGCCGGTGTCGAGTGCCGTGCCTGCCGCGATGCGGTGGCTGCCGGTCCGGGTCAGGCGACGACGCGGGTGGTGCTCGGTCCGGTGGGGCTGGTCCGGCGGATCTCGAGGCGCTCGGTGATCTGGTCCTTGAGGTCGCTCACGTGGGAGACGATGCCGACCGCGCGGCCGCCGTCGCGCAGGTCGTCGACGACGTCCATGACCAGCTCGAGGGTCTCGGTGTCGAGCGTTCCGAAGCCCTCGTCGATGAAGAGGGTGTCGAGGTCGACGCCGCCGGCCTCGGCACGCACGACGTCGGCCAGCCCGAGGGCCAGGGCGAGCGAGGTGTAGAACGTCTCGCCGCCGGAGAGCGACGTGGGGCTGCGGACCTCGCCGGTGTGCAGGTCGACCACGCGCAGGCCGAGCCCCGCCTGCTCCACCTTGCGCTCCGCCTCGTCGGTGCGCTCGAGCTGGTAGCGGCCCGACGACATCCGGTCCAGGCGCAGGTTCGCGGCGGCCACGACGTTCTCGAACCGCTGGCGCAGGACGTAGGTCGACAGCGTCATCTTGGGGTTGCCGCTCGTGCCGTTGGCCAGGCTCGCGATGCGGTGGATCGCCGCCGTTCCCGCGTGCACGGCCGCCTGCTCCTCGCGCCGCCGCGCGAGCACCGCCCGGTGGTCGACGAACCCGGCGAGCCGCTGTTCGCGGCGGGTGCGCTCGGCCGCAGCGAGCTCCACCTCGCGGTGCGCCTCGGCGTGCCGCCGCGAGGCCTCGTCGTACGCCGCGAGGACCGCGTCGGCACCCTGCGGGTCGAGGTCGCGCAGCCGCGGGTCGGCGGCGATCTCGGCGAGCACTCCGGACTCGGTCTCCCAGGCGGCGACGGCGGCGGCGAGATCCTCGATCGCGGCGGACGAGCGGACGGCGGCCGCCGCTTGGTCGGGGTCGGCGAACCCCGCCTCCGCGCAGACCTGCGCGCAGTCGTCCGCGACGACGACCAGGGCGGCGCGGGCGGCGGCGAGGTCGCGGACGGCGGCTGCGGCGACGCGCGCGGCCTCGGCCCGCGCGTGCAGCGCGGCCATGCGCTCGGCGACGGAGTCGAACTCCGCGAGCGCGAGGCGGACCGTGTTCTCGTCGCGCTGGACGTGGGCGAGGGCCTGCGTGCGCAGCGTCTGGAGCCGGGCGAGCTCCTCGCGCGCCTCCTTCTCGACGCGGTCGGCGGCCTCGGACTCGGCGCGCAGGCCGGCCAGCGCGGTGCGGGCCGCGTCGAGCGCCCCCGCCCCGGCACGGGCCACCTCGAGCTCGACGAGGACGGCACCGGCCTGTGTGGTGGCCGTGTCGACGTCGTAGCCGTCGGCGGTGGCCTCCAGCGAGGCGCGCCGTGCCTCGAGCGCCGCGACCGACGCGGCTGCCAGGTCGAGCGCCCGCGCCGCCTCGCCCTCGAGGCGCTCCGCCTCCTCGAGCTCGAGCGCGGTCACGTCGGAGTCGGACAGCGCCGCGGGCAGGGGATGCTCGGTGCCGCCGCACACGGGGCACGGGGCACCGTCCTCGAGCCGCGCGGCGAGGTGCGCGGCCATGCCGTCGAGGTGGCGGCGCAGCAGTTCGAGGCGGTGCTCGACCGCGCTGTTGCGCGCCTCGCGCGCCTCGACCTGTCGGGCGCGAGCCGCAGCGAGTTCGCGGTCGACGGTGAGCAGGCTCGTCGCGGCGGCCAACCGGGCGACCGCGGTGTCGTGCGCGAGCTCGAGCCCGGTCGTGCGTGCCGCGAGGTCGGCGAGGCGGGCGACCTCGGCCTCGGCGTCGTCGATGAGCGAGGGCAGATCGAGGCGGCGCACGCCGATCGACTTGAGCTGCTCCTCGAAGGCCTCGATCGCCTCGTCGAAGGCGTGGGCCGACGCGCGACGGTCGGCGAGCGCGGCCTCCGTGGACGCGACCGGACGCAGCTCGGCGGCCGTCGCGTCCCAGTCGCGGGCCAGCTGCTCGAAGCCGTCGGCGTCTTCGGTGGTCTCCTCGCCGGTGAGCCCGAGGGGGAGGGCGACGACCTCGTCGCGCCGACGGTCGAGCTGCCGACGGGCGTCGGCGCGCTGCCGCAGGACGATGCTCACGGGTGCCGCGGCCCGGGCGCGCTCGAGCTCGATCAGCCGCTCGGCGTGCAGCCCTGCCTCCGCCTCGTGACGGGCCTGTCGCGCGAGCAGGTCGGCGAGCTCGGCGTAGGCGGCACGCAGGGCGGCCAGGTGGTCGAGGCTCGTGGCTGCCCGCGCGCGCCGGTCGACCGCAGCCGACTCGGTGAGCTCGGTCTCGTCCACCGCGGCGCGCAGCGCGGTCTCGAGGCCGGACAGGGCCTCGTCGTCGGACGCGGCCACAGCGGCCTCGAGCACCGCGCGCTGCTCGTGGTCGAACCCTGCCGCGCCACCGAGCTCGGACGCGGCCTTGACGACGGCGAGGTCGGCCAGCTCGCGCTCGCGGGTGGCGTCGCGCCGCCAGGCGACCAGCTGCGCGGTGAGCTGGTCGTAGAACGCGGTGCCGAAGATCTGCGTGAGCACGTCGGCCCGGTCCTTGGCGCCGGCGCGCAGGAAGGTGGCGAACTCGCCCTGGGGGAGCAGCACCACCTTCGTGAACTGCTGGCGGTTGAGCCGGATGCGCTGGTCGATGTCGAGCGCGACCTCGGCGATGGTGGAGCTGACCGACACCCAGCGGGTGCCGTCGTGCTTCTCGAGGTGGACCGACGCCTTCTGCGTGGTCGTGCCGCCGCCGCGCTTCTTCGGCCGCTCGTGCTCCGGCACTCGGGTGATGCGCAGCCGCTGGCCGCCGACGGAGAAGGTCAGCTGCACCTCGGGTGCGGTGCCGGGTGCGGCGAAGTGCGAGCGGAGCCGGTCGGCGGAGGTCGCTTCGCCCGCGGGCTGGCCGAAGAGCGCGAACGTGATCGCATCGAGCACGGTCGACTTGCCCGCTCCGGTGGGCCCCTCGAGGAGGAACAGCCCGCCGCGGGTGAGCGCGTCGAAGTCGATCTCCTCGGTGCCGGCGAACGGCCCGACCGCGGTGATGCGCAGGCGCTCGAGCCTCATCCCGCGGCCACCTCGAGGTCGCGCACCGTCTCCACGGCGCGCACGAGGAGCGCGGTCTCCTCCTCCGTGGGCGGCACGCGGTCGACGAACTCGACGAAACCGGTCGCGATCTCGACCGGATCCGTCGTACGCCGCAGACGCTCCAGATCCTCGGACGACGAGCGGCGCTCGCCCTCCGGCGCGAACTCGAGCACGAGGGTGTGCGGCCAGCGCTCGCGCAGCCGCTCCATCGGCGAGACCGGTCGGGAGGTATCGGTGATGACGGCCTTGATCCAGGCCCGCGCCAGGGCGGGGTCGTCGAGCGCCAGGAGCTCGTCGAGGGTTCCGCGCACCTCGCGCATGGGTCGGGGGACCGGGGCCGGGAGCGCCCGCACCGACGCGACGCCGTCGGCGTCGAGCTCGACGAGCGTGACGGACTTGGTGTCGTGCTTCTCGCCGAAGGAGAAGGCGAGCGGCGAGCCGGAGTAGCGCAGGCGGGTGCTGCTGCCGCGCAGGACGACGTCCTGCGGTCGGTGCAGGTGACCGAGCGCGACGTACGTGGCGCCGTCGAACACCGCCGCGGGAGCGTCGCCGATGCCGCCGACGGTGATGTCGCGCTCGGACTCGCTCACCTCGCCGCCGGTGACGAACGCGTGGGCCAGCAGGACGGTGCGACCGATCCCGCGCTCCGCGGAGTCGGCGAGCGTGCGCGCCACGGCGGCCCGGAGGACCGACTCGTGGCTGCGGTCGGCCTCGAGCCGGTCCATGACGGCATCGGGGAGGAGGTAGGGAACGCCGTAGACCGACACCGGTCCGTGCTCGTCGTGCAGGACCACCGGCCGCGCGAGGTCGTCGAGCGTGGTCCGCAGGTGCACGCCGGCGCGCTCGGCCAGCCCGCTGCCGAAGCCGAGGCGGACCGCGGAGTCGTGGTTGCCGCTGACGACCACGAGCGGCACCCCGGCGTCGCTGAACGCCTCGAGCGTGGAGTCGAGCAGCGCCACCGCATCGAGGGGCGGGACGGCACGGTCGTAGACGTCACCGGACACGAGCACGGCATCGACCCGCTGCTGCTGCGCGGTGTCGAGCAGCCACCCGAGGAAGCGGCCCTGCTCCTCGAGCAGGCTGGTCTGGAACAGGCTGCGGCCGAGATGCCAGTCGGACGTGTGCAGCAGCCGCACGACGACCTCCTGACCACGTTGCGACCGGACGCCTCCGACGCTAGACGAGGCCCCCGACAGCGCCCGGGAGGCGCTCCGGTCCAGGGCCAGGAAGGTCCGACGACGGGCCGGCGAGCGGAGCGTCGCGACGGCGCGACCACAGCCACAGCACAGCGCCGACGACCGCGAGCACCGCACCGAGGACGGCGACGTACGCCGGGAGCTCGGTCGGGATGCCGAGGTAGACGGTGATGCCGAGGATGCGCGACAGGCCCCAGGGCAGGAGCGCCATCTGGTCGTTCCATGCGGTCAGCGCCGTCTCGAGCCCGATCGCCGTCACGAGGCCGCCGAGCACCAGCAGCGGCACCCCGCACGCCGCGAGCAGCCGGCCCCAGGAGCCGCGTCGGGTGAGGCCGTAGGCGTAGCGCACCGTCGTCCACGCGACGACGAGCACCCACACGAACGCGGCGAACGCGAGGGTGACGTAGACCGTGCGCGCCTCGGGCCGGGTCCAGAACGCGAACCAGTAGCCGCCGGGGCCTCGCGACACCAGCGCGACGAGGAGGATCACCGTGCGCAGGACCGCGGCGCCCCCTACCGCCGCCCAGAGCAGCCACGGGTCGCGGCCGCGCAGCGACAGCCGCAGCACCAGCACGAAGAGCAGCCAGGCGCCGAGGGTGACGACGAGGTGCGCGGGTGCGGCGAACCACGTGTAGTCCAACCTCGACACGACGACGGCGAGGGTCGGCACCAGCCACACGAGAATGCGGTCGAGCCGCCCGCGCGGGCCGGGCGCGGAGGCGATGCGCCACGGCCGCGAGACGCCGATCCACAGCGCTCGCAGCGCGGCAGCGCCCGGCAGCGTGCCGCCGCGCAGCAGACGCTGCCCGAGCGGCGTCCCGAGCCCGAGCAGCACGGCGATGGCGAGCAGGACGCTTCCCGCGAGCAGGCCCATGGCGGCGTCGCGGTCGGCGCGCTCGAGGCCGAGGTCGGCGGCGGTGAACTCGTAGGCCGGCAGGTCGACGTCGCCGCTGTAGCGGGCCAGGTGCGCGTCGCGGGCGACGACGTACGCGTTGCGAGCAGTGGCCCACGCGTCGCGCGCCTCGGGGCTGCCGGTGTCGAGCCACTGCTCGTGGCGCAGCACCATCGAGCGGTAGGCGCGCAGGGTCGTGAACAGGTCCTCCTCGTAGGCGAGGGTGTCGACGAAGTGCTGGCGCAGCGCGGGATCGCGCCAGGTCGACGGGTCGGTGGCGTCGACGGTCGTGCGCATCGTCGTCGCGAGCCGCACCGCGTCGTCGGCCTCGGTCAGCGCGCGCTGCAGCTGGTCCTTGCTCGTGTCGTAGATCGTGCCGAGCGTGGCGCTGTCGCCGCTGACGATGTCCCACTCGAAGATCCACATCATCGGCGGAGGCTCGAGGCCGAGCGCCTTCACCTTCTGGTCGGCGTACGGGCCGATGTAGAGACCCTTCGTGATCGCCTCGCGCGAGAGCGACATGGCCCTCGCGATCGCCGCGACCGTGACCGGGTCGTCGGAGAAGGTGCGCCGCGCCCAGTCGGCGGTGAGCTGCGCGGGGTCGGCCGTCGGATCCCATGCGAGCCGGCCCATGGAGTACGCCGACAGGTCGTAGAGCTGCCAGAAGCCGGTCTTCAGGTACAGCGTCATCGGCCCCGCGCGCCACGGTCCGCCGTCCTGGGTCCACAGCCACACGCCCTCGACCTTCGGGTTGGCGGCGAGGAACCGCTGCAGCGCCGTGCGGTGCAGGACCGTGAGGTCGTTGGGCAGGGCGCCGTAGTCCTCGAACTCTCGGCGGCCCTGGAACTCCACGATGCGGCGGTGGTCGCCCGCGTCGAGGGTGTCGTTGAGCGGCAGGTGCGAGTAGAAGTCGCCGAGCGTGTACTTGGTCGACACGATCAGCCGCGGGCTCGTGATGCCCTTGAGCACGGCGTCGTAGGACTTCTGCGAGGTGTGCATGTCGCCGACGTCGCCGACCCCGACGCTCCACGTGCGGAAGACGATGTCCTTGTCGTGCTGCTCGGCGACCCGGGTGAGGCTCGTCAGCATCTGCCGGACCGCGGGCACCGTCGTCACGGCGAGGCGCGAGTAGTAGTCCCACCCGGGGACGTCGTAGACCGAGCCGGCCTCGCCGATGCGGATCATCAGGGCGTCGACGTAGGGCATCGTCGTGAAGAGCTCGTCGAGCCCCTTCTCGTAGACATCCCAGAGGCGCGGGTCCTCGGCGTCGACACCGCCCGTGGTGCGCTGGAGGTACTGCTCGAGCGGGGTCGTGAGGGCGAGCATGTCGGTCTTGAGGACGAGCGTCATGCCCATCGTGCGCGCGTACTCGAGCATCGGGCCGAACGCCTGGCGCATGGCCAGTGCGCGCTCGCGGTGCACGTCTCCGGGCGCGTAGACCTCGTTGCCGTCGCCGACCTCGGAGAACGTGAGGTACTCGAGGAACCCGTTGATGGCGATCGCGTTGTAGCCCTGCGCGACCCCGTGGTCGACGAACGCGCGGAAGTCGGCGGCGTCCTTCGCCATCGCGACCGGGTCGACGTAGGGCGCATCAGCGAGGATCGCGTTGGCGAAGGCATGGTTGTTGTGGCTGTAGTCGTCGCCCTTGCTCCAGGCCGCGGCGTCGGGAGTGACGCCGATCGCGCCGGAGTCGAGCATGCGCAGTCCGAGGCGCGGCGTCACCAGCGTGCTGCCGGTCGGGAGCGGCCGCGCTGCGGCGTACCGGTCGGCGAGCTGGAACAGAGCTGCCGCCGCACCCGCGGCGTCGTCGGCCTCGATCC
The DNA here is from genome assembly GCA_029781935.1 of Actinomycetes bacterium. GTDB lineage: Bacteria > Actinomycetota > Actinomycetes > S36-B12 > CAIYMF01 > Longivirga. The sequence continues at coordinate 22,310 of JAKOVT010000156.1, read as the reverse complement.
GCGTGCCGCCCTCGCTGACCCGGTACGCCTGGGCTCCCGTGCGCTCGAGGGTCGAGACCGACACGAGCACCGCGTCGGTCGTCGGCGAGCCCGCCGCCCAGCGCGACACCGCGGGGCGCACGCCGGTCCGAGCGGCGACCGCGTCGGCGTACGTGCGGGACGCGAGGTCGAGCAACGGGCTGGTCTCGGTGAGGAGCACGGACCGCACGACCGGGTAGGCCGGCGTCGACGACCGCTCCGGTTCGGCGGTCGACGTCTCGGTCGGGACCGTCACCGCCTGCGTCGACAGCCGCAGGGCCGCGGTGAGCTGGTCGGCGACCAGCCAGCCGAGGACGAGCAGCAGGACCACCGTCAGCGCCGCTGCGACCGTCCGCCGTCGTCCCCCCGTCTGCACGGTCGATGATCCTGGCACGGCAGGAGGGCCGAACCGGGCACCAGGAACGTCCCCACGAGGCTGCCCCCCCCTGCTCTGGAGGTCTCAGAGGTACCTATGGCTACCTCTGAGACCTCCAGAGCGGGGCGTCGGACGCTGCGGGGCGCTGCACGGTAGAACGGAGGCCGTCGACCGCAGGGTGCGGTCGGGGGCGGAGGCGGTCATGTCGCGCAGCTGGGTGGAGCTCGGGCTCATGCAGGGCAACCCGCCGCCGGAGGACAAGCGGGTCACCCTGGACGACTACGACCAGGGGGTGCACCCGCGCTGGTCGATGCTGCACATGCGCCAGCTGGTGCCCAGCGCCCGCGTCGCGGCGTCGACGGCCCCGCGACAGCTGCCCCGCGACCTGCGGGACCTCTCCGGCGTCGTCTTCGAGCACGACGGCGTCTGGCTCCGGCTCGCCGATCTGTTCGACCGCACCGACGTCGACGCGATGATCGTCGTCCACCGCGGCTCGGTGGTCCTCGAGCACTACGACGAGGGCGTGGGTCCCGACTCGCGGCATGTCGCGCAGTCGGTGACCAAGAGCGTCGTCGGGACGCTCGCCGGCATCGCGATCCACCGGGGCCTGCTCGACCCGGGGGCCGAGGTCTCGGCGTACCTGCCGGAGCTGACCGGCACCTCGTGGGACGGCGCGACGGTGCAGCAGCTGCTCGACATGCGCACGTCGACGTCGTTCGACGAGAGCGACTACGAGGACCCGGACTCGGAGTCCATGCGCGGGTTCCGCATCCTCGGCTGGCTCACGCGGCGCCCCGAGGACCGGCTGCCGCACGACTACATCGCGGCGCTGCGCAACGAGGGCGGTCCGCACGGGACGCGCTTCGAGTACCGCTCGATCCTCACCGACGTGATCGGCTGGGTGCTCGAGCGCGTGACCGGCTCCCCGCTGTCGGCGGTGCTGTCCGAGTGGCTGTGGCGCCCGATGGGTGCGGCGTACGACGCCGACCTGCTCGTCGGACCGCTCTCGTTCCCGCTCGCCTCGGGAGGGCTGTGCCTCACGGTCGAGGACCTCGCGCGGTTCGGACAGCTGCACCTCGACGGAGGCCGCGTCGACGGCCGCGAGGTGCTGCCGCGCGGGTGGGTCGAGTCGATCACGCGCGACGACGACGGCCTCGCGGCGTCGTTCGCCGTCGACGACCACGGACCCGACTTCCCGCCGGGCGCGTTCTACCACCAGCAGTGGTGGGTGCTCGATCCCGCGAGCGGCGTCTTCACCGGGCTCGGCATCCATGGGCAGCAGGTGCTCGTGCACCCGCCGTCGCAGACGGTCGTCGCGAAGTTCTCCAGCTGGGCGCACCCGATCGACGACGACCACGTCGTGCTGTCCGCCGCTGCGCTCACCGCGCTCTGCGCACACCTCGGGGCGTCCTGAGCGACGGGAGCCGGTCGGCGCGCTCGGGCGCCGGCTCTCCGCACCGCGAGCAGTGCACGCCGTCGCGGTCGTCCTCGTCGGGGTCGACGCCCTCGTGGCCGCACCCCCGGCACACGGACGCGATCACGCCGCCACCTCCCCTCAGGCGTCCGACGGCGGGTCAGCCGGCGGGCGTGGCTGCCCCGACAGACGAGAGGGCCGCGACGAAGGCGGCGATGGCGTCGCCGGACACGGCCGGCTCGATCACCGAGAGGTGGTCCTGCCCGGGCAGGACGTCGAGCGCCACCGGGATGCCCGCAGCGCGCAGGGCGCGGGCGAAGGACTCGGACTGGGTGAGAGGCACGACGGAGTCGGCGTCGCCGTGGATCAGCAGGACCGAGAGGGGCTTCGGCGTGCGGCCGGCAGCGACGTAGCGGATCGGATCGCCGGAGTCCCACAGCGCCGGGTCGGCCGCGCGCGCCACGCCGAAGAACGGCGCGATGAGCCCGCCCGCGTCGGCGGCGTCGTAGACGCCGGCCAGACCCACGACGGCGTCGATGTGCGGCACGGGGTCGTCGCACGGCGCGTCGAGCGCGTCGCCCGAGACCCCGGCGAGGGCGACGAGGTGACCGCCGGCGGAGTGCCCGACGAGGATCACCGGGCCCGGCTTCCAGCCGGCGGAGGCAGCCGCGGCCACGGCGTACCCGGCGGCGCAGCGGACGTCCTGCAGGGGCAGGGGGAACAGCGCTCCGACGTCGCCCGCCCGGTACGACGAGTTCACGACGAACGCACCCGCGGACGCGAGGCGCTGCGCGAGGGGCGCCAGGCCGGTGCGATCGGAGGTCTGCCAGCTGCCGCCAGGGATGGTGAGCACCACGGGGACGGTGCGTCCGCGCGGGACTCCGGTCGGGAGGTAGGTCTCCGACGACGCCGACGGCACGAACGCCGCCACCGACGGCGGCGCGTTCGTCGTCGCCGGCGGCGGGGCGCTCGTCGTCGCCGGCTCCTCGACCGCCGACGAGCACCCCGCGAGAAGTGCCGCGGCCAGCACGGCGGCCGCTATGCGGCAGATGACCTCCACCCGGCCATCCTGCCCCGGAGCCGTGCCCCGTCGCAGGATCGCTGCGCCGCAGGTCAGCCCGATCCGCTGCTCCGAACGGGTGACATGTCTCGGGACGGGGGTCCGCGGCACCCGATGCACCCTGCGTCGAGTTCTCCTCTCGACGACGCCGCCCTCGTCCGGATCCGCGCCGGGCGAGCGGCGGCGCCGTCGTTCTCGGGTGCGTGGCGTGCGCCACCTCGGGCGCGTGGGACCCGACGGCGGCGGCCGCGACCCGGCAGGATCGTCGCGTGGACCTCACCGACGTGCAGCGCGACCGGGCGCGCGGCGTCCTGCTCGCGACCGCGGCGGGCGACGCGCTGGGAGCCGGCTACGAGTTCGGGCCGCCGCTGGCCGACGACGTACCCGTCCTCATGAAGGGCGGCGGCACCTTCCGGTGGGCGCCGGGGGAGTGGACCGACGACACCTCGATGGCGGTGCCCATCCTCGAGGCCGCCGAGATGGCCGCGGCCGAGGGCTCGCGCCTGGTCGACGCGCTCGATCACGTTGCGACCCGCTGGTACACCTGGCACGAGACGGCACCCGACGTCGGCGCGCAGACGCGGCAGGTGCTCTACAACGGGTCCACCGGTAGCGCGGTCACGGCCGAGTCGGTGCGCGCCGCCGCGCAGGAGCTGCACGCCCGCACGGGACGCACCGGCGGCAACGGCTCGCTCATGCGCAGCGCCCCGATCCCGCTGGCGCACCTCGGCGACGACGCCGCGACCGCGGCGGCCGCGCGCGCGGTCAGCGACCTCACCCACCCCGAGCCGGATGCCGCGTCAGCGTGCGTGCTGTGGTGCGTCGCCGCGGGGCACGCCGTGGTGACCGGAGAGCTCGACGTACGCCGTGGCCTCGCGCACCTCGATCCCGCACAGCGTGCCCGGTGGGCCGGGTTGCTCGACGAGGCCGATCACCAGCACCCGACAGCCTTCCCGCGCAACGGCTGGGTGGTGCACGCGGCCCAGGCGGCCTGGGCGAGCGTGCGGCTCGCGCGCGGCACCGTCGAGCCGTTGCGACGTGGCCTCGAGAACGCCGTGCGGGCCGGCCACGACACAGACACGGTCGCCGCGATCGCCGGGATGCTGCTGGGGGCGACGTACGGCGCCTCGGCGGTGCCCGCCGACTGGGTCCCGCTGCTGCACGGCTGGCCGGGGATCACCGGCACGGAGCTCGCCGATCGCGCCGAGGCGCTGGCCGCGGGCTCGGTGGCGGTGCGCGACTGACCGGGGCCGCGCGACTCGACCACCCGGTGCGGCCGATCCGTCCGCGGATCAGGGACCATGGGGCCATGACCGAGCCGTACTGGGAGAGGGTGCACGCCGGGAAGGACGTCGACGACGTCTCGTGGTGGCAGCCGCACGACGCGGTGTGGGTGGACCTCGTGGAGACGACCGGCGTCCCGACGAGCGCCCGGATCGCCGACGTCGGCTGCGGATCCTCGACCCTGGTCGATGCTCTGCTGTCCCGCGGATACGGCGACATCACCCTCCTCGACGTCTCGGCGACCGCCATGCAGCGAGCGGTCGACCGGGTCCGAGCGGAGTACGGTGCGGCCGCCCAGGGCGTGCACCCGGTGATCGGCGACGTCACCTCGACGTTCCTCGAACCGCCGGTCGACGTGTGGTTCGACCGCGCGGTCTTCCACTTCCTCACCGAGCCCGAGGACATCGCCGCCTACGTGCTCTCGCTGCGCGCGGGCCTGCGTCGCGGCGGGTTCGCGGTCGTGTCGACGTTCGCCCTCGACGGTCCCGAGACGTGCAGCGGCCTGCCGGTCGCTCGCTACGACGCGCCGTCGCTCGTCGCCGCGCTCGATGCACGCGCCTGGGAGGTGCTGCGCACCGAGCGGCGCCAGCACGTCACGCCGTGGGACGCCGTGCAGCCGTTCACGAGCGTGGTGCTGCGCCGCCCCGAGTAGCGCCGGGGCGGGTCAGCTCGCCGAGTGCGAACCCGGGGTCGGCGTCCCCGCGACGGCAGCCGACAGGGTCGCCGCTGCGTGGTTCACCGCCTGCTCCGACGCGAGGAGCTCGGCGTCGTCCGGTCCGGTGCCGCCGGTGCGGAGCGCGACGTCGTGGGTGAGCGCCTCGGTCAGCGCCGTGAGGGCGCCGGTGACGACGCCGAGCCGCTGGGCGCGCTCGGGGTTCGGGATGTCGGCCTGCTGCTGGTAGAGGGCCGCCTGGAGGTCGTCGAGACGCCGCTTGCTGTCGGGCCACTGCGAGGCCACCTGGTCCGCGGGGATGGCCCGGTTCACCACCGACGGTGCGAGCACGTCGGCAGCCCACCGCGCCTCGGCGCTGTTCCTCGCGAAGGCGGTGTCCCAGGTCCGGCGCTTCCCGCTGGCCAGCATCCACCAGACGAAGCCGGCGACCACGGCGGCCGCGACGAGCAGCCAGGGCCACCACGGCGTGCTGGACCCGGCCGGCTGCGGCGCCGCCGAGCTCGAACCGGGCGATGCGGTCGCGGTCGCGCTCGGCGAGGAGCTGGTCGGCGTGGGCGTGGTCTCGGTGGGCGTCGGCGTCGGAGTGGCGGACGTCTCCGTGGGGGTCGGCGTCGGAGTCGGCGTCGGGGTGGTCTCGGTCGGAGTGGGAGTCGGGGTGGGCGAGGTGCTCGTGGCGCTGGCCGAGGCGGTCCGGCTCGGCGTCGTCGTGCCGGTCGCCGTCGCGGTGTCCGTGGCGGTCGGAGTCGGTGTCGGGCTGGTCGGTGTCGGGGTGCTCGGCGTACGGCTCGGGACCGACGGTGTCGTCGTGATCGAGGGCAGGGTGCGGCTGGGGTTCGCTGTGGGCAGCGTGACGCTGCCCGAGCCGCACGCCGTCAACATGAGCGCAGCGCCCGCGACGAGCACCGCGGCACCGGTACGACGTACGGCCATGATGGGACCTCCCCGCTCCGCGCGCCCAGTGCGCGATCACGCGACCAGGCTAGCCATCGTCGTGGGCGACACCGTCCACCCGGTCGGGGGAACTCAGAGCGTGAGGGCCCGGACCACCGTGTAGACGGCGACGAGGAGCAGCAGCGAGCCGAAGGCCGTCGACAGCACCCAGCTCGGGACGCGGCGCGACAGCAGCGCACCGACGACGGCGAAGACGGCGGTGACGGCGGCCAGCTGCAGCGCCGCCCCCACGTCGCGCAGGTGCTCGTGCCGTGCGGCCAGCGCCACGCTGGAGTTGATGACGATCACCACGAGCGCCGTGGCGGTCGCGCGCTTCACCGGGACGCGCAGCGCCGTCACGAGCGCGGGGACGACGACGAAACCCGCACCGACACCGAAAAGGCCGGGGATGAGCCCGACCCCGCTCGCCAGCCCGATCACGCGCGCATCGACGCGCAGCGGGGGGCCGGGAGGTACCGACGCGGAGCCGTCGACGTCCGCCAGCCCGGCGACCAGCTCGTGGCGCTGCATCCCCGTCTCGTCGTCGACAGGGGGCCGCGCCTGGTGCGTCTCGCGAACCGGATCGCCGAGCCCCAGCTCGAGCCGGCGCGCTGCTCGTCCGGAGCGCAGCATCGCGAACGCGCCCAGCAGCACGAGGACCGAGAACCCGAGCAGCAGCAGGTTCGGCGCCAGCACCGACGACAGTCGTGCGCCGACCACCGCGCCGACCGACCCCAGCGCCCCGAACGCCAGACCGATGCGCCAGTCGACGCGGCGAGCGCGGTGGTGCGGCACGAGCGCTGCCGCTGCGCCGGTGCCCACGACGACCAGGGACATGGTCGACGCCGACAGCACCGGTTCTCCGATCGCGACGAGGAGGGGGACGGCGAGCACTCCGCCGCCACCGCCGAGCATGCCGATCACCGTGCCGAGCAGGGCGCCCACGACGAGCAGCGCGAGCAGGGTCACCGCAGACCCCCGGGAGACGGCGCGACGGCCCAGGCGCCCGGGCGGCGCTCGCCGTCAACGATGCGGGAGCGGAACGGCACGGCCGCAACCTGCCGGTGCGGGGGCCGGCGGTCAAGCCGCCACGGTCTCTCGGTCCTCATGCCGTCCGAGCGGCGGGTGGCGAGGCGCATATACCCCCTGGGGTATAGTGCTGCTGTCGTCGAACCCGATCGTGAGGAGTGCCCGTCCATGTGCCGTCAGGTGAGCTGCCGCCGGTGCGGCAAGGCCACGTGGGCCGGTTGCGGCCAGCATGTCGACCAGGTGCTCAAGGGCGTGCCGAAGTCGCAGCGCTGCGCGTGCCCGCCGGAGCCCTCGTTCTTCGAGAAGCTCTTCAGCCGCAACAAGACCAAGGTCTGATCCGGCCGCGCCCCGCAGGCGGCAGCCGCCACCTCACGGTGGGTGCTGCCGCCTGCGGGGTGCGCGTCAGTAGGCCGCGGTCTTGGCCTCGGCCAGGGGGCGCAGCGCGTCCTCGTACTCGTCGTCGGCCATCGCCGCGTAGCACGCGCGCAGATCGGTGCCGCCGGCGCTGTCGGCGAGCAACGCCGCGAGCCGCACGAGGCGCAGGGTCACGACGTTGTCGGGCAGCCGCAGCGCGAGCGCGGCCGTGGCCTCGTCGTAGTACCAGGCGATCGCCTGGCGCGGCGCGTTGAACCGGGCCCAGACCTCGCCCGGGGCGATCGCCTCGTCGTCGAGGATGGCGCGGGCGTTCGACACCTTGTCGGCAGCGAGCACCAGCAGCGCGTCGGAGTCGACCGCGTACAGCTCCGCGAGGTGGGCGACCTTGCGCTCGAGCCACGTCGACTCGTCGCGCACCACGCCGGGCGCGCCGTCGGTGCACGCCTCGACGATGCGTCGAACGTCCGGGCCGAACTTCTTCTCCAGCTTGCGCGGCGACGTGTGCGGCCCCTGGTCCTCGAGCGCGTCGTGCAGCAGCCCGGCGATGGCCTGCGTCTCGTCGCCGCCGCCGAGCCACACGAGCGCGGAGACCTCGAGCAGGTGGGCCAGGTAGGGCACCGTGGGCTCCACGCCCTCGGGCACCTTGCGGAACTGTCGGCGGTGCAGCTTGGCGGCGTAGTCGAGCGCGTCGCGGTAGACCGAGCCGTAGACGGGGTCGTTCTCCTCGGCTGCCATGGTGCGCTCCTCACCTCGTCGGCTCCCGCCGAGCCTATGCGCGGCAGGCGCGTGCACGCGCGGGTGGTCGAGATCGGCGGCGCGGCGACCCGTGCGACGACGCCTCGGCGTGGGGGTGTCGTGGCGGGCGCCTCGGGGCGCAGGATGGTCGGGTGCGCCGACCGCTCCGATCCGCCGCGACGTCCGTCGTCGCCGCGGTGCTGCTCGCGGGTGCCTCGTACGCCGCCCCGGCACGGGCCGTCCCGGCCCCCGAGCCGGCGGTGCCGACCACCGCGCCGACCAGCGCCTCGTCGTCGGCGTACGGCTACTCGTGCCGTCGCGTGAGCGGTTCTGCGGTGGACCTCTCGTGCGTCATCGGCCGGTCCGTGGACGGGCGCGCGCTCGTCGCCACGCGACAGGGACGCGCCGCGGCGCCGCGGGTGCTGGTGGTGCTCGGGCAGATGCACGGCGAGGAGTGGCCCGGACCGCTCACGGTCGACGTGCTGCGCACCCTGCGGCCGGCGGCGGACGCGGTGATCTGGTCGGTGCGCAGCATGAACCCCGACGGCGGCGCGATCGGTCGCCGATGGAACTCGCACGGCGTCAACCTGAACTCGAACTTCCCCGACAAGTTCCTGAGGGACTCGCGCAGCGGGCCGAGGGCGCTCAGCGAGCCCGAGTCGCAGGCGATCGCACGATTCCTCACGCTGGTGCAGCCCGACCTCGTGATCTCGTTGCACGGCTTCTCGGAGGCGGTCGACACGACCGGCGGCGGTCGGCGCGCAGCTCTCGCGCGCACCTTCTCGGGGCTGTCGGGCATCGCCCCGGCGCACGTCGTGCCCTGCGGAGGCCCGTGCCACGGCAACCTGACGGACTGGTACACCGCGACGTCGCGCGCGTCCGGAGTCGCCTTCACCGTGGAGATGCCACGGTCGTCGCGCACGGTGCGGCCGTGCGGCGTGCCGGGCCACCCGCGCGAGACGCCGATCCGCTGCACCGCGCTCGCGGCCGCCTACCTGGCCGGCCGGCTTCCGGCCTGAGCGCTCACGCCGGCGGGCGTCGCAGCCACCAGGTCTGCGGACCGCCGTCGACCTCGATCGGCAGCCGCTGGTGGAAGCCGCGGCGGTCGTAGAACGTGAGGTTGGCGACCGACGCCGTCTCGAGCCAGCAGTCGAGGTGGTCGTGGTCGGCGAGCTCCATCACCGGCTCCATCACCGCCGTGGCCAGGCCGCGGCGGACGTGGTCGGGATGCGTGGCGAGGACGCCGAGATACCAGTACGGCGGCGTGGGGCGGCTGGCGTCGAGAGCGGTCTCCCACTCCTCGAGCCGCTCCCACAGCTGCTCGCCGACCGCCTCGCGGTAGTCGGTCCAGACGTCGTCGCGCTGCTCGTGCACGGGGGCGTCGCCGTCGCGCAGCTCCCACATGGCCACGGCGCTCACGTCGTCGGTGACCCACACCGTTCCGGCGTCGACGCGGGAGCGGAACAGCGCACGGGCGAAGTGCGGCGACGCCGTGTCGTGCTGGTGGCCGACGATGTGCTGCCAGGCGGGGTCGGTCTTGAACGCGGCGACCACGGTGGCGACGGCGGCGGCCTCGTCCTCGGCGGTGGCCCGGCGTACGACGGTCATGCCCGTCACGGTAACCCCGCGACGGCGGTGCCACACCGTTGTGCGTCGCCCCGAGCGGGTGACGTGGGTCATGAGCCCGCGTCGCCGAGCACGGCGGCCCGCAGTCCCTCGGCGACCCACGCCTCGTACGCCCGCTCGCTCCAGCCGCAGTCCGAGACGAGGGCGAGGTAGTGGGCGGAGTCGTTGAGCATCCAGATCCGGTCGGTGGCTCGGGGGAGCGTGAGTCCCCCGGGCAGGTCGCCGAGCTCCCGGACACGCCGGGCGATGCTGCGCGCTCCGGCGCGCCGGTTCGTCTGCAGCTGCGCCCACTGCTCGGCCACCTCCGGACCCTCGTCGGACGCCCGCCGGACGAGCTCGATGACGCGTGCCGACCGTCGGGCGATGAGCAGGCAGGCATGGGCGTACGCGTCGAGGCACGCGCCTCCGTCGGTGGCGGTCCAGACCGGCTGGAACCATGGCTGTTGGGCGACCGGCACCAGGCCGTCGTCACCGGCCATCGCGACGTCGACGACGGCGCGGAGCAGATGAGCCTTGGTCCCGAACACGGTGAGGACCGTCGGTCGCGCGACGCCGGAGGCCGCCGCGACTCCGGCGACGGAGGTGCTCGCGAAGCCTCGCTCCAGGAAGAGCGCGTGCGCCGCCGCCACGATCCGCGCGCGGGTGGCTCGCGCCTGGTCGTCTCGTACCGCCGAGCGATACGGACGCGCTTTCGCGGCACCCCGCGGCTCCTTGACATCCGGCATGTCCCGACCCTAGCGTCGCCGCATTCCAACATCCGATGGATGGTGAATGTAGCGGGCGCGACAAGCGGCTCGAGAAACGGACCCTTGCGGGCTCCATCCGCCGGTCGTAGCCTCCCGATCGTCCTGGCACGCACGCGGTACTGCACCCCACGTCGTTCGCCGACACCAGACCGGCCGACAGGCCGATCCCGTTCCACCGCCCGGCGCGGCCGATCGCGCGCCGCGCGGTTCTCCAGCACGCCGTCCTCTGAGGAGTCCCATGCGCCGTCGACTGTTCGTCCCCGCCATCGCGGCCGCAGCTCTCGCCGCGACCACCCTCGCCGCCCAGCCGGCATCGGCGGCAGACCCGCCGCCTCCGCCGTTGCCGGCAGGGGTGACCGTGCTGGCCTCCGGGTTCCAGCAGCCGGCCCACGTCGCGTTCGGCCCCCACGGCACCCTGTACGTCGCCGACATCGGGTCGATGCAGATCTCGAAGGTGAAGCTGCGCACCGGTGCGTCGTGGGTCGTCACCGACAAGCTCGGCTTCGCCGCCGGCGTCGACGTGGGCCGCGACGGCCACGTCTACGCGACCTCGGTGCTCGGCAACCCGGAAGAGGGCGCGGTGCCCGCGCGCGTCGTGCGGCTCGGGCATCACGGCACGGCGAAGGTCGTCGTGGACACGCTCGCCTACGAGCGGGCGCACAACCCTGACGGGCAGAGCCAGGCGGTCGACTCGGTGTCGAACCCCTACTCGGTGCTCAAGCTGCGCGACCGCCTCATCGTCGTCGACGCCGGCGCGAACGACATACTCGTCGTGCGCGGCCACCACGTGCGCACCCTCACCGTGTTCCCCGTGTCGCACGCCGGACCCTGCGCGACGCAGCCCGAGAACGACCCCGGAACCTTCGGCTGCGACCCCGTCCCGACCGATGTCGAGATGGGCGCCGACGGCTACCTCTACGTCTCCGGTCTCGGCGCGTTCGTCGAGGGGCACATCTGGAAGGTGAACCCGCGCACGGGCGCCATCGTGCGCAGCTGGGGCGGTCTGCCGCCGCTCACCGGTCTCGCGATCGGCAAGCACGGCACGATCTACGCCGCGTCGCTCGTCGCCAACCAGGTGCTGCGGATCCGCGGCGGCGACATCGACGTCGCCGACATCCCCGGTGCCGCCGACGCCGAGTACGGACACGGCATGCTCGTCGTGTCGTCGTTCGCCGGGTTGATCCTCAAGGTCTCGGACTCCGCGTTCCACGAGCCCGTCTGACCGCACCGCACGAGGGGCGCCGCTGCTGCGGCGCCCCTCGTCGCGCGTCAGGCCGCCGTGTCGCTGCCGCCGTCGCGCAGCTCGTCGATGTGCGCGCGGATCTGCAGCGCCGCCGCTGCGCCCTCGCCGACGGCGGACGCGAGCTGCTTGGTCGAGCCGCTGCGGACGTCACCGGCGGCGAAGACACCGCGCACCGAGGTCTGCATCATCCGGTCGGTGACGAGGAACCCCCGGGCGTCGAGCTCGAGCGCTCCGCCGAGCCAGCCGGTGTTGGGGTCGAGACCGACGAACACGAACGCCGCAGAGGCGGGGTGCTGTGACTCCTCCCCTCCGGGCCCGCGCAGGGTCACGGCGGCGAGCTTGCCGTGCTGGTCGGCGTGGAACGCGATCGTCTCGGTGCCGGTGAGCACGGTCATCCGCGGATGGCCGGCCACCTTGTCCTGCAGCAGCCGGGAGGCGACGGGCTCGGTGCGCACGACGATCGTGACGTGCTCGGCGAACTGGGTGAGGAACAGTCCCTCCTCGAAGCCCGAGTTGCCCCCGCCGATCACCACGACCTCGGCCGCGCCGCGGTAGAACGGGCCGTCGCACGTCGCGCAGAAGTGGATGCCCGCGCCGATGAGATCTCCTTCGCCCTCGGCGCCCGTGCGGCGGTAGGTCGACCCCGTCGCGACCAGCACTGCGGCCGCGTGGAGGTCCTGGCCCGTCGACGTGGTGACGATCGACCTGCCGTCGATCGTGCTCAGCCCGGCCACGCTCACCGCGGGCAGCAGCTCGACCCCGTACCGCTCCGCCTGCTGCACGAACCGCGCGGCCAGCTCGGATCCTGCGATCCCGTCCGGGAAGCCGGGGTAGTTGTCGAGGCGCTCCGTGACGCCGGCCTGGCCGCCCAGGGCCGACCGCTCGATCACCACCGTGCGCAGGTTCTCGCGCGCGGCGTAGATCGCCGTCGTCAGGCCGGTGGGCCCGCCCCCGACGATGACCAGGTCGTACGACGTCTGCGCCGCGTCGCGCGCGAGACCGAGACGCGCGGCCAGCTCCTCGTCGGTCGGCTCGGCGAGGTGCGAACCGTCGGCGAAGACGATGGTGGGGATGATCCGCTTGCCGTCGTTGTATCGCTCGACGGCGGCGTTCTCCTCGGGATGCTGCTCGAGGTCGATGAAGGTGAACGGCACACGCTGCTCGGAGAGGAACGCCTTGCTGCGGCGGCAGTCCGGGCACCACGGGGCGCCGTACACCACCAGCGGCGGGCGATCCGTCGGGTCGGGCATGATCAGCTCCAGGGAGGCGGGGATCGATGGCACGACTCTGACCGCGCCGCGGGCGCGCTGTCCCGCGAACGGCCAAGAACGGGAGGCGTGGTGACCGGCGGAACGTCCCTGGTGCTGCTCCCGGGCTTCCTGTCCAGCCCGACGGCGTACGAGGCCGTCGTCGCTCCGGCGCGCGGCACGGGTGCCGACGTCGTGGTCCCCTCCCTCGCTCCCGGGCGGCTCGCCCTGCTCACCGGCAGGTACGGCGTGGAGGAGGAGGCGGTCCACGCTGCGGCCGTTGTTCACGGCATCATCGAGGCCGGCCGCCAGGTGCTGCTCGCCGGCCACTCCCGGGGCGGCCAGGCGGCGCTGCGCGCCGCGCGCATCCTGGTGCCCGACGACGACGTGCGGCGCGCCGTGGTGGGCCTCGTGCTCGTCGACCCGGTCGACGGCGGCGGTCGCCGACCGACGCGGCGCACGGCGACCGCCTTCCGCAGCGTCCTCGGCGTCCCGACTCTCGTGATCGGGGCCGGCCACGCGGGGCCGTGCGCCCCGGAGCCCGTGGACCACGAAGCGTTCGCCGACGCCCTGCCCGAGGCCCGGCACGTCGTGATCGAAGGGATGGGGCACGCCGACATGCTCGACGGGCCCGAGCGCGCCCTCGGGCGTCGGCTGTGCGGCGGCGCCGAGGACCCCGACCCGGCGCGGGAGCTGGTGAGCCGGCTGCTGGTGGCATCCCTGCAGGGTCAGGGCGTCGACCAGGTCGACGACCCGCTGCTGCGGGTCGTCCGGTGAGGTGGACAGTGCCGCGAACCCGGGGCTGCAGAACCGGATGCACGCCGCGCGGCCAGCGGGACGGTGACGCGCGAGACGTCCGCGATGCGGTGTCGAGGAGTGCGACGGGCGGGCGCACGGTGGGATGATGGTGGTGCGAAAGAAGGTGCGTTCCATGCGCTACGGCGTCACGCCCGACACCCGTCACGATGCCCGCATCCGCGAGGCCTTCCTCTCCCACGGTGCGCGCAGCAGCTATGAGATCGCCACGAGCGACGCCCACCGGCGGCACATGCCGCACACCAACGCGCTGCGACGCACCCGCCCTGCGCGCCGGGGTCGCTGACGCCGACGCGCCCGCGCTGGCGGTCGACTACCGCCGGTCGAACGCGGGGACGAAGAACTGGGCCTGCCCGTCCTTCACGAGGTAGACCGACCAGCCCGGGAGTCCGGCGAACCACGCCGCGCAGCCGGGACCCTCGAGCAGCGCGGCGGTCGCCAGGGCGTCGGCGAGGCCGGCGTCCGGGCCCACGATGGTCGCCGAGTCGTAGTGGACCTGCGCCGTGCCGGTCCGCGGGTTGCGGATGTGCTCGCCCCGCTCGTACAGGCCGCTGGTCGCCATCGCGCCGTCGGAGAGGTGGACGACCTCGATGATCTGCTGCGTGTCGTAAGGGTTCACGATGCCGATGGCCCATGGCTCGCCCGGTCGCTGCTCGCCGCGGCAGGCGATGTCGCCCGAGGCGTTCACGCAGACGTTCGGCACCCCGCGGCGCACGATCTGGTCGGCGACCTGGCCCGCAGCCCAGCCCTTCACGTAGCCCGACGGGTCGACCCCGCCCTTGACCGCCCACGGGTCGAAGGCGCCGTGGGTGAGCTGCTTGGCCCAGGCGCAGGACGCGAGCACGTCGCGGACCACCGCGGGCAGCCGGAACTCCTCGATGAGCCCGTTGCGCAGTGCCGTGATCGGGGTGTCGGCCCGGTACGTCGAGAACCACGCGTCGACCTGGTGGAGAAAGCCGACGGCGTCCGCGAGGATCGCGTCGACGTCGTCCGGCAGGGCCTCGGCCCGCAGGTCGAACGTCACGACCGTGCCCCACACGTGCTCGACGTGCAGGCGGCTCTGCCACGGCCCGGCGTCGGCGAAGGAGATGCCCGGCGCCACCTCGGGGGCGGCGGACGGGTCGGGGACTCCGTCGGTGCGCTCGGTCACCGGGTCATCCTGGCGCACGACCACTCAGATGCCGGCCTTGGACAGCGCGCCCTGCAGCGACTTCTTCCATGCGTTCGTGGTCTCGGTCGCGCCGCTGGCGCCCGCGATGTTGGCCGACTGCGCCTTGACGGTCTGCGACTTGAGCACCGGGATGGAGAAGTCGGTGTAGGGCTGGGAGTCGCCGGTGGGGTAGACGGCGGCCCAGGCGGCGGTGATCTTGCCGCCCTGCACACGGATGCCGACCTGGACCTTGCCGTACTTGTGCGTGATGACGGGACCGAGGTAGTCCTTGGGCCCGGTCGCGGTCGCCTTGGGGGTCGGTGTCGGCGTCGGCTTCGGAGCGGCCGCCTTGGTGGGCGCCGGCGTCGGCGCGGCAGCCGCCTTCGTCGGAGCGGCGGCCGCCTTGGTCGGGGCGGCAGCAGCCTTGGTCGTGGCGGCGGCCGCCTTGGTCGGCGCCGGCGCTGCCGAGGAGGCCGCCGCGGTCGGGGTCGAGGCGGCCCCCGACGGCGAGCTCGGCGATGCCGACGGCTGGTCCGAGGGGGTGTCGTCGATGGCGGGCGGCGCGCCGAGCGCGGCCGCGTCGGACGGGCCCGAGGCCATCGCCGGCACCTGATCGGCGCCGGAGTAGGTGAGGACGGCTGCGAGGCCGGCGAGCGTGCCGCTCGTCACGAGGATCGCGCGCTTCATGGGATGGCTCCTGGGATCGGGACCGGTCGCGTGGGCGACCGGAGCGTCGGGGTCAGAAGGCGAACGCCTCGTGGTGGATGCGGTCGTGGGGCACTCCAGCGGCCTCGGCCGCCTCGACGATGCGTTCCGTGAACGAGTCCGGCCCGCAGACGAACACGTCGGAGGCGGCGATCCCGGGGACCAGGTGCTCGAGGTACTCCGCGGTGAGCGGGTGGTGGCGGCGAGGGCCCTGCAGGTAGTGCATGCGCCAGCCGCGCTCGGACACCAGCGCCTCGAGCTCCTCGTGCAGCGGCGCGGTCGACCGCTCCGCCACCCGGTACACGAGGGTCACCGACGTGCCGTCGGGCAGGTCGTCGAGCACCGCGCGGATCGGCGTCACGCCGACGCCGGCGGCGAACGCGGCCACGGTGTCGGTGCTGCGCGAGCCGGCATGGAACACGCCGTACGGGCCCTCGGCCAGGACGCGCGTGCCGACCTTCATGCGGCGCAGGCTGCGCGAGTGGTCGCCGAGGTCCTTGACGGTGATGCGCAGCCACGACTCGTTCGGCGAGGCCGACAGCGAGTACGGGTGCGCCTGCCACCACCAGTCGCGGGTCATGAACCGCCACTGGAAGAACTGGCCGCCGCGCGCCTTGAGCAGGTCGAGGTCGACACCGGAGACGTAGACCGAGACGACGCCGTCCTTCTCGGGCACGACCGCGGCGACGCGCAGGTCGTGCTTGCGGGAGAAGGACACCGGCATGATCACGCGGGCCACGACGATGGTGGTCGCGACGGCGATGTAGAGGCCGGTCCAGAACAGGCGCTGGTAGGGGTGCGCCACGAACATGGGTCCGTTGGCGATCTGGTGTCCGAAGGACAACGCGACGGCGATGTAGAAGTAGAGGTGCGCGACCCACCACGTCTCGTACTTCATCCGCTGCCGGATCCGGCGGTAGGACATGACGCCCAACGACATCATCAGCACGAAGGCGGCGGCCGCCGGCATCATCCAGGCCGAGTGCAGGACCAGCTGCAGCAGCTCGGCCACGAAGCCCCGCTCGAGCGACTGCGCGTAGCTGAGGGTCGTGAGCAGCACGTGGGCAAGGATCAGGAAGATCGAGTACGGCGCCACGGTGCGATGCAGCGCGACCATGCGGTCGTGCCCGATCTCGCGCTCGAGCCACGGGATCCGCGACACGAGCAGGAGCAGGACCAGGCAGAGGTACGTGCCCACCATCGCCGCGACCGTTCCCGCGGCGAGGAGCTTGCCCCCCGGAAGATCGAGGCCGTCCTTGACGGCGTACACCGCGATGCCGAGCGAGATGCCCAGACCGATGCCACCGATGGTGATGGCGATGTCGCCGCGACGGCTGCTGCGACCGCGCGCGGCGACGCCCCGGCGGACGGTGGGCCGCACGGGTGCCGGTGCCGGTGTCGCGACCGGCGTCGTCGGGAGCGGCGGCGGGGCGAACTGCGGGGGGAGGGGAGGCAGGAGCGCCTCGTCGACCGGCGCGCCCGTGGGCGGAGCGAGCAGCAGCCCCGCGTGCGCGGGCTCGGACAGCGGGGCGGCGGCCAACGGCTCGGGCAGGAAGGCTCCCGAGCCCTGCGGGAGGTAGCGGGCGTCGTAGCCCGCACCGCCGCTCACAGCCCCGCCTGGGTCAGCGCCGACTGCAGCGACGTCTTGTAGGCGGTCCAGGTGAGGCTCGCGCCCGACACCTTGGTGATGGTGGCGGACTGCGCAGCGACCGTCTTGGTGTCGTACTGCGGCAGCGCCGTCGAGTTGATCTTCACGGTCTCGGACCCGTCGTTGGTGAGCAGAGTGCCCTTGGCGGACGTGATGACGCTGTTGCTGACGACGATGACGACCTGGATCGTGCCGTGCTTCGAGGCGATCGCCACGATGCTGCCGGTGAACGTGCCGTTCACCGGCGGCTTGGCCGGGGTCGAGGACACCGACGACGACGCGGGCCCCTCCGTGGTCGCGGCGACCGCGGTGACGTAGTACGTGTACGCCGTGCCGTTGGTGAGGCCGGTGTCGGTGAACGACGGTGTGGCGACCGTCGTGCGCAGGACGCCGCCGCGGTAGACGCGGTACGACGTCGCGGTCGGGACCGCGTTCCACGTCAGCGCCACCTGCGCGTTGCCGGCGGTGGCCGTGAGGCCGGTCGGTTGCGCGGGTGCGGGCGCCATCGGCGTGGCGGACACGGCGGTCGACGCCGGCGACGACGCCGACCCGTTCACCGCGACGATCGTGTAGGTGTACGCGGTGCCGTTCGTGAGCCCGGTGTCGACGTAGCTCGTCGTCGTCACGCTCGTGACGAGGGTGGCTCCGCGGTAGACCTTGTAGGACTGGGCGTTCGCGGTGGGCGACCACGACAGCGCTACCTGCGCGTTCCCCGCGGTGGCCGCGAGCCCGGTGGGGGCCGCGGGCGTGATGACGAACGGAGTCACCTGCACCGCAGCGGAGCGCGCCGACTCCACGCCGGTCTTGATGACGGTGACCTCGTAGGTGTACGCCGTGCCGTTCGTGAGCCCCGAGTCGGTGTAGGTGTTGCCGGCCAGGCCCGTCTTGAGCAGCGTCCCGTTGCGGTAGACGTTGTACGACGTCGCGCCCGCCACGACGTTCCACGTGAGGGTGACGGTCTGGTCGCCGGCCACACCCGAGAGCCCGGTGGGCGCACCGGGTGCGGGGGCCGCCGGAGTGGCGGTGACGGTGGCGCTCGCGCCCGAGGACGACGTCGCGCTCGTCGCCACGACGTAGTAGCTGTAGGCGCTGCCGTTGCTGACCGCGTTGTCGGTGTACGACGGCCCCGCGGTCGACGTGAGCTTGGTGCCGTTGCGGTAGACGTCGTACCCGGTGGCCCCGGCCACCGAGCCCCAGGCGAGCGAGACCGTCGCGTTGCCGGGGGTCGCCGCGAGACCGGTCGGCGTCGCGAGCGGGGGAGCGACCGGCTTCGCGGTCACGGTGGCCGAGGCCGGGGAGGCCGACGAGTTCTGCTTGTACGCGACGACGTAGTAGGAGTACGTCGTCCCGTTCACGACCGTGCTGTCGGTCCACGTCGTCGACGGTGTCGTCGCCACGACCGAGCCGTTGCGGTAGACCGCGTACGACGTGGCGCCGGCCGGTGCCGACCACGACAGGCCCACCGTCGCGTTCCCCGGCGTGGCCACGAGGTTGGTGGGCGCCGCGGGCGCGGTAGCCACCGGGGTGGCGGGCACGGCCGCCGACGGGGTCGACGCGGTCAGGCCGTTGAGCGCCTTCACCGTGTAGGAGTACGACGTGCCGTTCGCGAGGCCGGCGTCGACGAACTCGGGCGCGGTCGGCGAGCCGACCAGCGTCCCGTTGCGGTAGACCTCGTACGACGTCGCCGACGGCACGGCGGTCCACGCCAGATGCACGGAGGCGTCGCCCGGCGCCGCGACGACGTCGAACGGAGCGGAGGGCGCGACCGCCGTAGGCACGCCGACGACCTCGGCCGACACGGGCGACCAGCCCGCCACGTTCGTGGCGACGACGGTGTAGGCGTACGCGGAGCCGTTGTCGAGACCGGTGTCGACGTAGCCCGGGCTGATCGTCGTGCCGATCATCCTGCCGTCGCGGTAGACGTGGTAGCTCGCGGCGTCCTGCAGAGGGGTCCACGAGACCGTGACCTGCCCCGAGGCGCCGACCGTGGCGAGGCCGGTGACCTCGGCCGGCTTGGCGACGTACGGCGCCTGCACGTAGTGGGTGGCCTTCACGGCGGCCGTGACCGAGTCGACGATGTTCACCATCGCCAGCTGCGATGCCGCCACCTCGCGGGCCGCGACGAAGACCTTGGTGTTGATGGCGGTCAGGCGCTGGTAGGCCACCGGGTCGTCGGTCTTGGTGCGCGTGGCGAGCGCGGTCGAGTAGGCCGTGCGCGCCACCCGCTGGACCTGCTTGAGGGAGGCGTAGGCCGACAGCGCGTTGAGGTAGCGGGTGCGGGCCGCGATCACCCGGGTGTCGGCGTCGACGACGACGGCGATCTCCTGCTGCACCTCGGCGACCGTCTGGCCCCAGTCGTTGAGGACGTCCTGGCCCGGGGCGGCTGCGGCCCCGGCGGGCGACGGCGTACCGGCCACGAGGCCGGCCGCGGTGGACACCAGGACGGCGGTGCCCGCGGCAGCGGCGCCGACACGCTTGCCGCCGGTGCGCAGGGCCGTGGTCGTCATCCCCGCATCACCCCGTGAACCCGGCGGCGACGAGCGCCGACTGCAGCGACGAGCGGAAGGCGCCCGTGGTGAGCGTGGCGCCGCTGACGCCCGCGATCGCCGAGGTGCCGTCGGCGGCCATGGCCTGCAGCGCCAGCGTGCTGAGGGACATGTCGTTGTACGACGCCGAGTCGGTGCCTGCCTCCGCCTGCGCGGTGACGACGACATCGCTCACGTGACCGCCGTACACGGTGATCTGCACCTGCATCGGCTCGAACGAGATCGGCTGGCTCGGGACGAGGTAGGACTTCTTCGTGCCCGTCCACACCCCGTCCTTGGGCTGGTAGTGCGTCGCCGTGACGCGCGCGGTCGCGGTGGCGCGCGCGCTCGTGTAGAGCTTCGCCGCGGCGGTGTAGGCGCTCTTGGCGCGCGCGGTGGCCGCCTTGGCCGCCAGGTAGGCGGCGTAGGTGGTGGTGATCCGGCTCTTGATCCGCGTACGGACGGCGGCGAGGTAGGCGGCGCGGGCCCGGGACTCCATCGCCGCTCGCACGAGCACGACGTCGCGAGCCTTGATCAGCGCCGCGCGCGTCCGGACGACGCCGGCGTCGGCGTTCACGACGACGGCGATCTCCGCCGCGACCTCGTTGGCCGACTGGCCGTAGTCGTTCTCGACCGGCTGCCCGGGCGCCGCGCTGGCCGCGACCGGCGCGGTCCCGGGCGCGAGCAGGGCGAGGGCGGCACCCCCGAGCAGCGCGGCTGCCGCCGTGCCCCCCAGGACTCGGGTTCGTGGAAGCGGGCTCACGATCCTGTGATCGGGGTCGGTGGGAGCGGGCCTACTGCTCCGAACGGGTCACCGACCTCCAAGATCCGTCCAAGGTGTGAACCGCCGGTCTGGTGCTCTCGGTGGACGAGAGGTCATCGATCGCACAGTTTGTCCGGATCTGCCCTACCTGCTCGCGCCCGGGCGGGTTCGTCGGCGCGCATCCGGCAGCGCCGCGCGCCTACCGTCCCGGCAGGACGAACGGAGGCACCGGGTGGCGATCGACTGGGCGGGCCGAGTACGCCGCTCCGGCATGTTCGTCGACCTCCCGGCCGACCACCTGCTCGCGCTGCTGCAGGCCGTGCTCGACGCCGCGCCCGAGGCGTTCCTCGCGGTGGTCGACCACGACCGTCGGGTGCTGCTCGCCCGCGGCTCTCTGCTGCCCGGTGCCGGCGACCCCGAGCCCGCGGTCCTGGCCGAGCTGGTCGCGGCTCTCGAGCCCGCGATCGCCGCCGGCCTCGACGGCAGGGTCGAGGAGGCCCTCGTCGAGTGGGACGGCGGGCGGGTGGTCGACGCGCGGGTCGGACCGGTCCGCGACGACGCCGGGGCCGTGGTCGCCTGCGTCGTCCTCGCGCACGACGTCACCGAGCGGCGCGCGGTGCACGACTCCCTGGCCGAGCAGCACCGGGCGCTGCAGGACAGCCAGGAGCGCTTCCGGCTGCTCGCCGAGAACTCCTCCGACTTCGTCATGCGCAGCACCCCCGACAGCGTCATCGCATGGGTGTCCGAAGGCGTCACCGAGGTCCTCGGGTGGCTGCCTGAGGAGCTCGTCGGCCGCAGCTCGTTGGACTTCGCCGACCCCGCCTACCTGGCGGCGCTGCGCACCCAGACCCACGAGGTGAACGAGGGCGCTGTCGTCTCCGGGCGCCTCCGGGTGCTGGCCAAGGACGGCAGCCTGCGCTGGATGCACCGCACGTTGCGGCCCGTCCGCGACGAGCGCGGCGAGATCGTGGCTCGGGTGAGCGGCTGGCACGACGCCACGCCCGAGGTCGAGGCGGAGGAGCGGCTGGCGGCGAGCGAGGAGCTGTTCCGGGTCGCGATGGACACCAGCGCCATCGGCATGGCGCTGGTGGGCCGCGACGGCGAGTTCCTGCGCGTGAACCCGGCGTACTGCGCGATGGTCGAGTACGACGTGGACGAGCTGGCCGGCATGCGGTTCCAGGACCTCACCCACCCCGACGACATCGAGCGCGGAGAGGCCGACGGCACGCGCGTCGTCCGTGCCCAGTCCGACGGGTTCCGGCAGCGGACGCGCTACATCACGAAGTCCGGCCGCGCGCTGTGGGTCGACGTGTCTGTGGCGGGCGTGCGCGCCGCAGACGGCTCGTTCCGGCACCTCATCGTGCAGGCGGTCGACGTCTCGGCCGAGGTGGCGAACTTCGAAGCCCTGCAGCGTGCGGCCCGCGACTACCAGACCCTCGCCGAGAACGCGTCGGATGTGGTGATGCGCGTCGATGCCGGCGGCCTCATCCAGTGGATCTCGCCGTCGGTGCGCACGGTCCTGGGCTGGGATCCGGAGCTGCTCGTCGGGACGCCGTCGATCTCGCTGGTCGAGCACGAGGACCGGTCCACCGTGCTGAGCATCCGCGAGGCCGTGCTGCACGGCGGTCGCACGGCCACGGCGGTGGCCCGGTTCCGCACGACCCGGGGTACGACCCTCGAGATGTCGGGCACCGGTCGCGCGGTGCTCGACGAGGACGGAGCGGTCGTCGGACAGGTGATCGGGCTGCGCGACGTCACCGAGGAGATGGCGATCCGACGGGAGCTCGACCACCGCGCGAGCCACGACGCCCTCACCGGCGTGGTGAACCGCGACGAGATGCTGCGTCGCCTCACCGACCGGCTGGGCCGCGACGCCACCGCCGACGACAAGGTGGGGCTGGTCTTCTGCGACGTCGACGAGCTCAAGGTGCTCAACGACACCTGGGG
>JAKOVT010000141.1 GCA_029781935.1 Actinomycetes bacterium | reverse complement strand
CGGTGGGCACGGCGGAGGCTCCTCGGAGCAGCCGCCACGGCGCAGGAGCGGGCGACCGCGACCGCGACGGGTCCGCAGCACGTGCGGCAGCATGGAAGCCTGCTCCCAGCGGTCGGGGAAACCCGGCCGCGGAGCAGGTGGACGTGCAGCGGGGCCCCTCGATCTCATACATCGAGGGGCCCCGCACCTATGTCCAGGATGACGCATCGCCCACCTCGATCCGCGGCACGACACGGCCGACATGGCTGCCCCCGCAGCGCCCCCGCAGCGCCCTCGGCAGCGTCCTCGCGAACCGCCCCTGCCGCCGAGCCGCGCCAGCACCCGACGTCGCGTCGTCGCCCTCGCTCCCCGAACGTGCCGTCGCCGCCGGAGGCGCCCGCGCTCCCAGCCACCGCCTACGCTGCCGGTCATGAGCGTCGAACGTCCCGAACGGGGCGGTGCCTGGGACTTCCGCGGCCGGCTCCAGCCGGAGTACTCGCCGCAGCGCGACGGCGACCCGGACCCCGGCGAGGTCGTCTGGGCCTGGGTGCCTTACCGGGAGGACCCGTCCCAGGGCAAGGACCGCCCGATCGTGGTGATCGGGCGCGACGCCGACGACCCCGGGATCCTCGTGGCGCTCATGCTGTCCAGCAAGGACCACGACGGCGACGCCGAGTGGTGGTCCATCGGGACGGGCGCGTGGGACGGCGCGGGTCGGGAGAGCTGGGTCCGGCTGGACCGGCCGCTGGCCGTCACGGAGTCCGGCGTACGGCGCGAGGGCGCGATCCTGCCGAAGGAGGTCTTCCTCGACGTCGTCGAGCGGGCCGGTCGCCGAGCCGTCCCCACCGGTCCCGGCGCCACCCGGCCGACGCAGACCACGCCCGCCGCTCCGCAGCGCACCGGACTGCTCGCGCGCCTCGGCCGCCTGTTCCGCCGCTGACCCGCGCTCAGCCCTCCACCTCGGCGAGCCGTCCGCGCAGGAAGGCGCGCTCGGCGCCGTCGGACACCAGGGCCAGCGCGGCGCGGTACGCCGCAGCCGCCTCCTCGCGCCGCCCGAGCCGCCGCAGCAGGTCCGCTCGCGCGGCCGGCAGGTAGTGCCACGAGCGCAGGGCCGGGTCGTCGGCCACCGCGTCGAGCAGTGCGAGCCCGCGTTCCGGGCCGTCGGCGAACGACACCGCGACCGCCCGGTTCACCTCGACCACCGGACTCGGCCACACCTCCGCGAGCCGCTCGTAGAGCAGCACCGTGGCCCGCCAGTCGGTGGCCTCCCAGGTGGGAGCCTCGGCGTGCGCCCCGGCGATGCACGCCTGCAGCAGGAACCGCCCGGGCGGTCGCTGCGGGCCGGTGAGACGCAGCGCCCGCACGACGAGCGCGTCGCCCCGGGCGATCGCGTCGCGGTCCCAGCGGCTCCGGTCCTGGTCCTCGAGGAGCACCAGCCGGCCCGCGGCATCGGCGCGCGCGGCGCGCCGGGCATCGGTGAGCTCGAGCAGGGCCAGCAGGCCCAACGCCTCCGGCTCGTCGGGCATGAGGACGGCGAGCACCCGGGCCAGGTCCAGCGCGCGGGCCACCAGGTCGGCGCGCACCAGCTCCGGCCCCGGACTGGCGTGCCCGGCGGTGAACACCAGGTGGATCACCGTCAGGACGCCGTCGAGCCGCTCGGGCAGCTCGTCGTCGGCCGGGACCCGAGAGGGGATGCCCGCCGCCGTGACCTTCTTCTTGGCCCGCGTGATCCGCGCGGCCATCGTGGGCTCGGGGACGAGGAAGGCGCGGGCGATCTCGTCGGTGGTCAGCCCGCAGACCAGGCGCAGCGTGAGCGCGGTCCGCGACTCGGGGGCGAGAGCCGGGTGGCAGCAGGTGAACACCAGCCGCAGCCGGTCGTCGACCGCCACGGCCGCCTCCTCGTCGTCGGGATCCGCCGCCTCGTCGAGCACGAGATCGGGCAGGCGCGCGCGCAGCGCGGTCTCGCGGCGCAGCCGGTCCAGGCCGCGCCGGCGGGCGGTGGTGGTGAGCCAGGCTCCCGGGCTGCGCGGCACACCGCGCTCGCCCCACGTCCGCAGCGCCTGCTCGAAGGCCTCCTGCGTGCATTCCTCGGCCGTCGCGAGGTCGCCGTCGAGCAGGCGCGCCACCGTGGCGAGGACACGTCCCCACTCCTCGCGGTGCGCCTGCTCGACAGCGGCGACGACCTCGGCCGACACGTCAGGTCGGGATGACGGGCCGGACCTCGACGACGTCGATCGGGCAGGTGTGCGCGAGCGCGAGGGCCTGGTCGAGGTCGGCGCAGTCGAGCGTGTAGTAGCCACCGAGCGCCTCCTTCGTCTCGGCGAAGGGGCCGTCGGTGACGGCGGGGGCGCCGCCGTTCTTGCGCACGGTGGTCGACGTCGTCGACGGGGCGAGCGCCTCGCCGCTCACGATGGTCGCGCCGGCCGCGTGGACCGACTCCGCCCACGCGTTGTGCGCCTGCAGCATCTGGTCCCACTGCTCGGGCGTCACGTCGGCCATGCCGGACTCGTCGCCGTACAGCAGGAACATGTAGCGCGTGGCCATGGTGCCTCCTCGGTCGGTGCTCGGATCCCCCGCACCCTCACGACGGACACGGTCCCCCGGGATCGACAGCCGCGTCCGACGAATCTGACGACTCGTGCCGATCCGTCAGGTGCCGATCGGCCGTGCAGGCCGCCGGGTAGCCTCCGAGCCATGTCCGACGACCTGCAGACCACCCTGGAGGCGCTGGCCGAGCACGAGGCCCGGGTGCAGTCCGGCCCGCTCACCCGGCTCATGCGGCGCCTGGGCCGCACCGCCTCGTTCGCTGCCGTCTACCGCCGCGTCGGCCCGGTGATCGACCCCCGGATCGCGCACATCGCCGACGGCAAGCTGATGGCGAGGCTCTACGGCTTCCCCGTCCTGATCCTGCACACGACGGGCGCGAAGAGCGGCCTGCCGCGGTCCTCGCCGCTGCTCTACGTCCGTGACGGCGACGACCTGATGCTGCTCGGCACCAACTTCGGCCAGCCCAAGCACCCCGCGTGGACCGCGAACCTGCTGGCCCACCCCGACGCCGCGGTAGAGGTCGGACCGGTGCGCCTGGCCGTCCGCGCCGAGCAGGTCGACGAGGCGACCGTCGAGCGCCTGTTCCCGTCCTTCGTGGCCGTCTACCCCGGGTACGCCGACTACCTCGGCCGGCGCGAGGGCCTCGCGCCGCGCATGTTCCGGCTGCGCCCGGTCCGCTGACCTGGGCCGACGGCCCCCAACCGCGCGAAAGCGGTTACGGGAGCCTTCCCATGCTGCTTCACTGTCGGTGACGACGCGGCGGAGCGTCCCCGACGACAAGGAGCCCGACGTGGGCGAGTACTTCAGCCTCGGCAACCTGCTGTGGACCATCATCGGCGGCGCGATCATCGGCGTGCTCGCCCGGTTCTTCATCCCGGGCAAGGTCCCGATGAAGCTCTGGATGACGATCCTGGTCGGCATCGTCGGCATGATCGTCGGCGACCTCATCGCGCGGGCACTGGGCGTCTACACGACGGCCGGCATCGACTGGACCCGCCACTTCCTCCAGATCGTGTCGGCGATCGTCCTCATCCTCATCCTGCGGGCGGTCACCAGCCGCGGCAGCAGCTCGGCCACCTGATCACGGGCCGGTCACCTCGGCCCCGCACGCGACGGCGCGCGCGCCCCGGACACGTAGCCTGGGCGCGTGCGCCGCGTCATGTCCTGGTGGGTCGGCGCGGCCGCCCTCGCGTGCGCCGCAGCCCTGACCGCCTGCACCACCTCGCCCCCCGCCTCGACGCCGACGACCGCGGCCCCCCGTCCGTCCTCGACGCCGACGACACGGTCGCCCTCGCCCGAACCGACCCCGAGCGCCACGTCGGCGCCCCCGACGTCCCCGACGCCCACGACGGCTGGGGCGCGGATCGTCCCGGTGAGCGCGGCTCAGTGGTCGCGCATCACCGCCGCAGGCATGGCACGTCCGGGCTGCCCCGCGAGCCGCACCGACCTGCGCCGCGTCGAGATCAACCATTGGGGCTTCGACGGCGCGGTGCACCGCGGCGTGCTCGTCGTGCGCTCCGACGTCGCCGAGAGCGTCGCGCGCATCTTCACCGAGCTGTTCGACGCACGCTTCCCGATCCGCTCGATGCGCCCGCTCGAGGACTTCGGCGGCGACAACGAGAGGTCGATGGCCGCCGACAACACCGCGGCCTACAACTGCCGCAGCGCGACCCAGCAGAACGCCCCGCCGCTGAAGTCGCCGCACGCCAACGGCCGCGCCGTCGACGTCAACCCGCTCGAGAACCCCTGGCAGGACCCCCGCTGCGCGCCCTGCTGGAGCCCCCGCGCGACCACCCACGGCACGAACCGCACCGGCGCCGGCGTGATCGTCCAGGGCGGCGTCGTGTGGACGGCCTTCACCCGCGAGGGCTGGATCTGGCAGGACATCGACGTCAAGGACTACATGCACTTCGACACCGGCTATCCGAGCAAGCCGTTCCGTCCTGTCTCCTAGCGCCCCCAAGCTCCCTCGCTGCGCTCGGTCGCGTCGGCGCACCCCTCCCTGACCGGTCTCCTCGGGGACCCTGCGGGCCGCCTCGCCACCCGGTGCTCCTCGCTGCGCTCGTCGGGGGTGGTGGGCGGGCGTCCCTCACCGCCGACAGCCTCTGGTGCCTGCTCCGCACCGCTGCGCAGGCTCAGTGCCACGCGCTCCGGGACAGATGTCGTCCGCCACGACCGAGTGCGCTGGTGGTGGCGGCTCTCGACGGGGTGGTTCCCGGCGCGATGACGAAGGCCCGCACCCTGGGGGTGCGGGCCTTCGTGCGGGTGACGGGTGCTTCTAGCCCTTGACGGAGCCGGCGAGCAGGCCGCGGACGAAGAAGCGCTGGAGGGAGAAGAACACGATGAGCGGGACGACGATCGCGATGAACGCGCCTGCTGTGATCAGGTGCAGCTGCGCGCCGTACGTGCCCTTGATGTTCGACAGGTACACCGTGATCGGTGCGACGTCGACCGTTCCTCCGGCGAACGTGAGGCCGACGAGCAGGTCGTTCCAGACCCAGAGGAACTGGAAGATCGCGAACGAGGCGATCGCCGGGACCGACAGCGGCAGCACCAGGGTGCGGAAGATGAGGAAGTGGCTCGCGCCGTCGACGCGGGCCGCCTCGAACAGGTCGCGCGGCAGCTGGGCGATGAAGTTGTGCAGCAGGAAGATCGCCAGCGGCAGCGCGAACATCGTGTGCGCCAGCCACAGCGGCACGAAGCTCGTTCCGCCGGCCGGCCAGAGGTCCTGCCCGATGACGGGGATGCTCTGCACCAGCTGCTTGGTCGGCGGGATCGGGCCCCAGCCCTTGTTGAACAGGGTGAGCAGCGGCAGCAGCGCCATCTGGAGCGGCACGACCTGCAGGGCGAAGATCATCAGGAACAGGAAGTTGCTCCACCGGAACTTCACCCACGCGAGCCCGTACGCCGCCATGAGAGCCAGCACCAGCGGCACGATCGCCGCGGGGATGGAGATGACGAACGAGTTGATGAAGTAGGGCCAGATGCCCTGCGGGATCGTCTGGCCGCCGCTGATGACCTCGCTGTAGTTGCTCAGGGTGAAGTCGAACGGCGGGACGAACGCCGTCCACCAGCCGGTGTCGCTCGCCTTCTCCGACGGGCGCAGCGAGGTGACGAGCAGCCCGAACGTGGGGACGGTCCACAGGATCGTCAGGACGATGACGAACGCGCTGGCCCAGGGGCTGGACAGGTTGCGGCGCATGGCCGACGACATGCCGTCGTTGTGCGGAGCAGCCGTCTTGACGACTGCTTCCTCGAAGTCCGCGGTGAGCCCGCCGGTCTCGATGCTCATCGGATCTGCTGCTCCTTCCGAAGCTGGACCACGTTGTAGACGATCAGCGGGGTCACAGCGATGAACAGGATGACGGCCAGCGCGCTACCGCGGCCCTTGTCGAACTGCACGAACGACTGGGCGTACATCTCGTTGGCGAGGATCTGGGTGCCGAAGTTTCCGTTCGTCATCGTGCGCACGATGTCGAAGACTTTGAGGACTCCGATGGCGATGGTCGTGAGCACCACGACGAGCGTGCCGCGGATCATCGGGACGGTGACCTTGCGGAACAGGTTCCAGCCGGTGGCGCCGTCGAGCATGGCCGCCTCGGTGACGTCGACCGGGATCGCCTTGATGGCGGCCGAGAGCACGACGAGGGCGAAGCCGGTCTGGATCCAGATCATGATCACCATGAGCAGGAAGTTGTTCCAGGGCTCCCACAGCAGCCAGTTCGGCGGGTCCGCCCAACCGAGCTTCATCACCACCGCGGAGAGCAAGCCGACCTGCTGGTCGCCGATGCTCGGGTCGCGGTACTCGTAGATGAGTCCCCAGATGATCGAGGCGCCCACGAACGAGATCGCCATCGGCATGAAGATGAGCGACTTCGGGATCGACTCGCGCCGCATGCGGTCCATGAGGAGCGCGAGCACGAGGCCGAGGATCGTCGAGAAGATGGGCGTGATCACGATCCAGAAGAACGTGTTGCGCAGGAACACCCAGTTGTCGGGCGTGGTGAAGATCCACGTGTAGTTCTTGATGCCGACGAACTTCTTGCCGTTCGCGTCCTGGAAGCTGCCGATCGTGGTCAGGATCGCCGGGACGACGAGGCCGACGAGGAGCAGGATGGCCGCGGGGCCGAGGAAGACCAGCCGCGCCAGGCCGTTCTGGAAGCGACCCGCAGCGCGAGCGGCGAGCCAGAAGATGACGAGCAGGACCCCGAAGAACACCAGGACCCAGCCACTGGCCAGGGACACTTTTCCGACCTGGTCCGCGTCTCTGGAGACGAACACTCCGCTCAAGTAGAAGAGCAGGAGCCCGCAGACGGTCAGGACGATGCCGACGATGATCTCGCCGGCCTTGGATGTCGCGTTCATGCCGCGCGACCGCCCTCTCGTGGTTGCTGCGAATCGGGAGCGTGAGGGTCCCCGAACGTGGTCCGGAGACGGTTCGGGGCCCGGGAGAGTGTCTACTCCTCCCGGGCCCCGACCGGTGTCACTTCGTCACGGTTTTACCCGTGAGGGGCGAACTGTCGTGCTCGACGTCAGCTGGACGGCCAGGCGGCGTCGATGTTCTGCAGCGTCGTCTGCGTCGACTGGTCGGTCGCGAACCACGCCGTCATCTGCTTCCACTCAGCACCGGCGCCGACGGCGGCGGGCATGAGGTCGGAGGCGTCGAACCGGAACGTGGCGCTCGGGTCGACGAGCAGCTGCGCGGACAGCTTCGAGATCGGGTCGGTGTAGGCGTCGAGCGGGACACCGTTGTTGCTGGAGACCCAGGTGCCGGCCTTGACCTTGAGGGTCGCGAACGTCGGCGAGGAGAGGTAGGTCTGGAAGGCCTGGACCTCGGGCTTGTCGGAGAACGCGGTCACGGTCTCGCCGCCACCCACGATCGGGGTCTTGACGTTGGGGTCGATCGTCGGCAGGTAGAAGGCGTAGACGTCGCCGTCCTCAGCGATCTTGACGTCCTTCTTGAACGTGACCCACTGGTTCGCGTAGAAGGAGGCCTGCTGCAGCATGCCGCACTTGCCGGCGAGGATCGGCTTGCCGGCGTCCTGGAACGCCGTCGTCGCGATCGTCTTGACGTCACCGAAGCCGGCGTTGACGTAGGCAGGGTTCTTCATCCAGCCCGCGAGGGTGTCCATCGACTTGGTGATCTGCGGGGAGTCGAACTTCACCTCGTGGGAGACCCACTGGTTGTAGACGTCGCCGCCCCACTGGCGCAGCACGATCTGCTCGAGCCAGTCGGTGGCCGGCCAGCCGGTCGCACCGCCGGACTCGATGCCGCCGCACCAGGGCTTGATGCCGTCCTTGACCATCTGGTCGGACAGCTTGAACAGGTCGTCCCAGGTGGTGGGAACCGTGTAGCCCTTGGCCTTGAAGGTCGTGGGCGAGTACCACACCAGCGACTTCATGTTGGTGCTGAGCGGGGCGCCGTACAGGGTCCCGTCGACCTTGCCGTAGTCGGCGATCGAGGGGTTCCAGTACTTGGTGGCGTTGTCGATGACGCTCTGCGGCGCGGCGACGGGGCCACCCTGCGAGACGAGCTTGGCGAGCAGGCCCGGCTGCGGGATGAACGCGATGTCGGGGGCGTTGCCGCCGGCGATGCGGGTCGGGAGCTGGGCCTCGAACTGGTCGCTGCCCTCGTACTTGACCTTGATGCCGGTGCACTTCTCGAACTGGGCCCACGACTGCTCGAACAGCTGCTGCTCGGGCGGCAGGATCGAGGTGAAGACGGTGACCGTGGTGTTCGGGTGCGAGCCGTACTGCGCGTAGTCGGCGCAGGCGGGATCGGTATTGGTGGCGCTGGCGCTGCTATCGCCACCGGAGGAGCTGCCGCACGCGGCGAGCAGCAGGGCTGCCGCGATGCCGCCGACGATGGCGGCGGTGCGGCGGCTGGGACGAACGGACATGTGGTGTCTCCCTCGAGCCGATGAGAGGTTCCGGGTGGCTGATCCCGGCGTTGTAAGCGCTTCGCATCCTGGCCCTGTTACAGGGGAGGAAGCAAGGGGTAACAGGCGAGTTTCGGGCCTGCAAGCGATTACAAAATGGTCTCGGAACGGCTACGTTGGAGCGCTCCCAAAGTAGAAGGATAGCGCGTCCTACCCCTCCGTGTCTCCCCCTCGGGCACGGTGGGCGCGTCGCCGTCCTGCGCTGTGCTCTCGAATCTGCCACGACCGGGCCGGTCTCGCCCGTCGGGCGGGCGGCTGTGACCCGACCGTCACCCGGCCGACACCTGCCGACGCCGGCCGACGCCTGCCCACGCCCGCCACCGCGCCAGGCCCACCGATCCGGGGGCCGCGAGTGCGGCGCATGGCGCTGCACCGCGCTGCGCCGCGTGGTGGACTACGCCCGTGGACGTGCCCCTGCTCGCCTCGATGGCTGAGCCCGAGCGCACGCGCGTGCTCGAGGCCTGCCGCGCCTGCCACTACCAGCGGGGCGACGTGCTCTTCCGCCAGGGCGACCCCAGCGACGGCCTCCACGTCGTCGAACGCGGCCGGCTCGCCGTGCGCGTCACCACCGAGACCGGCGACTCGGTGACGCTCGACGTCATCGGTCCCGGCCGCGTGGTCGGGGAGCTCTCGCTCGTCCGTCCCGGGACGGCCCGCACCGCGAGCGTGGTCGCGCTCGACGAGGTCAGCACCCGGATGCTCACCCTCGACGCCTTCCAGGAGCTGTGCCGTGAGCACCCGGCGGTGGCCACGACGGCCGCCGCCCTGCTCGCCGACACCGTCGAGCGGCTCACCGGCCAGCTCGTCGAGGCGCTGTCGGTCAACGTCGACCGGCGCGTGGCGCGACGCATCTGGACGCTCGCGGCGCTGCACGGCGGACCGGTCCCCGGTACGTCGCTGCCTCTGACCCAGCAGGAGATGGCCGACCTCGCCGGTGCCGCACGGCCGACGGTCAACCAGTCGCTCAAACGGCTCGAGGCGCAGGGCGCGATCGCGCTCTACCGCGGCGGGGTGCGCATCGTCGACGCCGACGTGCTGCGCAAGCGCGCCGCCATGCCGTCCTGACGCTCGGTCGGAGCCGCGCGAGACCCGCGCCGGACGAGCGACACGACCCACGGCGGCAGGGTGTCCAGCGCCCGCGACGAGCACGGGCACGGATGGTTGACACCTCATCAAGTGCTCGCTCAGGGATATGGTGGGAGCGTGATCCTCACCGACGCCGACCTCGACCCGCGCGTGACCACGTTCGGCCGCATGCTCGAGGCCTGCCACGGGCTCGAGCAGTCGCTCGGCGCCCAGCTCGAGCGCACCTGCGGCCTCCCGCTCACCACCTTCGAGGTGCTGCTGCGCCTGTCGCGCTCCCCCGGCGGCGCGCTCACCATGGGGGAGCTGAGCCGCCAGCTGGCCCTCACCACCGGGGGCATCACCCGGCTCGTCGACCGACTGACGGCCGACGGCCTCGTCGAGCGGCGCCCGAGCCCCACCGACCGGCGCGTGCAGCACGCCGTCATCACGCGCACGGGCGAGAAGGCGCTGCGCACCGCACTGCGGCATCACACCGAGGCGCTGGTGCAGACCTTCGACGGCTTCAGCACGAAGGAGCTCGCCGCACTCGACCGGCTGCTGGACCGCCTGCGCACGGGCACGTCCTGAGCCTTCGGCTCGCAGGCCGCGTGGTCCGTGGGCGCGCTCTCGTCGCTTACCCTGGTGCGTCCACGAGCAGGCACGGGAGGAGCGACGTGACCGACCCCGTCGCGAACCCCGCGGCCACCGGAGCGCCACCGGCCGACGGGACGGCCGTCCCCGCCGTCAGCGAGCTCCGCCGCCGGCTCGGCTGGGTCGCGGTCGGGACCTGGGCCGTGGCACTGGTCTGGTTCATCGCCGCGCAGGGATTCCCGTTCGACCGGGGCTACCAGACGCTGTGGATCCTCTCGGGGCTCCTCGCCGCCAGCGTCGGCCGTACCTGGCGCGACGTCGGCCGGATCTTCGTCGACTGGCTCCCGGTCATCGTGATCCTCTACCTCTACGACTTCTCGCGGCACGCGGCCGAGGCGCTCGGCCGCCCGGTCGCGGTCACACCGCAGATCGAGGCCGACCGGCTGCTGTTCTTCGGCGTCGTCCCCACGGTGTGGCTGCAGGAGCACGTCTACGACCCGAACGCCACGCACTGGTGGGATGCCGTCGGGTCGCTCTGGTACATCAGCCACTTCCTGGGCGTCTGGGTCATCGCGGCGATCCTCTACCTGCGCGACCGCGACCACTGGTTCCAGTGGATCCGTGCGCTCGTCGTGCTCTCCTTCGCCGGCCTCGTCACGTTCGCGATCATCCCGACCGCTCCCCCGTGGTACGCCGCGCGCGACGGGATCCTCCCGGCCATCGACCGCATCTCCACGCGCGGGCTCGACATGGTGGGCCTGCACGGAGCTCGTCAGCTCGTCGATCTCGGCGCGGCGACGGCGAACGACGTCGCCGCGATCCCCAGCCTGCACACGGCCTTCGCCGTCCTCATCGCCGTCTGGTTCTGGCCCCGCGTGCCGCAGCAGCATCGCTGGTGGTTGCGGCCGTTCCTCGTCGCCTACCCGATCGTCATGCTGGCCGTGCTCGTCTACAGCGGCGAGCACTACGTGATCGACGGGATCATCGGGGCGGTCTACGTCTTCGGCGTCCTGTGGGCGCTGCGCGTCTACGACCGATGGCGCGCTCGGCGTCGCACCGAGCAGGCGGCGGCGCGCGACACCGTGTCGCTGCCGGACGAGGCGGTCGACGCCGCGGCGTACCGCACCGGCGAGCCCTCGGCCTGAGCGTCGGCCCGGTTCTTCAGCCGACGCGGGACTCG
Organism: Actinomycetes bacterium; assembly: GCA_029781935.1. Taxonomy (GTDB): domain Bacteria; phylum Actinomycetota; class Actinomycetes; order S36-B12; family CAIYMF01; genus Longivirga. Next base: position 7,555 of record JAKOVT010000141.1, on the reverse strand, counting down.
GACGGACGAGCTCGTCGCACCACGCAGCGTGACGGCCCGCGCGGATCCAGCGCGGCGAGCGGCCGGCGCGGCGGGCCTGTGGCGGCCGATATCGGCTCCAGGACGTGGGAGAGGAGCGCCTGGCGTCCACGGCCCACGCTCTCGCCGTGGACGAGCGTGCTGCCGATGGTCCCCGGCTCGGGGCGACCCGGCCCCGGCCCTACGACGACCGGGCGCCACCGATCGGGCAGGATCGCCCGCGTGACCCGACGCTGGACCCCGCTCGACACTGCTCGCCAGGACCGCTCGCCGTACGTCGACGCGCTCACGGCGTTCATCGACGCCGAGCACGTGCGGTGGGGGATCCCGGGCCACCAGGGGAGCCCGGAGGCGCAGTCCTTCCTGGCGCAGTACGTCGGCGACGAAGTCCTGCGGCTCGACGTGCAGACGATGGTCGAGGGGATCGACCTCGGCCCTGGCAACCCGTTCGACGAGTCGCTCGCGCTGGCCGCCGAGGCCTGGGGCGCGCGGCGTACGTGGTTCCTCACCAACGGCTCGAGCCAGGGCAACCTCGTCGCCGGTCTCGCCGTGGCGGGCCTCGGCGGATCGCTCGTCGCGCAGCGCAGCGTGCACTCCTCGGTGGTCGACGCGCTGGCGATGTCGGGCCTCGAGGCCGCTTTCGTGACGCCCGACATCGACACCAGCCTCGGCATCCTGCACACCCTCACCCCCGAGGCGCTCGACGGCGCGCTCACCGCCGCCCCCGACGCCGCGGCCGCCATCGTCGTGACGCCCTCGTACTTCGGGGCGTGCGCCGACGTCGAGGCGCTGGTGGCGGTCGCGCACGCGCACGACGTCGCGCTCGTCGTCGATGAGGCGTGGGGCGCCCACCTCGGCTTCCACCCGGACCTGCCCACGAACGCCGCGCGTCTGGGCGCCGATCTCGTGATCGCCTCGATGCACAAGCTCGGCGGCTCGCTCGGGCAGACGGCTCTGATCCACCTCGGCCATGGCCCGTACGCCGACCGGCTCGAGCCCCTCGTCGATCGCGCGATGCGATCGATGCGATCGACGTCGGAGTCGACGCTCCTGCTCGCCTCGCTCGACCTCGCACGTCGCCAGCTCGCCGCCCGCGGGACGGAGACGATCGGCCGCAGCCTCGCGTCGGTGCAGCGGCTGCGCGACCGGATCACGGCCGACGGACGCTTCCGCGACGCCACACCGCGGCTGCGCGACTTCCCGTCGGTCGTCGACATCGACCCGCTGCGCGTCGTGATCGACACCCGCGCCGGCGGGATCAGCGGGCACGAGGCGCGTCGGCTGCTCTTCCACGAGCTCGGTCACCATCTCGAGCTCTCCACCGACGACGTCGTGGTGACCATCGTCGGAGCGGGGGTCGAGCCCGACGCCGACGCGTTCGCCGACGCCCTGCTGCGGCTGCCGCAGGGCTCGACCGCGCACCGCGAGGTGTCGAGCCCGCCGCCGGCGGGTCCGCGCCGGATGACGGTGCGCGAGGCCTGGTTCGCGGAGGCCGACGTCGTCCCGGTCGACCACGCCGTGGGCCGCGTGTCGGCCGACAGCGTCGCGGCGTACCCGCCGGGCATCCCCAACCTCATGCCCGGCGAGGAGATCACCGCGGAGAACCTCACGTTCCTCCGCGAGACGGCGGCCGCACCCTTCGGCCACGTGCGCGGCGCCTACGTGCCCGACCTCTCGCTCGTGCGGGTCGTGCGCGAGGCGTAGCTCGCGAGCCGTCGCGGCTGCCACGGGGGCCCTCGCGGGTCTAGCGTCGTCGCCGTGCGCGCGATGATCCTCAAGGAGTTCCGCGAGCTGCGGCGCGACCGCCGGACGCTCGGCATGCTCGTGGCGATGCCGTTGCTGCTGCTGGTGATCTTCGGCTACGCCGCCAGCTTCAACGTCGAGACCGTGAAGACCGCGGTGGTGGGGCCGCAGGCCGATGCCGTGGCCGCGATCCTGCCGTCCTCCTTCTTCGACGTGACGGTCACCGACGCCGGTCAGGACCAGGCCTACGCCGAGCAGCTGCTGCAGGACAACACCGTCGACGTCGCGTTCGTGACCGGTCAGACGCCGGTGCTCGCCCTCGTCGACGGGTCCAACCTGTTCGCGGCCCAGGCGACGGTGTCGGTGCTGAACCGGCTCGGCGACAAGGTCACCACGCAGGTCCTCTACAACCCCGACCTCGAGACGTCGTGGGTCATGGTGCCCGCGATCATCGGCCTGATCCTCACCTTCATCGGCACGATCGTGACGAGCATCGGGCTGGTCAAGGAGCGGGAGTCCGGGACGCTCGAGCAGCTCGCCGTCATGCCGATCAAGCCGACCCAGGTCATCCTCGGCAAGATCGCGCCCTACTTCCTGCTCGCCTCGATCGACATGGTCGCGATCACGGTGATCGGGATGCTGCTGTTCCAGGTGCCGTTCAACGGCAACCCGTTCGTGTTCGCGCTCGGAGCTGCGCTGTTCCTGTTCGTCGTCCTCGGGCTCGGCGTCTTCATCTCGACGATCTCGCAGACGACCGGGCAGGCGATCCAGACCGCGTTCTTCTTCCTGCTCCCGCAGATCCTGCTCAGCGGCATGATCTTCCCGCTCGACGCGATGGCACCCGGTGTGCGCTGGATCGGCTACCTGCTGCCGCTCACCTACTTCACGATGATCAGCCAGGGCGTGATGCTGCGCGGCGCATCCCTCGCCTCGCTCTGGATCCCGTTCGCCGTGTTGACGGTGATGGCGTTCGTCGTGTTCACCGGCGCGACGCTGCGGTTCCGGCGCGACCTCGCGCCCGGCCGCCGCCGGTCGCACGAGCCGGCGCGCCACGAGCACGAGGCTCCGGCGCCATGAGCTTCGGCGCCATGAGCTTCGGCGTACGCCGTGCCCGCGTGCGGCTCGGCACCCACCTCGCCCTCGACGACGTGACGCTCGAGGTCGAACCGGGCAGCGTCGTCGCGGTGGTCGGTGGCGACGGTGCGGGCAAGACGACGCTGCTGCGAGCGCTGGTGGGGGAGGTCGTCCTGGACGAGGGGGACGTCGCCGCCCCCGATCCGCGGTCGATCGGCTACCTGCCGGCCACGACGGGCAGCTGGCCGGCGCTGACGGTGCGTCAGAACGTCGACTTCGTCGGCGGGATCTACGGCTTGTCCGGTGCGCACCTGGATGCACGGCGCGACGAGCTGCTCGAGCGCGCGGGCCTCACCACCGCCTCGGACCGGACGTCGGCGCAGCTGTCGGGAGGCATGCGCCGCAAGCTGGGCTTCTGCCTCGCGATGGTCCACGAGCCGCAGCTGCTGGTGCTCGACGAGCCGAGCACCGGGGTCGACCCGGTGAGCCGCGTCGACCTGTGGCGCCTGGTGTCCGAGGCGGCGGCCGCCGGCGCGGCGGTCGTGATGTCGACGACGTACCTCGACGAGGCCGAGCGGGCCGCGCGTCTGCTGGCCCTGGACGCCGGCCAGGTGCTCGCCGAGGGCACGCTCGACGAGGTGATCGCCGCGGTGCCCGGCACCATCACGGTCTCGCCCGTGCGCCACGACCACGGCAGGTCGTGGCGGCGCGGCCTGCTGCACCACGAGCAGTGGCCTGCTGGTTCCGAGCTCCCTGCGGACGCGCAGGTGGTCGTGCCCGACCTCGAGGATGCGGTGGTGGCGCTCTCGCTCGCCCGACGGGCCGGCGCCGCATGACCGTGCTGGCGCGGGTCACCCGCGCGACCAGGGTGTTCGGCGCGTTCACCGCGGTCGACGACGTGTCGCTGGAGGTGCGGGCAGGCGAGGTCGTCGGCCTCCTCGGCGCGAACGGTGCCGGCAAGACGACACTCATCCGCATGCTGCTCGGGCTGCTGCCGACGTCCGGCGGCGACGTCGAGATCCTCGGCGGCCCACCGGATCGCGAGCGCCGACGACGTCTGGGATACGTGTCGCAGGGGCTCGGGCTCTACGGCGACCTGACGGTGTCGGAGAACCTCGCGTTCGTCTGCCAGGCGTACGGCGCGCCGCTGCCGACCCTGCCCGAGCCGCTGACCGCGACCTCGGACAGCCTCGTGCGCGACCTGTCGCTCGGCCTGCAGCGCCAACTCGCCTTCCTGGCCGCGCTGGCCCACTCCCCCGAGCTCGTCGTGCTCGACGAGCCGACGTCCGGCGTCGACGCCGTCGCGCGCGCCGCGCTGTGGGACACCATCCGCGAGCAGGCCGAGCGCGGTGCCGGCGTGCTCGTCACGACCCACTACATGCAGGAGGCCGAGCAGTGCGACCGGCTCCTGCTCATGTCGCGCGCCCGGCTCGTCGCGCAGGGCAGCGCCGCCGACATCGTGGGTGGCACGCAGGCCTGGGCGGTCCGGACCCCGGACTGGGCGGCCGCCTTCTCCGCGCTCAACGACGCCGGGGCGCCCGTGATGCTGGCCGGACGCGACGTACGCGTCGCCGACGACGATCCCGATCGGCTCCGCGCCGTGCTGGCAGCAGCCGGCATCGCGGCGGAGGTCGCCCCCGTGCCCGCCACCATCGAGGAACGCATGATGGTCCTCGCCCGCGAGCACCCCGACACCGACGCATCCGCATGAAGGGTGGGACGGGGTGTGGATAGCCTCGGGGGCGTGGTGGCTCCGTACTCGTTGGTCGGTCGTGCTGCGCTCGTGACGGGGGCGGGTGCACCCGACGGGATCGGGTTCGCGACGGCGCGGCTGCTCGGGCGGATGGGTGCGCGTGTCGTGGTGAGCGCGACGTCGGATCGCGTGCACGAGCGAGCGGGCGAGCTGTCGGCCGAGGGGTGCGACGCGATCGCGCTGCTCGCCGACCTCACCGACCCCGACCAGGCGCAGCGGCTCGTCGACGAGACCGTCGGGCACCTCGGCCGGCTCGACGTGCTCGTCAACAACGCCGGCATGGTGCAGACCGGCGTCAGTATCGCCGGCGGCACCCTCGTGGAGCAGCCGCTCGACGCCTGGCTGCGCCAGCTCGACATCACCCTCATGACCGCGGTGCACCTCACCCGCGCTGCCGTGCCGGTGATGCGCGCGCAGGGGCATGGCCGCGTCGTGATGGTGTCGAGCGTGACCGGGCCGTTCGTCTCGGCGTCGGGCAGCTCGGCGTACGCGACGGCGAAGGCGGGCATCGACGGGTTGGTGCGCACCCTCGCGATCGAGGAGGGCCCGCATGGCATCACGTGCAGCTCGGTGAGCCCCGGCTGGATCGCGACCGGGTCGTCGGAGGACGACGAGCTGGTCGCCGGCACCTACACCCCGGTGGGCCGGTGCGGCCGCCCGGACGAGGTGGCGGCGGTCGTCGGCGTCCTCGCGAGCGACGAGGCGTCCTCCGTCACGGGCCAGACGTTCGTGGTCGACGGCGGCAACATCGTCCAGGAGCACAAGGGTCCCTGAGCCCTTGCGGCTCAGGCGTTCTCGATCTTCGCACCCACCTCGTCCGCGACATCGAGGATCGCCTCGACGTCGGCGGTCCGGGTGCGGTAGTTCACGATGCACGGCCGCAGGCACGCCACGCCGTCGATGACCGCGCTGGTCACGTAGACCCTGCCGTCCTTCTGCAGCTCGCGCGCGAGCCGCATGTTGTGCGCGTCGACGTCGCCGGTCGACGGGATACGCCGCAGCGGCACGATCGAGAGGTCGGGTGGCGGGAGCAGCGGCTCGAAGCGCGGGTGCTCGGACGCGAGCCCGTGCAGGTGGCGGGCGAGCAGCAGGTTCCGCTCGATCGCGTCGCGGAAGGCGTCCGCCCCGTGCGCGCGGAACGCGGTCCAGAGCTTGAGCGAGCGGAACGGTCGGGAGTACTCGAGAGTGCCGTCGACCGGGTGCCGGTAGCCCTCCTCCTCGACCATGTACGACGCGTCGTGCCGGAACGCGCGCGTCAGGCTCTCCTGGTCCCGCACGAGCAGGACGCTGCAGGCCTTCGGCACGAACATCCACTTGTGCGCGTCGACGCTCGCGGAGTCGGCCCGGTCCAGGCCGGCGAAGAGGAGGCCGGCCGAGGAGCTGGCCGCGGCGGGGAGTCCGTACGCGCCGTCGACGTGCATCCACACGCCGTGGTCGGCGCACACGTCGGCGATCGCCGCGAGCGGGTCCACGGCACCGGTGATGGTCGTGCCAGCGGTCGCGACGACGGCGACGGGCACGCGTCCGGCGTCCACGTCGCGGTCCAGCATCGCGCTCAGCGCACGGGGATCCATCCGACGGTGCTCGTCGATCGGCACCCGCCGGAGGTTCCCGCTCCCGAGGCCGAGCACCTCGACCGCCCGCTCGATGCTCGAGTGCGCGTCCGACGACGCGTACAGCACGGGTACGGCGTCGGCGAGCCCGTCGACCCGGCTGAGGGGGAAGGCTCGGGTGCGCGCGGCCATGAGCGCGGTCAGGTTCGACTGCATGCCGCCGCTGGTGAACGTGCCGCCGCCGAGCGGGTATCCGACGTACTCCGCCATCCAGCGCAGGGCCTGCTGCTCGACGAGGTACGCCGCCGCGGACTCCGCCGCGAGGTTGGTGTCGTGCGACGTGGCGAGCGCATCGGCGAGCACGGCCGACTCGAGACCCGAGGACCCGATGTAGCCGAAGTAGCGCGGCCGCGCGTGCGCGAGCGACTCGTCGAGGATGTGCGCGGCCACGTCGAGCGCGGCGGGCACGCCGACACCGGTGCCCGGCAGCGGCGCGTCGGCGATCTCGAGGGTGTGCTCGGAGATCGGTGGCTGCGCCGGGCGCGGCTGGTCGAACGACCGCCACGCCGAACCGACGAGCTCGAGGCCGTGGTGCAGCGCCTCCTGCCGCTGCTCCTGGAGCTGGACGGCGAGCTCGGAGAACCCCTCTGCGTGCGTCATGCCCGCATCCCACGGCCTGCGGGGCCGTCGAGGCAAGCGCTGGAGGCGGCTCCTCGCGATGCCGACGGCCGCTCGCGAGGCGGGACCCGGCAGCGGCGGGCAGGATGGACCGGTGACGCCGCCGATCGACGCCCTCGCCTCCCTCGTGGCGGGAGGGGGCGTCGTCGCGCTCACCGGCGCGGGCATCTCCACCGAGTCGGGCATCCCCGACTACCGCGGCCCGTCGGGCGCCGCGCAACGACGCCACGCGCCGATGACCTACCAGACCTTCACGCGCGACGCCGTCGCGCGGCGCCGGTACTGGGCGCGCAGCCACGTCGGCTGGCAGCTCATGACCCGCGCCCGCCCCAACGACGGCCACCTCGCCCTCGCCGCCCTGGAGCAGCGCGGTGTCCTCGACGGCGTCGTGACCCAGAACGTCGACGGCCTCCACGAGGCTGCCGGGTCGCGGTGCGTCGTCGACCTGCACGGCAGGCTCGACCGGGTGCGCTGCCTCGCGTGCGGACGCGTCGTACCGCGCTCGGAGGTGCGCGCGCGCCTCGACGACGCGAACCGCGACTGGGGCGCCACGGTCACCGCCGTGAACCCGGACGGCGACGTCGACCTGCCCGACGAGCAGCTCGACGGGTTCACCGTCGTCGACTGCGACGTCTGCGGCGGGCTGCTCAAGCCCGACGTCGTCTACTTCGGCGAGAACGTCCCGCCCGCGCAGGTCGCCGCCGCGAACGACCTCGTCGACTCCGCGCGCGCCCTG
>JAKOVT010000131.1 GCA_029781935.1 Actinomycetes bacterium | reverse complement strand
TCCGCGAAGGCCTGGTCGGCGAGCACGGCCCAGGCCAGGCTGCTCGTGGGGTGGTCGGCCGCGACGGCGTAGGGGTCGACGCCCTCGTCGAGCAGCGTGCGCGGCTCGGGGTCGTCGGGCAGGTACGTCGGATCCGGTCCGCCCAGCAGGTTCTGGTCCATCGGCGTGGTCACGTCCCGATCCTGCCGCAGCCCGGTCGCTCCCGCCTCCGCGGGTCAGCCGGTGCCCGGCCGCGCGCACTCCCGCTCGGTCGGCCGGTCCTCCGGGAGGTCAGCCGACCCTCCCCAGTGGTGGGCCGACGGTCGGCAGCGGGGTGTAGTCGGGGAACAGGTCGCCGGCCCCGGCCAGCTCGGACATCGGGATGTAGGTGCAGCACTGCTCGTACTCCGCCCACATCGCCCGGACCTCGGCGTTCTCGTGCGCGGACGCGATGGCCTCCTCCGAGACCCACTCGAACACCTCGACCACGTCGCCGTCCGCCGTCTCCATCGCGATGCCCGACCGCGACGTCGCGAGCCCCAGGTCGCGCAGCCGCTGCACGTGCGTCTCGGTCAGCGCCCGCAGCGCGTCCGCCTTCCCCGGCAGCGGCCGGAAGCACGCGATCACCACCCTGCCCATGACCCACCTCCCGCCTCGGACGATGCCACCCCTCCGGCGACGTCACTGCCCGAACGCACGGAAACCAGCCGCGAGACCGTGCGCTCGAGCAGTGACATCGCGCGGACCGTGCGCTCGAGCAGTGACGTCGCGCGGACCGTGCGCTCGAGCAGTGACACCGCGCGGACCGTGCATTCGGGCAGTGACATCGCGCAGACCGTGCGCTCGAGCAGTGACACCGCGCGGACCGTGCGCTCGGGCAGTGACGTCGCGCGGACCGTGCGCTCGAGCAGTGACACCGCGCGGACCGTGCGCTCGAGCAGTGACACCGCGCGGACCGTGCGCTCGAGCAGTGACGTCGCGACGCGGGGCGGTCGGGCAGCCCCGCCTTCCGCGTCGTCCGGATCGGGGCGGGGGCGGGGGGTGGTCACGCCCCGCGGCGCAGAGCTCGCTGGGTGGACGACGTCGGGAGGTACAGAGCGCGCCCGACGCGCGCGACGATCGTGGCGCCGCTGTCGCCCACGACCCAGCGGGCGAAGCGCCACCCCGCGGCCTCGAGATCTGCTTGCCGATCCTTCTCCGCCCGCATCGAGCGGCGGATCTCGTCGGCGGTCGTCCCGTACTTGGACAGCCCGTCCGCCTCACCGATCAGTCCCCGATCGCGCCACAGGAAGTCCACGACGTACTCGCGTCCCGAGGCACCCACGAGGATCACGTTCAGCTCAGGAGCCGGCATGCCCACCGCGAGCATCCAGCCACGGGACCAGCTCTCGTACGGCGAGGCGCTCGCCGGATCAGCCGCCGCCACAGCGGCCCGCGCCGTGCGCACGCCGGGCCACGCCGGCATGGAGTCCAGGACCTCGTCGAAGCTGGCCCGCACGCGCTCGATGGCATCGTGAGGAACGAGGCGCTGGCGGAGAGCGCGGTCGAGATCCCGGCACTCCTGCTCGAGCAGGAGCCTCATCGCGCTGTCGACGGGGATGAGCGCGTGGGGGAGGTCGCAGGGACGAGCGAGGTCGACCGCCGTCCTGCGTACGTCGGTGAGCGCCAGCCCCTCGCGGCGGACGACGACCGAGTCGGGCAGCCCCGATCCGTGCACGCGGAGGCCGGCGTCCTCGCGATCCGCCTGACCCGGGATGGTGACGTGGGCGACCGGGTCCGACGGGAAGGGCAGCCAGAGGCCCAGCTCGCGGCCGGCGGAGGCGTGGCTGAACACGGCGGAGCGCGGGAGGCGGCGCGAGAGGGCGCGCAACCGCGATCCGTGCAGGCTCGTCGGCCGCGCACCGGCGACTCGTCGTGCCGCCGCGGTCGCACCGTCCGGCAGGCGAGCCGGTTCCACCGCGAGCGAGAGCTGCGCCGGCAGCGGACCCGCTGCGTACACACCGCGGCGAGGCCGCTCGAGCAGCCGCGCTGCCACCGCCCGCTGGAGCTGCCCGCGCGTCCAGCCGAGGGCGAGCAGGTCCGCGACGGGCCAGGGTCCTGGCCCGAGCCCCTCGAGCAGGTGGTGGACACGGGCGATCGACGACGCATGCGCTGACATGCGGCCGAGGCTGCCGCCCGAGGACGGTGCTGTGCCGCCGACGCTCGCAGGGCTGGGGACAGCAGTGGGTCGCACGACCACTGGGGACAGCCGACTCGACGGCTCGGCACTCCGACGTCACTGCCCGAACGCACGGAAACCAGCCGCGAGACCGTGCGCTCGAGCAGTGACGCCGCGCAGACCGTGCGCTCGAGCAGTGACGACGCCCGGACCGTGCGTTCGGGCAGTGACGTCGCGCGGACCGTGCGCTCGAGCAGTGACGTCGCGCAGACCGTGCGCTCGAGCAGTGACGTCGCGCAGACCGTGCGTTCGGGCAGTGACGTCGCCCGGACCGTGCGTTCGGGCAGTGACGTCGCGCGGACCGTGCGTTCGGGCAGTGACGTCGCGCGGACCGTGCGTTCGAGCAGTGACGTCGCGCGGACCGTCTGTGGCGGTGCGAACAGCCAGGGGGACGGGAGGCACGAAGGCCCGCCGGACCACGAGCGGTCGGCGGGCCTTCGAGGAGGAGGAGGAGGACTACTTGATGCGGGTACCGGCGCTGCGCAGGTCCTCGCAGCCCTGGACGACGCGCGCGGCCATGCCGGCCTCGGCGAGCTTGCCCCAGGCGCGCGGGTCGTACTGCTTCTTGTTGCCGACCTCGCCGTCGACCTTGAGGACGCCGGCGTAGTTGGTGAACATGTGGTCGACGACCGGGCGGGTGAACGCGTACTGGGTGTCGGTGTCGATGTTCATCTTGACGACGCCGTAGTCGAGCGCCTCGCGGATCTCCGAGAGCAGCGAGCCCGAGCCGCCGTGGAAGACGAGGTCGAACGGCTTGTCCTTGCCGTACTTCTCGCCGACGGCGTCCTGGATCTGCTTGAGGATGATCGGTGTGAGGACGACGTTGCCGGGCTTGTAGACGCCGTGCACGTTGCCGAAGGTCGCGGCGACCATGTAGCGGCCGCGCTCGCCGAGGCCGAGCTTCGCCGCGGTGGCGAGGCCATCCTCGGGGGTCGAGAACAGCTTGGCGTCGTGGGCGGCGGTGACGCCGTCCTCCTCGCCGCCGACGACGCCGATCTCGAGCTCCATGATGATGTTCGCGCGGTGGCACTTGTCGAGGAGCTCCTCGGCGATGTCGAGGTTCTCGTCGAGCGGCACGGCCGAGCCGTCCCACATGTGCGACTGGACCAGCGGCAGCTTGCCTGCGGCGACGCGCTCGAGCGACACGTCGATCAGCGGGCGCATGTAGCCGTCGAGCTTGTCCTTGGGGCAGTGGTCGGTGTGCAGCGCGATCTGGACGTCGTACTTCTCGGCGACGACGTGCGCGAACTCCGCCAGCGCGACGGCGCCGGTGACCATGTCCTTCACGGCCTGGCCGGACGCGAACTCCGCGCCGCCCCAGGAGAACTGGACGATGCCGTCGGACTCGGCCTCGGCGAAGCCGCGGATGGCGGCGACGATGGTCTGCGACGACGTGCAGTTGATCGCCGGGTAGGCGAACTGACCGGCCTTGGCGCGGTCGAGCATCTCGGCGTAGACCTCAGGGGTGGCGATAGGCATGGGAAGCGCGCTCCTCGCGACGGTGGGACGGGTCCGCGGGCGTCGCTGCCCCGGATCTCGCCGCCCATCCTTCCACGGTCGAGGTAAGCGCTTCCAGGCCACCGCCGCTACTGACCGGTAGGTCACACCGGGTACGCCGCGAGCCTCACGACGGTCGCGCGCGGAGCCTCCGGATCTGCGGGTCGAGGATGCCGAGGCAGGCCGTCGCGCCGAGCGCGGCGCACACCCAGAGCGCGCCCTGCAGCCCCAGCCAGGACTCCAGGGGACCGGCGACCGCGAGCGCGACAGGGGTCAGCGCCAGCGATCCGAACCAGTCGTAGGACGACACCCGCGACAGCGACTCCGGGGGGATGTGCTGCTGGAGAGACGTGATCCACATGATCTCGAAGATGTCGACGCCGACCCCGCACACGAACGACACGACGACGAGCACCGGCAACGATGTCGGCACCGCCATCGCGACGAGCGGCGCTGCGACCACCACCTGCGCGAGCATGCCGACGAGCAGCGGGTGCGTCGGCTTGAGCCGCATCGCCACGACCACGCCGACGAGCGTGCCGAGCGAGAAGGACACCATCACGGCCGCCCAGCTCGGTGCGCCGTCGTAGGCATCGAGCGCCAGCACCGGCCCGAGGACGCTGATCCCCGCGGTGAAGCCGAAGTTCGACAGCGCGAACAGGACGACGATGAGCCAGACCCAGCGCCGCGAGGTGAACTCCCGCCAGCCGTGCGCGAGGTCGTCGAGCATCGACGAGGACCCCGCTCGCGCATCCGAGCGCGACCCGGCCCGCACGAAGCTGAGCAGGACTGCCGACACGGCGTACGTCGCGGCGTCGACGACGAG
>JAKOVT010000105.1 GCA_029781935.1 Actinomycetes bacterium | reverse complement strand
GTGCGAGCGGCCCGAGAACCTCAAGGCCGTCATCGCGATCTACGCGACCGACGACCGGCACACCGACGACGTCCACTACATGGGCGGCCTCCGGAAGTGGATCGACCTCGTCGACTACTGCCACTACATGACGCCGATGAACGCGCTGCCGCCCGTGCCCGCGGTGTTCGGCCCGGGGTGGCGCAGCGAGTGGCAGGCGCGCATCGCCGAGCACGAGCCGTGGCTGCTCACCTGGATGCGTCAGCAGCGCGACGGCGCCTACTGGCGCCACGGGTCGGTGCGTCCGGCGTACGACCGGATCGCGATCCCCACGATGATCGTGGCCGGCTGGGCCGACGGCTACCGCAACAACAGCTTCCGGATGATGGCCGAGCTCGCGAAGAACGACGTCCCGCGTCGACTCCTCGCCGGACCCTGGGCGCACGCGTCGACGTCGTCGTCGCTGCCCGGCCCGCGGATCGACCTCGTGCCCGAGATGGTGCGCTGGTGGGACCGTTGGCTGCGCGGGATCGAGAACGGCATCGATGCCGAGCCCGAGGCGGTCTGGTACGCCCGCGCCTCGCACCGGCCCGAGCCCGACCTCGACCACGTGCCGGGGGAGTGGCGCGCCGACACCTGGCCATCGGAGCGGACGTCGTGGGTCGAGTACCCGCTGATCGGTCGTCCGCCGTACGCCGTGAAGCCCGACGTCGGGACTGCCGCGTGGATCTCGTGCGCGGGCCACTTGCCCTGGGGGCAGCCGCTCGACCAGCGCCACGACGACGCCGACTCGCTCACGTGGGACCTCGACCCGGAGGAGCTCGAGATCGCGGGCAATCCGCGGGTGGTCGTGTCGCTCACGTCGTCGGCGCCGGTCGCGACCGTCACGTGCAAGCTGCAGGACGTCGCCGTCGACGGCACCTCCACGCTCGTCACCCGGGGCACGCTGAACCTGACGCGCCGCGACGGCATGGACGTCGTCGAGGCGCTCGAGCCGGGCCAGGTCTACGAGGTCTCCGTCGAGCTCGAGGCCACGGCGTGGGCCTTCCGGCCCGGGCACACGCTCCGCCTCGCGATCGCCGGTGCCGACTGGCCCAACACGGCGGCCCCGCCGAAGCCCGTGACGCTGTCGATCCGGTCGGCGCTGCTCCAGCTGCCGGCCTACGACCCGCGCGGATCCGGGCCGGTCCCCGAGTTCGCCCCGGGGGACACGGACGCGGGCGAGAGCGCCGACGGCGTCGTCTGGCGCGTCGAGCGCGACGTGCTCCGACGTACGACGACCTGCGTGGTCGACCACGGCTCGACGTACGACGCGCCCTACGGCTCGGTCGTGGAGCACTACGGCGGCCGCGTGTCGGTCTCGACCCGCACCTTCGAGCAGCTCGCGTCCGCCGACGTGTCGTTCACGCTGCGCTTCGCCGACGACGGCACGGGCGAGCCGGTCGACGTCACCAGCCGCAGCACGCTGGAGGTGCACGCGGGGGAGTCGGTCTTCGACGTCTGGATCACCCTGGTCTGCCGCGAGGGCGACGAGATCGTCGCCGAGCGCCAGTGGCGAGAGCAGATCCCCCGCGACCTCGCCTGACCCGGCAGGGCTACCGGGGCGGGGAGACGACGGGGGCGAGGACGGCGATGGCGACGCCGAGCGGGACGAGCACCCACAACGCCGTACCGAGACCGATGCCGTTGGCGAGCAGCCCGACGAGCGGCGGGCCGACGAGGAACCCGCCGTACCCGATCGTCGAGACGGTCGCGATGCCGTCGGCGGCGCGGCCGGGCTGCTCGCCGCCGGCGCTCATCGCGGCCGGGAACACGAGCGCGACGCCGCCGCCCCACAGCACGAGGCCGAGGACGATGCCAGCGACCCCGGGCAGGGCGAGGACGGAGGCGACGCCGGCCGCGGCGAGCAGCCCGGCGACGCGAACAGATCGGGCGCGGCCGAAGCGGGCGATGAGCGCGGTGCCGGAGAACCTCGACGCGGCCATGGCGACGGCCCACACGGCGTAGGCGAACGCCGCGACCGAGTCGGCCTGGCCGCGGTCGCCGGAGACGTAGAGGGCGACCCAGTCGGCGGCGGCGCCCTCGAGCATCGTGCCGCAGAGGGTCATGACGCCGATGAGCACGAGCACGCGGCTGAAGAGCCGGTGGCTGCGCACCGAGTTCTGCTCCGCGGAGTCGGCGCGGTCGTCGTCCCACCAGCGGGAGAGGATCGCGAGCGTGCCGCCGACGGAGATCACCGCGGCCAGCCCGAAGTGCACGATGAGCGGCAGCCCGAGGGCTGCGGCGCCTGCGCCGAGCGCGGCGCCGACGAACGCGCCGACGCTCCAGCAGGCGTGGTAGCGCGGCATGAAGTCGCGGCCGGCGGCGCGGTCGACGTGCGAGCCCTGGATGTTCATCGCGACGTCCCACGACCCGAGGCCCGCGCCGAAGACGAACAGCAGCGCGCCGAGCGCGACCGGGTTCGGCGCTACGGCCAGGAGCAGGAGCAGGAGACCGGTGCTGATCGACGTCGCGACCTCGATGCGACGGCTGCCCCACCGGCCGGCGAGCGGTCCGACCCACGGCATCGCGACGAGCGACCCGAGCCCCGTCATCAGCAGCACCAGGCCGATCGTGCGCGGATCGGCGTCCAGCCGTGCCTTGGTCGCCGGCAGCCGCGAGAGCCACGTCGAGATGATGAGGCCGTTGAGCAGGAAGACCGATGCCGTGGCCAGCGCGAGGTTGCGGGTCCTCGTCGCCGTCACCACCCGACCATCCTGGCACGCGGATCGATAGGGTCCGATCGTGGCAAGACGCAAGGTCGAGGTGCGCCGTGAGGAGATCCTCGCCGCGACCGAGGCCGAGGTGACCAAGCGCGGTTTCGCGCGCACGCGCGTCGGCGACGTCGCCGACGCGCTCGGTGTGAGCTCGGCGCTGATCTTCTACCAC